>JAAEEL010000029.1 GCA_013415795.1 Methanocellales archaeon | reverse complement strand
GCGGTGTTGGGCTTGCCATTGACACGGATTCAGCAATATTGTTCGTCACATTTGAGGGTTATGGCAGTCTTGCCATAATTGACGCCCAAACGTTGAACACCCTGGGAACAGTGACCGCACCCAATGCAACTAACTTGGCTGGCATCGTCGTGGATCAGGACGAGCAGAAAGTATATACTGTAGACAGAAATACCGCTAAGCTCTATGTTTACTCTTGGGATGCGACAAATAAAACACTGACTCATATTAGTACCCAGACCCTGCCCGGATTATATGTTACTGGCCTTCATGGTGACGGTGCGCACGGGATAGCACTCGACGAATTAAACGACAAGCTTTACGTATGTGACGTGACCAATACGGTTAAAATCTTCAACACGGCGGATTGGTCGTCAGCGGGTAATATTTCGGTGACTCAGGATGCCATGGGTGTTGCTGTTGACGCAACAAAAGGATTCGTTTACACTGGAAATGCCTATGGTCCTTATGGAAGCTTGGGTTTACTATCCAAATATGACTTAAACACTAACACCGAAACCACCTTAAATATAGGCACGCTAACAGGCGGAGTTACTGGCGACGATGTCGTAGGATTGGCCGTGGATCCTGTCACTAGCCTGCTATATATCACTACTGGTAATCAGAGCAGTGGGGGATCCGACAGGATAATGGTTTTTGATTCTAACCTGAATGTGCTTAAAACGACGGGCGACATTGGAAACCCCACAGGGCTAGTTGTTCCTGGCAAGGAAATCTCATACAACCCACTCAACCTCAGCAAGGACGATGGACTTGGCGGTGCATATGTAAATCCAGGAGATATTATAACATACACAATTTCCTACACCAACAAAAATACCTACAACGTGACTGGTGTGATGATCACTGATGTACCCCCTCCTGAAGTGACATTTGTGTCTTGCACTGGGGGAGGTTCGCACTCTGGTAGCAATGTTACATGGAACATTGGCACTATTACGGCCGGAGCATCAGGTTCTGTAACGCTGACGGTACAGGTAAAATCAGGCACTTCGCCAGGAACCAACATCATAAATTACGCCACTATCAACGGTGCTGAACCTGGTACGGGTCCGACTACCGTAAGTGAGACTACAGTTACAGACCCCTCTAGCCAGCCATTCATGTATTGCATCTGGCCACCCAACCACAAGTTCGTTGACATAAAAATAAAGGATATCACCCCGTATGGAGATGCCATTACGATCACCGTTACTGGGATTACTAGCGACGAGCCTACTGCTAGCATCGATGGTGCTGGCGGTGCTAAAAAAGCACCGGATGCAGATCCAGCATGCATAGGAACTTCCACAGTCCGTCTTAGAGCAGAGCGTTCTGGAACCGGTGATGGCAGGGTGTACGAGATTACATTTATTGTCAGCGATGGAAACAGCGAGACTGAAGACACTGTGAAGGTCGGCGTTCCACATGATATGGGGAAAGGTACTTGTATCTGCATTGACAGCGGACAGAACTACGATGCCACTGCCATAAGCTAAGGTCGGTGTAAAGAGTGGGGGTAAAAAACATACAAAAAATTGAAGACGGGAAGGGAGAATCTCTTCCTTTCTTCTCTTATTTAATTGTCTAAATCAGTCAATATTTCAATTCCTCACTCTTTTTTGATTTTTTATAAAAATTGATTAAATTAAGCAATATTATAACTAATTATTTTTTTTCAATGTTTTTATCAAAATTTTCTAAATTAATTGATATTTTAATTACTTAACTATAAATATTGTGCTAAAAACAATGCTTATCAAAGTGAAAGGAGGTCGAGAAAGATGAAAAAGGCAATAGGACTTTTGGTTTTAGCAACATTATTTGTGTCTGTGGCCTTAGTGAGCACGACCATGGCAGCTCCGGGACAACACGGGAAAAGTAATCAAGCGAATTTGTATCTTTACGAGAAGAATCCGATTGATTGGTCGATAGTTGCGGACGGCGCTTGGGGCAAGTTGAGACACGAATTGATAGGACCTACATTTGAATTTGACTTTAATGGCAAAGGTTTAGAGCCAAACACCGAATATAGCCTGATTTATTATGGGGACCCGTGGCCTGGAAACAACCCGGGTGCACTCATCGGCAGTGGGACGTCAAATAATGGAGGAAATATTCATCTAGCAGGTTCCGTTGATCTCGGAATGAACCTTCCTGGTCCTGGTGACTCAAATACAGATGGTGCTAAGATATGGCTCGTTCTCTCAAGTGATTACGATGCATCAACAAATTCCATGACAGCCTGGAACCCGACAGAATATCTCTACGAGAACAACCTGATCACCTATGAGTATAACACGGGAGTGTGACACCTAGCAGATATATCTGTAAAACAAAATAGGTAGGAGGCTATAGCCTTCTACACTCTTTTTATTTTTAATTTTCTTTCTCTATTTTTTTATTTTATTAAAAGGCGGCATTTTACAATAACAACATATACGAAGACCATGATAAAATCAATAAAATCTATGAAGATATGTTCTCTATCATCAACGCCGAGAAATACGTGAACATAAAAATTTCAAATATTATGCAAACCGCCGATGGTATAGTTGCCCTAACTCCAAACAGTATCAGAGCGATTGTCGCGGAAAGACCCAAATTCTTATATGAGCTAAAAAGCGCATATGTGACTTTTCTCTCAAATGGCATCTTAAGCATTCCGCTGATTTTATACACAAGCGTCCCAGAAAAAAAAGTTCTCATGAATGCTATTGTCGATACGATTAACAAAATTCTTGATTCATGCAAAAGTATGTCACGGTTGAGACCGATAACCACGTATAATACTATAAAAAATCCTATGTTTATCAGGATATTTCGGTCCTCTTTGATTTTTTGGTAGTAAGTAGTTCTTCTGATGAATTCCGAGAGAATTAAAGGTAGTATGATGAGTTCTATTAATATTATCAGTATCTCTATTGGTTGGACGGCGCTCGATCCTAGCGAAAGGATTAGGATTGCTGGCACCAAAAGAATGGAAAAAATATAGATCGATGCGTTCGATATCAAAGCCAAGCGCGTATCCCCTTTCAAAAGAGTGCTCAATGGCAATATCGCAATGGCTGGCGGTATGGCAGCCATCACGACAAATCCTCTGAAAATATCTACATCTTTGATTAGCAAGATCGTAAGCACAAGGATTATGCCAGATAGAAAGACATAGTTTAACATAAATGCCATAGCTATGTATCTCAGGTCTTTTTTTATGTCCAGTCCTCTCAGCTTGACCTCTGTTAAAGAGAAAGTCATGAGAAGTATTAAGGATAGAACTATGTACTGTTCTAGATAAGCGGCCAAATTAGGATAAACAAATGCGATCAAGGTCGCAAGTAAGAACATGAAGACAGTGTTTTTTAGTGCCTTTTTGATCATCAAAAAGAAAAGAAGGTATTAGGTATTATATTTATTCAAGATTTATTCAGATCAAAAAGAATCTAATTTCGTCTTGGAATTTAGGGGATCTTCGTTAAATATTGATCGGACCTGCCGGGATTTGAACCCAGGTCCTTGGGTATCTTCCCTATGGTTTAAAAAAGGGGGTGAAACCCCTTCTCGTCCGAAGCCCAAGAGGATAGTCCACTACCCCACAAGTCCATAGAAAACCTCATTCAAAAGATATTAAATCTTTCCTAATCAAAGGTAGTTATTATGTTATTATCGGCCAAAGAGATCAGGGATAGGATAAGGGCAGAAAACCTAGTCATCGAACCTTTTAGGGAGGCTTCTATTCAACCTGCTTCTTACGATCTTTCGATTAAGAAGGGCGTATGCATACCATCAAAAGCGATGAGACTAGTGGCTTCACTTGAGAGGGTTGAAATGCCCTTTGATTTGGCAGGAATCATCCGCACTAGGTCTTCATATGCAAGAAAAGGTCTCATACTAGGTGGGGGCATCGTAGATCCGGGATTTAGAGGCAACTTGACACTTTGTCTGACAAACATGAGCGATGAAGAGATTGTATTGGAGCACGGAGAACAAGCAGTACAGATGCTCTTTCTACTGGTTAGATCCCCCGCTGAAACGTATGAAGGGAGATATCAAGACTCTGAGGGGGTTGTCGGATCAAGATTAAAATACAGTCATTAATTTATATTTTTTAATTCTTCAGATGATGCTTCTTTCTTTGTAGACGTTACCTCTCAGAAACATCTAAAAAATATTAAAAGTAAGGAGTTCAGAGGCAACTTTGGAAAAGATTTAGATGATATTTGCAGCTATTGTATCTCTACATCAATCCTAATTTTTTCTCTCGAGTCTAGGAAGTCTGAATTTATTTTGAGTGTGATGTTGAGGCGCAAAGAAGATTATTCCCTTAGTAAGCAGAATCACTTTTCCATTATACGTTAATTTTAATATCTCAAGGTATATAGGGTAGTTAATGGGGTTTATTGGGAATCAAAAAACATGAAATGGAAAATTAGCTTGATTTTTATTTTAGCATTATGCTTGCTAACACTAACTTTTTCAGGATGTGTATCGCCTCCTGAGTCAACACCTACTCCCACTATTC
>JAAEEL010000028.1 GCA_013415795.1 Methanocellales archaeon | reverse complement strand
GTCAACAATACAACATTATCTATTCCAGCAGATAAGAAGCGTAATAGCTGATTATCCAGAATTGTGTATCCTTCCTTGATTTCGATAAGTGATTTTGGCATCTCGGACGTAAAAGGTCGAAGACGTTTGCCATGACCACCGCAAAGGACCATTCCTATCATGATGACTTCCTTTTGCACAAGATGTCTTAAGCATTATGTTTTAAATGGATTAATGTCACCTTTTACATAAATTCCTCTTTATTAATTATTCGGACAGATTATTACCTATTTTTTGTGAAAATCTTTTCTAATCCTTTAATAAGTATTTTTCCATTTTTGTATTCGTTTAATACTGATAATTAGGATGAATTCTGAAATTTAAAGCGAAGCTCAGAAATTCGATTCGCTGAATGGCAGAAAACTTATTTTTATATTAATTTGTATTGATATTGGGAACATTTATAAATGCTTAATATTTAATACCATCTAAGGGGCAACCTACGATGGGTAAAATAGTAAATCTAGTAATTTTAATAATTCTGGCAATTACAAGTATTGGCATAAATATAATTTTGGAAGATATTAATCTTGACAAAGTTACATACACTATGTTTGCATTAGTGATGGTGTATATTATTGGAAAAATAATCACAGAAGAGGCATTGATTAAGAAGATTAAACAGAGTAAATCAAGATATTCAACTAGAAAAGTAATTAACATAATATCAGTTATTATAGCCTTAATTATAGTAAGCAATATATGGGTTTCTGATCCTAAAAATCTGTTAGTAACTTATGGTATAGTTGGTGCAGGACTAGCCATAGCGTTGCAGGATATCGTTAAAAATTTTGTTGGTGGGTTAATTTTAGTTATCAACAGATATTATAGAGTAGGAGATAGGATTGAAATTAATTCAGTTACAGGAGACGTAATAGATATAGGGGTTCTAAGCACAACATTACTGGAGCTTAATGAGTGGGTAAATGGCGATCAAGCCACTGGAAGGATTATAACAATCCCCAATGGGCAAATTATTTCTCAAAACATAATTAGTTTTACCAGAGATCATAATTTCATCTGGGATGAGATCTCTATTCCCCTTACTCATGATAGCGATTGGAAAAAAGCAATCCAAGAGTTAAATTCCCTGCTTATTGAAGAGACTAAGGACTCATCTGCACTGGCAGAAAAAGATATATCCAAACTTGAGGAAAAATTCTACTTAGAGAGGCGCCCAACTTCACCCTCAATATATTTGGAGTTAACGGATAACTGGATAATGTTGCAGATGAGATATATTTCCATAGTTAGGGAACGAAGGAAAACAAAAGATGATATTTATAGAAAGATAGTATCTTTACTGGATGGTCTTAAAAATGTTGAGATAGCTTCAGAATCCTATGATATTAGGTTAAAAAAGGAAGATGGGTTACTGACAAAATAAAGTCTTTGTGGATTAAAGAAAAAGTATAACATACAATTCCTGTTGATAAATTTAAATGACAAGATAACTAATAGTATCTAATCTGTTTTCAGTAATGATATAAAATACTGAGAGACCAGAGTTTGATTAGAGATATAACATTTCTAATTTGATTCATATAGAAAAACCACAAGAAAAATCAATAATCGCTATTTATTTTTGTACAAATAGAAAACTGCATTTCCATAGTTTATCAACCTCGATTCAGAGAAATATTTATTAAGATCTGACTTTTCAGATGCGAATGGTCGGATGATTACGTCTGCATCTACTCTCTTTGCGACAGATGCGATCGCATGCTGAATTTCCACGGGTGGTCGAATAGAGTAAATCAAGCTCGCACCATCATATATGTGAATGTTTGGATCGAATATGTCGTCCCTGATGAAAAGGATGCCTTCTATACAAAGATCAGAGGTGTCGGTCACAATTATCTCCAAGTGATCCTTTAGCAGAAGTGCCACTTCTGGATGCTTTCCTATACCCACCTCTACGACTTTCCCGCTATAGGAAGATGTGATATATTCGGCTAAATCTTTATGACCCCTAACCATAATTACTACCATGCAAGTTGACTTGATTGAATTGATTCCAGTAGAGAACATCGATGGAAAATTACTTAAAACAATTTGTGGTGTATTGGAAGAGATATGTAATTTGATATCATAGCTGAAGTTATATATGCAAAAGATATGCCATAAAATACGTATGTTGAAAAAAAGTATGGATAAATCTATTTAACGAGTTTGTATACATACATTGCCTCAAAAAGACAGATTCCTGCAAAAAATGTGATTGAACATGTTTTTGATAAGAAAATTTATGCCAAGAGACTTTAAGCAAGTAATATCCATAGAAGAAGAAGCGTTTAGAGACCATGATAAATTCTTGTATATGAAGTTGTATGAGATGAACTCTGAGGGATTTTTAGTTGCGGAAATGGATGGAGTTGTTGTAGGATTCGCGGTCGGAATGCTAATATCAAAGTTTGAAGGAAGGATATTTTCGATTGCAGTCGATAAGAAAAATAGGATGCAAGGAGTTGCCACATCATTGATAAAAGAACTCTTGAATAATTTCAGAAAAAACGGAGTTATAATTGTGAGATTAGAGGTGAGAAAAAGTAATCTAATCGCACAGGAATTGTATCAAAAGCTAGGCTTCAATATAGTTGATACTATCCACAGGTATTATTACGACGGAGAGAGTGCACTCATAATGAGAAAGATCATAGATCGCTAGTTGTCAAAACTTTCACAGATAGAGGTCTCTTGACGATATTACCTAGCTTGACACCAACTAAATATTCAAGATTCTTTTCTGCTGCTATGTCGAGTATTCTTTGCGTAATAACTCCATCAAAGACCACACCAGTAACGTTGTCACTCTCTTTAAGTACATTTGCAAGATCTCTGACAGCAACTTCTTTTATGACTTTTTTACCAGAGTTGAGCAATTTCGCACTCAAAGTGCCATTGAGTTCCTCAGCATATTCTTTGAGTTCGTTTTCCTTTTTAGTAGGTTTCCATCTCAAGATTTTTCTTTTAGAACTCTTCGTTCTACGATCGGATCCTCCCTCTATGGCTTGTTCCACTGGCACCTTGTTTCTTAATGCTTTGACAATCTCCTTTTGAGTTAACTCCTCTACGCCTTTGCCATCCGGAGCCCTTGCAACATAATCGATGTCTGCTGTCTGAAGCAGTTCCTTTAATATGAGGTCTCCACCCCTATCCCCGTCCAAGAAGACTGTGACGGTTTTCTTTTTGCTTAACTCCCCTATAGTCAAAGGAACATTGGTTCCTTCAACTGCAACCGCATTCTTGATGCCGTAGCGAAGCAAATTCATGACGTCTGCTCTCCCTTCTACGATGAGTACTGCATCTGAATTAAGTATGTTAGGACCTGCAGGCAAGCTCTCTTCACCATAAGATGTAATCTTTTCTACGCGCACCGCCTGCCTAACAGATTCTGTTATCTCTTGCCCTCCCGGGATACCATGATCGAATTTATCGGAAAGAACGTGTTTTGCCCTATTTATGATCTGTTTTCTTTTAGTCGCCCTAACATCTTCAACTTTTTCTACAGTAATCTCAGCAACACAAGGTCCTACCCTATCTATAGTTTCTACGGCTGCCGCCAATATCGCTGTTTCAACTTTATCTAGAGAAGACGGAATCAAAACGGTTCCACTTGATTTACCTGCCTTAGACTCTATGTTGACCTCTATTCTGCCTATCCTTCCCGTCTTCTGAAGATTTCTTAGGTCCAGGTCCTCGCCTAGCAATCCTTCTGTTTGCCCAAATACGGCTCCCACCACGTCTGGTTTCTCCACAACGCCTTCGGCGTTTATACGAACACGGATTATATATTTTGTTGTATCAGAATTTTGCATTTAAAACCCCCCTAAAGAAAAAATAGCTATTGTAATCAAGGGGAATTTCAACTACTACGTTACTTGACCCTTTGTGCCCTACAACTTTCAGATTACTAATGAATTAATCATGAATGAAGTTAAGATTACCTGTTTAGCTATTTTATCTGTGAGATTGATGATCTATACAGATCACAATATCAGTTATATTTTAGGGTTTAATAAAGTTATGGGTAATGTTGATTATACACTTCTACTCGTAGTTTATTAACATAACCACTAAGACCTTCTACGTCCTTGATTTCCTTTTGTACAAGTTTTTTGATTTTATTTCTTATCAAATTGTTGGGCTTCGTGCCAGATGCTCTTAGATATGCTGAGATATTTTTTGCTATTTTTTCACCCCGTGAGTCCCAATCAGTTATGATGATTGCCTTATTTGTTTTTCGTGAGACGTCCTCAGCAAAATTCAACAATGGAAAAGAAGAAGCAAGCAAAATTCGATCTGAAATGCCCAGTTCTTTCAAGGCTTCTCTATCCTTTTTTCCCTCAACAATGATGACAGCCCCTTCGCTAGATAAATCCTTGATTTCACATATTATCTGTTCGATTTTTAGCAGCCTATCACTGTCTTCCATATTAAACACCAAATAAGAGCAAAAATAAAAGTTAAAGCTTAAAAGGATGTCCCCTGACGCACTAACTCCGAGAGATCATTCTCTGGAAGATTCCGCAGTCACTCTCAGTTACCCTCGTGCCAGGGGAGCTGTACCGCATTGGGGTTGTCTTACGGTCATAGATAGCACGAAGCAATAACTCCCGCAAGGACCTATACAACGCGGATGTTGTCCCCAGTTTACCAGCGATCACGGTTCCAAAAAGAACCCTAACGCTAGTCATCAGAGGACAATAAAACATTTAAAATCATACATATATAGTTTTATCGGCACCTCTGCCCTGAACGAAATGTCCATGGCCCTTCTCGCCAACTATTTCACCGTCGTACATTATCTCTCCGCGCACAAATGTCATTTTAGGAAATACTGCATCCATTCCCTCAAAAGGAGTCCAACCAGCCTTGCTGTGCATATTCCTTTCCTTTATGGGCTCAACGTCATTTAGATCTACAAAAACGAGATCGGCGTCTTTTCCGACAGATATCTCACCTTTTTCCCTTAAGCTGAATATCCTAGCTGGATTGGTTGACATGAGCTCTATCACACGTTGAAGAGATATTGTACCTCTCTTCACAGCAGATAACATCAAAGGTAATGAAGTCTCGACGCCTGGCACACCTGCGGGTGCTCTACAAATATCTTGCTTTTTTTCTTCAGAGGTATGAGGAGCGTGATCAGAGGCGATAATGTCGATTCCATATAAACATGCCCAAAGATTATCACGATCTAATTCACTTCTCAGCGGAGGGTTCGTCTTGCCAAAGGTGCCAAGTC
>JAAEEL010000027.1 GCA_013415795.1 Methanocellales archaeon | reverse complement strand
CTGGATCGAACCTATTCTGTTGCTTGCATGCACACACTTTTTTGAAAACATCCTTGGGCAATATCTGCTCTAATAAGTCACTATGGTTTTTAAATCCTTCTTTGAAATGTAAAATAAGCTTCATTGGGTCTACTTGCACTGGAACGGGTTTCTGTCCGTATTGATGGGTGTTTTTTCTTCTCTGTATTTTCACCTTCTGCGAAACATTCTTCCAGTTCTCCTCATAGTATTTCATCAGTTCAAACTGAGTTCTTATAACCTGTTGAAACATTGCACTTAGATGATTGCGCGTGTCGACGTATCCCCTAACTGACGAATGTATCTTAAGTCCCAATAGCGACTCTCTGATATTCATTTGCTCTGCTGCAGCTACAGTGGTTATGCATATATCAACGCCAAAATGGTTTGGAAAGATCGGATGTTTAAGCAGCCTTTCAGCTAACCTGCGAGAAAGAGCAAAATCGCCGCCAATGGGTTGTCTGATATTCGCCCTGAATACGGAGCGCATAAGAGGATAAGTTATATTGTTCGTGATCACTCCATCATATTTATCTCTGATGTAAAATGGAACGACGAGATCAGCCCCAAACAATATCGGTTCAGCCAAGTGACCCACCCAAGAAGGTGAAATGCTTAACAAGTCACCATCCACCAACAGTATACATTTAGCATCAGTTGCCATTGCAATTTCAAGTGTTGTTCGAACCGCACTACCTTTTCCTGCTCCGCCTATATCATCTGTTACGATCTTTTCGATTGAAGGCGGCAACGAGAACATCTCTGCCAACTCTTTAGTTTTATCACTCGAAAATCCATTTGAAATTACTACTAAGCTATCAACTCCTTCAAAACATTTTTGGAGCCCCATTCCGATTACGTTCAATGTATGCACTACGGTCGCTTCAACGTCCTTAGTAGGAATGCCGACAACGACATCTACTTGTCCTATATTATCAACTTTATCTTGTAAAACAGATGTTAGAGCCATTGACATCCCCATCCCCATTTATTCACAAATTTAGTAAAAACAATTGATACATAACCTTTTCGGTTCATTGGTAATCTATAATCATCTGATATCTCGAATTTATTAAATTATTACTAATATGACTAAATTTAACTATCTATCATATTTCATGGCTTTTAACTAGTATTTCAGCGATATCAGCATATCAAAAAACTGCAAGCCATAAAAAGTAGAAACCTATAAATTAGCACAATCCTCTTATTCTTGGGGAATATAAATGGGTGAACTCTCTAATACAAGGGTATTGATGAATGGTAGATTCGTTGATTGGAATGATGCTAATGTTCATGTAACTACTCACGCATTGCTATATGGCACCGGCGTTTTTGAGGGTATACGTGGCTATTATAATGACGGAATTAAGCAGATGTATATTGTAAGACTGGACGATCATGTTAAACGTTTGCTTAAGAATATGCGATTACTTCGCCTAAGCCTCAACATTACTGCTGATGAACTGAGAGAAAAGATAATAGAACTCGTTCGTATTAATGACTTCAGAGAAGATGTGTACATTCGCCCAGTTGTCTATTTTGGTACAGGATCAGTCGGATTAGACCCATCTGGCCACGACACAGATTATTTCGTTTTTGAGATGCCATTTGGAAAGTATCTGGATACGGAAAAGGGAATATCTACTTGCGTCAGCTCATGGCGTCGAATAACGGATTGCATGTTGCCTCCGAGGGGTAAGATAATAGGCGCCTATGTAAACAGCGTTCTCGCCAAGCAAGAAGCGGTTGCCGGTGGCTATGATGAAGCGATTTTGTTAACGAAGGACGACTTCGTGTGCGAAGGCAGTGGTGAGAACATCTTTCTTGTTAGAAACAGGCAGTTGATCACCCCCCCAGTCTATTCAGATATATTGGAGGGCATAACAAGGGCATCTATCATTGAATTGGCAAGAGATCTAAAATACGAGGTTATAGAGCGCCAGATAGCAAGGACAGAACTCTATATTGCTGATGAAGTCTTTTTGTGCGGCACCGGAGCTGAAGTAACTCCAGTCACAAGTATCAGCGGACGACTGATAAACGACGGAATTATAGGACCCATCACGAAAGATCTGAAGGACAAGTACTTCGAGATAGTTCGGGGTAAAGAAAGCACGTATTCTGGCTGGTTAACGTCTGTATCCTGAGAAAAAGATGTTGAGTTTTGGTCCAGAAACCAAAATGTTCCTCGGTTTTGGGTGTTTATTTGGTTTAACTGTCATCAAATCCTCATTTTTAATATCTTATTTTTTTTAATTAGTACGCCTTCTTTCAATCCTCCAAAACATGATTTTTGTATTATGTTTGCATAAGCAGGTAGTTTTCATGAATATTTGCGAAAAAATGTATAGAAATTCAATTCAACTGGTAAAATATGGCTTTCGATATAAGCTATCTATACCAAAAATAAACTTCGATCTAAAAGACCTAGATTTGACTATATTTTTATTTGAAGTTGCGAGGTGAAAAAGCTTAATACTTCAATAGACGTCAATGCCAGTAATTAAATCTCTATCAAACTTAACAAGTGGATTTTATAAAAGTAACCCTCTTAAGGACGTATCAAATCTTTTGAGCCTTCCCTCTTAACGTGAACTCGCCCACTCGTAATCTGGAGCGATATGCCAATGCTGTTCAAATACTGGCTTGATTTGCCTCTTCCATGGATTATCAATTCAGCTAGATCGTCCACTTCATCGATATCGCAACTCGCATAGAAAGACTCATAAACTCTTGTCAGCAGCCCCATATCTTTGGCGATTTGGAGATGATTTAAAAAGCTCGCTCCATGGTAATCGACACGAAAAGTGGAGGGATCTCTTAGAAATAAGATGTTGGTTCCACCTCCCCTGCCAGGTGAAATGACCACATCTTCATTTGAACTTGTGACATCTAGAACATTCTCAATACTTATCAGTGGCAGATCTGGCATTATGATAAGCATAGGATCAGTTGAATTAGAAATTATTTTATTCAATACGGCGTTTAACCCCTCGTCGCTTACAATGTATACATCCTCTAATCCTGCCTTTGATAGGGTGGCAACCACATCCTCTAGCATATACTCAGCCAATTCTTCCCTTTCGGAAAGGCTCAACAAAGGAGATAGCCTCGACTTTCCGCCTTTTTTCTTATAAGGAACTATTATTTTCATGATCGTAAAAGTCTTGTATTTCTATTACTTATGAGTGAATAGAATATATATGTCTCTCCACATCCCGCCGTATGTTACCTTCTCTAAAAACGTTTTCGGTCCGGTCACGAACATGTGCAGAAATAGGTGTGGATATTGTGGATTTCGGCGTGACTTCAATCACCCAGAAGCTAATTTGATGGCGCAAGATCATGTTGAGATTTTGCTGAAAAAAGGAGTCAACAGTGATTGTACCGAGGCATTGTTCACATTTGGCGAGACTGATAACGTTTCAGAATTTAGGGAAATATTACAGGATATCGGTTATTCAAGCTTCATTGATTACGTGATTGACTTATGCCAGATGGCAATAAACAATGGTCTTCTGCCACACACGAATGCTGGAGTTCTTTCTTATGCTGATATGAGGAAGTTGAAGCCTTTAAATGCAAGCCTTGGGTTAATGCTCGAGACCACCGGCAAAGTGGATGCGCACAAGGAAAGTCCTGGAAAGGACCCTTGTATAAGGCTGGAGATGATCAAGAATGCCGGAAGGCTTAAAATTCCATTCACTTCTGGTATCTTGGTTGGAATTGGTGAAACATGGGATGATAGAATTGAATCACTATTGGCGATAAGAAGACTTCATGAACGCTATGGTCATATCCAAGAGGTGATCGTTCAGAATTTTGCCCCCCAAAAAAATACCTTGATGTCAAGTATCAGACCCGCTCTACTGGAAGAGATGCAAAAAGTGGTTGCAATCGCAAGGGCCATATTACCCCAAGAAATTGCCATACAAGTCCCGTCAAATTTCGTATCCATAGGATCATTGGTGGCTTGTGGTGCATCCGATTTGGGAGGAATCTCACCGGTGACCATAGACCATATAAATCCTGGGGCTAGATGGCCTTCTTTAGATGAAATACGTTCTACGATCGGAGATATAGAATTGAGAGAAAGAATGCCGATATATCCTCATTTTGTTCAAGAGGGCTGGTACAGTCCTTCTATAGAGGAATTGGTGAAAAGATATTCTGACGAAAATGGATTTAGGGCAAACTAACTACGGAGTAATCATTCAATGATCGATGAAATTCTAGAAAGGGTACTAGAAGGCAATACTACGAAAGATGATGCATTATACTTAGTAGCATCTCTTTCGTTCCAAGAACTCTTCAATCTTGCAGACCAGTTAAGGCTAAATGAAGTTGGCGACACGGTCACATATGTTGTCAACAGAAACATCAACTTCACAAACTCATGTATAGGAAATTGTGCCTTTTGTGCTTTCAAAAATGAGGCAGGATATGTACTAAGCGAAGAACAAATTCTGCAGAAAGTTCAAGAAGCCGTCGAAATTGGAGCAACGGAAATCTGTATTCAAGGTGGACTGCTTAAAGGTATGGTGCTAGACGATTATTGCGGGATGCTGGAGAGCATAAAGTCCAACTTTGAGGTGCACATACATGCATTCTCTCCAATGGAGATATTTCATGCATCCAAAAATTCTAATGTGGACATCAAGTACGCACTCAAAGCTCTAAAAAACAGTGGGTTGAACTCGATGCCTGGAACTGCTGCTGAGATACTTGATGACTCTATTAGAAGAAAAATTTGTCCAAGCAAAATCTCGGCCGAACAATGGATAAATATCATCACTACAGCACACAGTCTGGGAATACCAACCACTGCGACCATGCTTTACGGACATGTAGAATCTTTTAATGACAGAATCGACCACGTTCTCTTGATCAGGGACGTTCAAAAGAAAACAAAAGGGTTTACTGAGTTCATACCGCTTCCCTTTATGTCGAATAACAATCATTTGGGAAAGGTTACCCGTCGATTGGAAGGCATCGATGACATCAAGGTACATGCCATATCAAGAATCTTACTACACAAAAGCATAAAAAACATCCAGTCTTCGTGGGTGAAGTTGGGTGTAAAATCGGCGCAAATGATGCTTCTTTACGGAGTAAATGACCTTGGAGGAACGCTCATGGAAGAAAAAATAACAAAATCAGCCGGTGGAACCGCCGGGGAGTATCTATCACCAAATGATTTAGAGAACTTAATCCTCGGCGTTGGGCGTATTCCTCGGAGGCGGAATACTTTATACGAGTTAATATAGCACCTCTATAAAATTAAATAAAATAAGACAATCAAATAACGATAATCTAATCTAATAACAACGATCATAAAATATCCAGAGGAATTGAATTGGAAGCTGATGTTACCATAATTCTCAAAAAAGGAGTTGCTGATCCAGAGGGCTCGAATGTAAAGAAAGCTCTGAACTTGCTCGGATTTGATGAAGTGAGAAAAGTGCAAACGATGAAAACATTTAGGATAGATCTTGCTACAGAGGACAGGGGTAAAGCGAAAAAGGACATCGATGAGATGTGTAAGAAACTTCTTGCAAACCCAGTAATTCAGACCTATCGGGTAGAAATAAGGTGATCTCTTGCTCTATGAGGTCGATTTGATAGGCGCAGATGACCAACAGTTATTGAAGATCAGTGAGGAAGCTCAATTGGGTCTCAGCCTGTCTGAGATGCGTAGGATAAAAAAACATTTTCTCGAAAAAAAGAGGAATCCAACCGATATAGAGCTTCAATCCCTTGGTCAGGCATGGTCAGAGCACTGTTGCTATAAATGCTCTACACAAATCCTAAAAAAATTCGTCTTTGGTATAGATGCACCCCAAAACATTCTAGTGATAAAAGAAGATGCAGGCGTTGTAGAGTTTGATGAAGACCATGCATACGTAGTAGCTCTTGAATCTCACAACCACCCCTCTGCAATAGAGCCCTATGGTGGGGCTGCAACTGGCATTGGGGGTATTCTTCGTGACGTCGTATGTATGGGTGCTCAGCCAGTAGCTCTAATTGATCCGTTGTTCTTTGGACCGTTGGATAGTTCACACGTTCCGAGGGGCGTTAAGCATCCGAGATATCTATTCTCTGGCGTCGTTTCAGGAATACGCGATTACGGAAATAGGGTAGGAATTCCAACAGTGGCCGGAATGGTTTATTTCGATGAAGGATATATCGGAAATTGCGTAGTAAATGTTGGCTGCATCGGGGTTGTGAAGAAAAAGCACATTATAAGAAGCAGGGTGAAGAAACCTGGAGACTTGCTGGTCTTAGTAGGTGGCAAGACCGGAAGGGACGGCATCCATGGTGTCACATTTGCATCTGCTGAGTTGAATGAATCCTCTGAAGAACTGAGAGGTGCTGTACAGCTTGGCGACCCGATAACAAAGGAGCCATTAATCCATGCTTGCCTTGAAGTATCCAATAAGGGATTACTAGAAGGAATGAAGGACCTAGGCGGTGGAGGACTTTCGTGTGTGGTGGGGGAGATGGCTCTTGCAGGGGGCTATGGGGCAGAGGTCGAATTGGACAGGGTGCCTTTGAAAGATGTTGATATGGTGCCATGGGAGATATGGGTGTCTGAATCTCAAGAGAGGATGATGCTTGCAGTCGATCCAAAGAATTTGAAAGAGGTATCGAAAATATTTGAAGAATGGGACGTCAACTCGACGGTCATTGGAAAGGCAATAGATGAAAAGATTCAGAGAATTTTTTACGGTGGAAAGAAGATATTTGAGATGGACATGGAATTTCTTACAAAGGCACCGGTTTACAATAAGCCATTTCAAATAAAAGCGATAGAAAGAAAAGATCCGCCATTTGAGGAGCCGGATGATTATGGCAAAATCTTGTTGAGGCTCCTATCCTCGCCTAACATCGCAAGCAAGGAATGGGTGATCCGACAATACGATCATGAGGTTCGGGCATCCACTGTAATTAAGCCATTGCAAGGTGTTTTAGGAAAAAATACACACGGAGATGCAACCGTCATAAAGCCATTAGAAAGTTCATATCGAGGATTGGCGATAACTGCGGACGTAAATCCTTCCTATACAAAGATTGACCCCTTTTGGGGCTCCGCATCTGCCATCGATGAGGTTTGTAGAAATTTGGCTTCTGTAGGTGCTATTCCACATTCATTTGCAGATTGCTTAAATTTCGGAAATCCAGAAAAACCAGAAAGATTGGGCGAGTTATACTCTTCTGCTAAAGCTCTTGGATATGTTGCAAAAGCACTTGAAATCCCATTTGTCTCTGGAAATGTCAGTTTGTATAACGAAGCCCCCTACGGGAGCATACCACCAACGCCATCAATACTCGGTATAGGGATCGTTTCAGATATTAGAAAATGTATTACCGTCGACATGAAAAAGGAGGGAAATCCGATATACCTTATCGGGGAGACAAAAAAAGAATTTGGGGGTTCCGAATATCTGAAGCTCTTGGGAATCTCGAGCAAAACTGTTCCGGTGGTAGACCCTAAGGCGTTGAAGAAGAGAATGGATTCATTGATCTCTGCAATCAAAGACGGCTTAATAGCATCTTGTCATGACGTCTCAGAAGGTGGCATAGCCCTATGTATGGCTGAGATGTCTATCGGAGGGGACATTGGTGCAAGGATCGACACGGGAATAATTGGGAACATGAGAGTCGATCACAAATTGTTCTCTGAGTCAAACACTCGATGGATCGTCGAGGTGAAGCATGATCTTGCGAGAGAATTTGAAAAGAAGTTCAAAGGGGCCCTTTTCCGAATCGGAGATGTCGGAGGAAACAACATACTGATAAAAAACGATGACAGAACCTTGATTGACATTCCCGTCAAAGAACTGAGAGATGTTTGGAATGCCCCTATCTACGATTACATGGGGTGAGATGGTCTATGGATACGGATGATATAAGAGTTGCTGTTCTCCTTATAGAGGGAACAAACAATGAGGGAGAGGTATATCTCGCATTTAAAAGACTTGGTGCAGAACCAGAGTTTGTACATCTGAAGCAATTGATGCATGAGAAAGACATATTTGATTATCAATGCCTTATGATTCCTGGTGGGTTCTCGGCCGGAGATTACATTCGGGCCGGGGCAATCTTCGCAGCAAGAATGAAGAGCACACTATGTAAAAAATTGATCGAATTCGCCAAGAATGGCTATCCGGTTGGCGGCATTTGTAACGGCTTCCAGGTTCTCGTTGAATTGGGACTTTTGCCAGCATTCGATTCTGTGATGAGCAATTATCCCCAAGCAGCTCTAGCTATTAATGATTCCTCTAGATTTGAATGCAGGCCCACCCTACTAAAGCACGAAAGCAAAGGAAATTGCATATTCACAAAAAAGATTCCTTACCAGGAAGTTGTATTGATGCCTTCTGCTCATGCTGAAGGAAAATTTCTCTTTCCGTTGGAAAAAAAAGACGAATATTTACAATACTTGATTGACAACGATCAGGTCGTATTTCGATATGTTGGTCCTCAAGGTGATTATGCCGGCTACCCCTGGAATCCCAATGGTTCTATACATAATATCGCATCCATATGCAGTCCCGAAGGGAATGTTTTTGGAATGATGCCTCACCCCGAAAGGGTTTTTTATGGATTTACACATCCAGACTGGACCAGAGTTCACAAAGAAAACGGAGATGGTAAGGCAGTATTTGAATCTGTACTTGATTATATAAGGAGAAAATTTTAGCCTCTAAGCTTTCATCATCGTTATCTGATTAAATTTGGATATGTTCTTGGGATATCCACTTTTAATTTGCATTCTGAACTGATTTCAAAGGCTCAAATTTTATGGAGAATCCTTCTTGTCCAAAATCTTTTTTAATGGTATGCCCCATCCTTAATAAAATCTAGCAGATTTTTAATTGAGGAGGAGCGATTTGCACATCAAAATTGGATTAATAAGGGGCATATGCCAGATGCCTGGCTATGTAGCCTATGAGAAAGGGTTTTTCAAAGAGCATGGTTTGGACGTTTCATGTTCAGTTGACCCAACGGCTTGGGTATTGGCAGATAAACTTATTTCTGGTGACATTTCTTTTGGTATTGTTCCTTGGACGAGAGTTGTGAGCGCAAGAGACAGGGGAGATAAACTGGTAGTAATAGCTGGCTCAGGTTATGAGGAGACAGCTACAGTAGTTCGAAGAGATTCGAAAATAAAAAGCCTTTCAGAACTCAAAGGAAAACGAATTTCCATTCCTGTTGAAGGCGGTATGAAGGATCTGACATCTCAAGTTTTGTTTAAAAAGTATAATGTAACGTCGGAAAACACAGAGATTCTAAGGCTTCCAAGTGGTGATGCAGCCATACTCGCTCTGTTAAGCGGCAGGGTAGATGCTACAACCAATGTGGAGCCCTATTCCACAATGGCAGTTGAACTTGGCATTGGAAAGATAATCTCCAGAGGAAAGGATATACTACCAAAGGTTCCGGGTTGTAGCCTTACTACCACGGAAAATTTTATTCAAGACCACCAAGATATAGTTTTAAATTTTATAAAAGCAATTTTAAAGGCAGAGGAATTTTGCCACAAGTCTCCAGAAGAGGCTGCAAAAATCAGTTCCAGATATATTGGAATCTCCGCAAATATCGTGAGAGAAGCTCTAAGGTACAATAAGCCTCGCACTGAAATATCAGGCAGTATAGGCGTAATGATGCAAATTGTAAGACTGATGAAAGATTTGGGTTATATCAAAAGCATACCCCAAGAATTTTATAATTTTGAGCCCCTCAAAAAGGCCAAAGCAGAGTTGGAATAGTAGTTATGGATTCATCTCTCTTAGACATAGGATTTGGCGTAGCAGGACCAACAGGTCAAGGTCTAAAGGCAAAGGTTCTCGCCATACTTTGTGTCCATCGAGTGCTATGGTTTCCTTGGGGTTTTTTATGTGCCAGCACCGGAGCACTTCTATTTATGATTCACGCTCCTTTACTCCCTCCATGGAAACTTATTGTAGGTTTACTGGCAGCAGGTCTGTTGACAAGGGTCATCTCCCAGGCAGACATGTTATATGACTGGTGGTCAGGAGAGGACGAACGCCTTGGTCCCCCAAATTCAACCCTTCCGCTGATAACTGGCATCCTATCACCAAAAACTATCATATCCTTCATGGTGATTGAGACCATCCTCTGTTTGGGGGTTGCCCTCTTCCTATTCAATTCAACCTGCTTTTTTGTGGCGGTCCTAATGCTCACTTGGGGTTTGACGTACTCTGCAAGCCCGCCTTTCAAGAGAATGACAGAGCTTCAAAGACGCATTTATAGGTCCCTGAGTGGACTAATGGTTTTGGGCGGAATAGCTATGGTGGCTCCTGAAAGGATATTTTCATGGGATGCCTTTGTTGCAACTCTGGCAGTTATAATAGGCTGTTTAGCCTACCATGATAAAGATTCAATGCGTTTTACACCGCTGACTCCAAAAGGTACGATATCCTTCACGATTTTTATGAGCCTATTTGAATACCTATGGCTCATTTTGCTATGGCAAACCTTCAGCTTGAACTGGGTTTTCTTAATACCATATCTTGTTTTGGTCGTCTTCAAAATTAGAGCAATTTCCCATGGATACGCTCACTCAGGTGAGCATGAAGCCCATATAAAGTTGACACACGTGGGTGTTATAAACTATACCATAATGCTTGTCATGATTAACATTTCAGCAGCATATAGTATCTACATATGATAGAGTAAGGGAGGATTTAGTTTGAAATTATCGATTTATAAAGGCCCGGGCTTTGAGATACTGCTTGATATCCAAGATAGAAGTGCGCAGATGATTGTAATAGGACCAATCTCAAGATTAGTAGAGCATATTGCAGAAGGATTTAATGCTCATGCAGCTATGGAAAAACTGGCAGCAGTTCGGGAAAAAGAGGTCGTAATATCCGATTTAATGCCACCTGCCCCAAGCGCTCCCTTCAGGAGACTTGTAGGTGCACAGGTGAATCGCCTGCTTTTGCGGAAATATATGCCTGAGAGTTTGATGTTGCTAACTACGGGCAGATGTCAATGCGAATGTAAGCATTGCATAGTACATGGAATGGAAAAAGGCCCCGAACTCTCCACCAATGAGTTTTATCATGTGATAGATCAGGCCCTTGAACTGGGAGCATACCATGTAAGCTTTGAGGGAGGAGAACCAACCCTAAGGGACGATATATTTGATTTGATCGATCATGTTGATAGGGGTAAAGCGTCCACTCATCTGATAACCAACGGCTTCCGACTGACAAAAGATTACGTAAGAAAACTGAAGGATGCAGGGCTTTTCTATCTGCATGTCAGCCTAGATAGCCCTTATGCAGAGGAACACGATGATTTCAGGGGAATCGAAGGGATTTTTGAAAAAGCCTCTGCTGGAATCAAGTATGGTGTTGAAGCGGGTTTGATAGGGGTGGTCGAGTACACAGCTAATCCCTATAACTCAGATTTTGAGAGATTGGAAACTTTATACAAACATTGCAGTTCCCTTGGAGTACATGAGATCTTGGTTGATGAGGTGGTTCCCGGGGGAAAGTGGGGATTCGATGAAAGCGACATCCTGAAGAAAGAGGATTATGAGAGATTGGCTGATTTTCAAAATAAGGCAAATAAGAGGAAAAAAGGACCCAGAGTATCCTCTTCTTACTCATACAGGGATCCAGATATCATGGGTTGCTTTGCAGGAAGAAGGTGGGTATGGATATCACCGACAGGCGAGGTTATGCCCTGCTTGCACATTCCCCTTTCCTTTGGAAATGTGCGTAAAATGAGCTTAGCGCAAGCATGGAAAAACATAAGAAGAAATCCCCTTTTTAAGAAAAAGCCTGAAACCTGCACATGGAGAGACCCTCAATACAGAGAGAGTTATATCGAAAATATCAGAAATGCAATTGAAGAAGACAGATTACCTTACAGAGTAGAATAGGCTGTTTATCACAAGATTAAAAATTGGGCGTTGAAAATGTGACATGTCCTCAAATGTAAACTAATAAACTTATTTTTTTAAACGTTAAAAGTCACACATTTTGAGTTAACCGAATGATTGAAAAATTAATAGGGCATAAAAAGATTATATTAAACCGTAATTTGGAGGAGGTGAAAAAAATGAAGCAAGTAAAATGTTTTTCGTCTGCCAAAAAGGCGAATAAATGGTTAAAAGAAAATCAGGACAAAGAGATAATTGACATTGAATTCAGTTTCGGGTCTTTGGCAATCATTTATGAAGAAGTAAATGTTTAGAAATGTGAAAAATGGCAACGACGCCTAACAGAGCTTATCTGGCTCCGCTAGGACTGCCCAAATTTGCCCCATCAGTCGCAAACTTCTTTTATCCGTAAAATGTTAAGTGAAATGACTGCTCTTTAATGTATAACTCATTTAAAAATCGATTAATTCACTTTAAGTTTCGCTATGTTACGTCTTTGAAATTGATGTAAGAAACTTACGAACAAAATGAAAGGTTAAACTAAAAAAGGTTAGCATAATTCCGATGTTATGTGCAATTAATGCTCGGTAAATATTATCATATCTAATATCTGCTTACCACAAAAAGCACACGTTCTATAGATTCCTCGTGATTTTTTGTGTCTGCGCCAAAAAGTTCCACACTTTTTTGAACAATATCTCGTCTTTGTTTCTCTGTCCGAAATATCCTTACCACAAGCCAGACAGTTTTTTACATCAAAATAGAACGGCAAATTGTTCCCATATTTTTTATGCAAGTATCGGCGGTTATATGAAAT
>JAAEEL010000026.1 GCA_013415795.1 Methanocellales archaeon | reverse complement strand
CGACATCAATCTCCATATATACCAAGGCATTTCCCTTATTATTACCCCTTTCGATGATAAATAACTGAACATACTTGATATTACCATTGTGCTTGGCTACAGTGCCAGATATGTCCCTTAATACGCCGGGTTTATCCTTGCAAATCAGATTGAAGGCTTCCATATTAATCACCATTATTATTCAACCTTATAAATAAGCTAAACGCTTGAATATGTAACTTCTAGAGCTGTATCTAGGGTGAGCTAGTATTGGTATTCCCTGCCACCTTCATAAGTTCCTCGGCCCTAGATGGAGTTATGAGTTTTCTTTCCACTAGGTCATCAATGCATTTTGATGCATACTCGCACCAACTAACACACGAAGGGGATGCTTCTCCGTGCAAAGTTCTTTCACAAGACGGGCACTCTACCTCGGTCTCATCACTAAAAAACTCCACATCACCCCCACAAGCAGGACATGTTCTCAATATTATCTCTGGCCGCAAAACACCCCTAACGCCAGGACATTTCCTAAACATATTTCATCTCGATCTACCCTCATTTTAACCTTAAGATTAGGCGAAGATCGTCCCCCACATACCAGTCATCTTGGAAATATATCCCTTCTAAAGATAAAGATATTCCAAAGTTATAATTTTAGATGACCTGAAAGAGAGTATGTAAAGTTGGGATTAAGCCATAAATTGTAAAGGCAATCAACTATCCTAAATGTAAATAAATCCAACCTCATTTTTACTCCTTGAAACCACGAAGAACAGAAACTATAAATACCATATGTTATTTATACATAACATAATGTTAGAAATAATAAATAAAAAGTTAATTATAGCTAATAAAAAGTTATCATTAACTAACATAGAAAAAGAGGCGAAAAAAATGAAAGATAAACTTGGAATTATTACAGGTATTGGAATAGTATTTGCAGTACTAGGCACATTGGCCTTTTTCGTAAAATCTGCAGGAAATATAGAATTAAGTGAGATGGCATCAATAGGGATAGTCCTAATATTGGTAGCTTTTGCGACCTTTATATTGTGGGATAGGCAAAAAAATATAAATAAAGGATTACCTGCTGCGGATGAACGGTTAGTACAAGTCAATTATAAAGCAGGATATTACGGCTTTATCGCCGCAATTTGGAGTGCAGTTGGTAGCAATCTGCTAGCAGGAATCATTTTGGGCATTGAGCTTGAAGGAAACCATGTTATGGCAGTTGTAGTACTGTTCTCGGGATTAGCTTTTGTGTCATCCTATCTATACCTTGCAAGAAGAGGGGATGCAAAATGAAAACCCGAATAAAGGAGTTCAGAGCAAGGTACGATTTAACCCAAGAAGATCTTGCCAAAAAGGTTGGAGTGCGTCGAGAGACCATTCTCTTTATGGAAAAAGGAAAATACAATCCTTCACTCAAATTAGCTTATGATGTTGCAAAAGCGTTAAAAACGACCATTGAAGAATTGTTCATTTTAGAAGAGACGTAATTTCAAAGAAAAAGGGTATTTGTATCGTGAATTGTAACAAGTTAATTGGAGTCGAGTTCAAATCTCGTCCCTTACATAATTTTATACTAATTTATATATTATTTTATTCGGAGTGCATACGAAGAAACAGTAGCAGGGATTCTAAAACTTAAAGTATTCTTCAATATTTTTTTGGATTTAATAGATAATCTTATATCTAATTAAAAGAAATTAAGTTCAATATGAAGAGCGTTGTCATATTAGTGTTATCTCTTTTTATCGTTAATATGTTGGCTGGATGTGTTGAAAGTAACATTCCGGAAGCAACGACTACAGTAATGCCTACGCCAACCCCACCAGCAATACCAAGAGCAACGCCTACGTCTGAAAAGGTCATAGATATAGAAAAGATCAATCGAAACGAGCTAGGAGAGAGGATTTATACAGGCTTTACGCCCGAGGAGACCCAAAAACTAAGGGATGTCAAGGATGAATGCCCAGACTGTCACCATGATTTTCCTTACTCCATAAGAATCATCGAAATCGAAGGGGAACTGTGGTGGGCCTGTGAAGGACTTATAGCGCCAAAAGAAGAACTTAGAAAATGCACATATGTGAGAGAAGTAACAGATAAAGAAGTTTTGAGATATCTATCATGATTTTCTGAAAGCTTTAAAGGCCTTTAATCCGAACAACTTGATATCATCCTGAACTTTATCTTTCTTACGCTAAATAGGACATAATTGATTTGTTGCAAGTTAAAGTATAGTTAAATGCTGCACACACCCCTGTAAATTGCAGTATAATTACATGCTGGACAGACCCACCACAGATCACCGTTTATATTTGATATATACAGGTCTTCAGAGCATTGTGGACAGTCTATATTTGTTGGTATATCTAGTGGTTCTGTTGAGTTTGACGTTGATGCTGGTATTGGCAGGTCACTGAGGTTTAGACACGGTGTTGATGTTGAGGAGGTCGTTGCCGGCGTTGCTGCTGGCTGTTCTCTGGGGTGCGTCACTGTTGGTGCTGGTGTGGGTCGGGGTGTTGCTGCAGGTGCTGGTGTTGCCGATAATGCCGGTGCTGTTCTTGTAGGCACTGAAGGTGCTGGTGTGGGTTCAGGCTCAGAAACACATCCCAAAATACAGATAATTGCTAGGACTCCAGCAAGTGCGAAATATTTGAGGAGTTTGCTTACTCTTATTTTCATATTTAACAATTGTTAAGTATTTAATTATATATCAAACTTGTGATTTTGAAATTCTTATTTTATGTTATTTAAAAAATAACATAATGATTTCACTAATCTGTTATCTCCGGCGATTTTAGCTCTTTACTTTCCTGTCTTTCATTTTTTAATATTTACTTGAATTTTTGCCTGAAATTAAGGTAAAAAAAGCTATTTTTGTTTAAGGTTTAAGAATTACTGCATTTGATATTTTTAGTTTTATAAATATTTATCGTAATTAATTAATCCAATATTTCGTTAGGATCGTGGTTAGGCCAGAAATTGAGAGTATGCCTAAATATAAATATAATGTGAATGGTACAAAACAGTAATCATCATACTAAGAAGCCGATTATAAGGTGAAAAAAGATGTGCAAGAAAAGAATATTGCCTGAAATCAATCAAAGAATTCTGGCCATATGTGGCATTGTTGGCCCCATAGTATATACTAGCATAATGATTGCCATTGGACTACTTCGACCTGGATACAACCACCTAACGCAACCCATGAGCGAGCTAGGCGAGGTTGGAGGTCCAAATGCAATAATAATGAATACAGCAGGATTTATGCTATTAGGATTTTTTATTATTGCCTTTGCATTCGGACTTCACCGCGGCATGAACGAAGGAGAAGGTTCGAAGGTAGGTCCAGCTTTGATAGCAATGTCAGGCATTGGCTGGATTGCAGTGGGACTTTTTCACGTAGATCCAAAAAGCGCGGAAATATCATTTACGAGCATGATGCATATAAGTGGCGCCATGATCGTAGGGCTAGGATTTTCCATTGCACCTTTCGCAATTGCTCGACGGTCTAGAAAGGACCATAGATGGGCAAGCTATCGCCCATACTCCTTGTCAACGGGGATTCTGACAGCTATTCTTGGATTGGTATTTATCTTCGCCGGGATAGAAGAGTATATGGGAGCTTTACAAAGAATAGTGACTGGGGTTCCTTTAATCTGGATAGAGGTCATGGCTATAAGGCTACTACGTCTATCATAAATAGTTATGAGACTTAGATTCTCTTTAGCAGACCCCTAATTGGCTAAAAGAAATACGTATTGTTATGTTTCACAAAATGAAATCAAAGCCAGATTATCCTGAACCCATTGAGATCTCCAACATATTTCTCCCAAATAACATCAACTTTCTCTACTATAGAGCCGGGTGAGCCTTCTCTGATTCTGCTGAGCAGTTCATCTAAAGCATCCTTATTGCCCTCGCCAAGAATTTCAACCCTGCGATCCCTCAGATTTCTTACCCATCCATTTATTTTGAGAGATGTTGCCTCGGATTTAGTAAAACTTCTGAAGAAAACCCCTTGTACTTTTCCACTGACAAAAAAACGAACCCTTGATGTCATCGTGCTGCCTTAGCAACCCGTTCTTTTTCTCCTTTCCTGCTTACCGAATAACACTTCACATCATACCTTGATGCAGCGATGATCTCAGATGCAAGGCACTCTTCTATCCTTCTCTTACTTTTGAAGGAGGCTCTTTGAGCGCCCTGTACGATGAACATCAAAGCCTGGTCTACTCGCCTCTGTGTAGAAGTATCTACAGCTTTTGGAACTGATATTCCACCATATTTTAAGCGTACTATCTCTTCCCTGGGACCTGCATTTTCAATCGCTTTTATGAGAAATTGCATTGGATTTTCCTTGGTTTTGGCGTAGACAATATCAAATGCGTCCCTAACAATGTTATAAGCTTTTTGTTTTTTACCAGTATTCTTCTCACTCCTCATCACCTTATTTATGAGACGCTCTATGATAGATACTCGTGATTTACTAAACTGCTGAACAGCTTTTCCACCAGTGTTAGGTAGCAAAACCGATTCCAGATTAACGTACTGCTTAATACCAAGATCATCGATTTTTACATCTGAAACATCCCATTTGCCAAATATCTTGCTCATCTTATCGGTTTCTCCTTACGCCCAGACACCATCTCTGACAACGATACGTTGTTTACAGCGATAACCTTCCACCCAACACCTGGAAGATCACCATAAGACCCCCCCATTCGTCCGCCTATTCCCTCAACTAGAACTTCATCATGCTCGTCGATAAAATTGATTGCACCGTCTCCTGGACAGAAAGCGGTTATCTGACGTCCATTTTTGATCATTTGTATCCTGACACATTTTCGGATCGCAGAGTTAGGTTGTTTTGCCTCTATTCCAACCTTCTCGAGCACGATACCTCTCGCTTGAGGGGCGCCCTCCAAAGGATTAGCCTTTTGGCCCAAATTAAGCAACC
This sequence comes from Methanocellales archaeon, assembly GCA_013415795.1. Taxonomy (GTDB): domain Archaea; phylum Halobacteriota; class UBA148; order UBA148; family UBA148; genus UBA148. The sequence goes on along the minus strand of JAAEEL010000026.1, from coordinate 14,035 downwards.
TTTGAGAATAATAGCTATCGCTCCAGCGGTACTTTTTCCTATCATTCTTTAATTTCCTGACTGCATACATTCCTTTACCCATTGAACACCTTCTTCACTCTATTATCACATCATCCAAGCCATGATGCCTTTTAGCCAAAATTTTCGCCTTTTGGATGTTTCTGCCATCACGCCCAATTGCAAGCCCTTTATCTTTAGGCACTACTGAAACATAAGCTAAACGCTTAGATTCTTTGCTTACTATGTCCACTTTTTTAATCATCGCCGGTTGAAACGTGTTTTCAATGAATTCTAAAGCGTCATCTGAGTATTCTACAATTTCGGTGTGATTTCCTATAGATTTTTTCACCCTGTTTATATTACTACCGTTCTTTCCAATAGCTATTCCCATTTCACCCTTTTTAACCACGAATATGACGCGATCATTTTCTTCATCAACTATACAATCTCTTACAGCGGCGCCTGTCAAACTCTCAAATAGTGCTATATAGCGTATACCTTCCGAGTTGATCTTAACGTTCATCTGAGCACCGCCAGGATGTCCGAATCTCCGGGATGTGTCACCGAAAGTGCCGCTATAGCATATGGTTTACCACATATTGCCCCCAAATCAGTGCTTGTACCAGGATAATCAAACGTTTTCACTTTGGTTTCAATCTCTGCCCTCACATGTTTTGGACAGTTTGAGGCAAGGACCACCAATTTTGTTTGTCCTCTTTTAGCGGCTTCTAAGGTCTCATTTGAACCTATGAGGACTTTGCCCGTCTTTACTACAACTTGAAGTGCTCGATCTATATTCATTTATTTACTAACCACCTTTATATATGGGTTCAACATCTCCAGTTCCTAATCGGATCGGCTGCCCAACGATCACGTTTTCAGTGACACCACATAGTTCGTCAACATCCCCATGGATTGCGGCTTCTAATAGGTGAGTTACCGTTACCTCGAAGGCTGCTCTTGATAGAACTGATGACTTTTCACCTGCAACGCCATGACGCCCAATTTGTTTCAATTCACCACCACATGTCATCATATCTGCTACAAGCATTATATGCCTTACATCAACTTCCAGACCTTGCTCTCGCAACGTTTCCATTGCCTCGTATATAATAGAATTCCTAGCAGCCTCAATCCCTAAGACATCAGCGATCTCATTGATGTTGTTTGTTTTAACTTTAGTAGGATCAATCCCATCGCAATTGAGGATTTTTTTAAGTGCTGAACCTTCCGTATATAGGACATACTCTCCATCTTCCTTCCTTATCACTATTCTTTCTATCCCTTCAATGCCCTTGAGAACCATGCCCCGTATCTTTTCAACAAGTTGTAATAGCTCTCGATACGAAGGTTGCTCTGGGTGTATTATAAGCTTAAGTCCTTCTAAGCGAACATCTACGCCCAGTTCGTCTATAGTTCTTTCAACGACCTCTTCTGGGGAGATATTACGTTGCAATAACGGCTTTTCGCTCAGATCTATACATATCTGCATCTCTGCGAGATCAATTGAAAGATCGCCCAGATCAAGCAGTGAAGTTGTCTCAATCTCCCAAGCCAACTTTCTGACCTTATCTCTATCACTTTTTATTTCGTCCTTTAATCGAATAGTCATCATAGGGGTGCTTGGTACTTTTCTGGCATCTAAAATCTCAATCAGCCTAGGTAGTCCAAGTGTAATGCTTATCTCAGCGACACCGGCATAATGAAAAGTACGCATCGTCATCTGAGTTCCCGGTTCCCCTATCGATTGCGCAGCTATTATGCCAACAGCCTCACATGGCTCGACCTTTGCTCTTTCGTAAGCATCTACGACCATTTGCAATATCTTGTCTAACTGGACCTCTGTGAGTTTTATTCTTCTCAGGTCACGCTGGAGCTCATCAGTTATAGTAGTTGGGAGCAAAAGACCTCTGAGCTTTGAATCAATTAGATCTGAGGACATATCTTTAGATTTTTCAGTGGGCGGCCGAATCCTATTTTTCATTATAAGATTGGCGTTCCTGGATGTGATACCAGCTTTTACGAGGTCTTCAACAGATGCTTTTTCCAATTTACTTAGTGTAAATCCTGCGTCACAGAGGATTTGTGCCATCTTAGAGCTGATACCTCTCTTCCTTAAAGCTAGAACAGTATCTTTCTTAGCCACTTTTACCCCCCATAACTTCTTCTCCAGTGACGTTCTGGATTATCCTACTCACATTCACGGATTTGCCATAGTCGCTCTTAGAAGGATCTACTCCATCATCCCCATAAACGAATTGAACTATTTGCCCCCTTGTTTCTCGAACAGTTCCATCGTATTTAATTTCTAGATCCTGTAAAGCATTAATAAGCCTTCTTTGGAGATAACCAGATTGAGATGTTCTGACGGCGGTGTCAACAAGACCTTCTCTCCCCCCCATCGCATGGAAAAAGAATTCTATCGGGCTTAGCCCTTTCTTATAACTGGATTTGACAAAACCATGTGCATCAGCACCTAAATCCCCTTTATAAAAGTGGGGAAGTGTTCTATCGGCATAACCTCTCTGGATTCGTTCACCCCTGACAGATTGCTGGCCAACGCATGCGGCCATTTGCGTTAAATTAAGCATACTACCCCTAGCACCTGAAATCGCCATAACAACTGCCGAATTATCCATGCCAAGATGATGACCCGCTATGTCTCCTGCCTGGTTTCTTGCCTTTCCAAGTTCTTGCATGATCTTCATCTCCACTGTTTCATCAATTGTCCGACCAGGCAATGAATCAAGCTCTCCGGCCTCATATGCCTCGATTAATCGCTTTACCCTTTCTTCAGCGGCCATGATTATATCATGGATCTGTTCCTGCGCATCACTTGGAATATCTTCGTCATCGATGCCAAAGCTAAAGCCTATTCGTGTAATCATCCTGATGGCTAAACGTGTAGCATTGTCCAAGAACTTCCCCGCCTCAACGGCCCCATACTCCTTTATAATTCTATCAAGAATTTTACCGGCAAAAGCACCTATTGCGACCTCATCGACGGTTCCACATAATAGATTTCCGTCTTTAATCACAACATATGCGTCCTTCTCGCATTCTTCTCTCTTACAAATCTTGCAGTTGTCGCACATCTTTGACCTATATGTCAAATTAAGCCCACTTGGGAGGAGCTGAGAGAATATCTGCTTTCCAGTCCAGTATGGTTTGCCATTCTCATAACCAGCAGGTTCTGAGAGATCCATAATTTCCGATTTTTTCAGCAACTCTAAGGCAGTGTCCTTATCGAAAGTGACATTGCCCCGTGTTAATAGAAACATGCCAGATATGTGGTCATGTATGCCACCTATGATGGGCCCGCCAAATCTAGGAGACAGGATGTTTTCTTCTACCTTCATCAGAATTTTCGCTTCTGCTCTCGCCTCTTCGGTCTGAGGAACATGCAAGTTCATCTCATCCCCGTCGAAATCTGCGTTGTAAGGAGGACAAACAGCTGGGTTTATTCTGAAGGTCTTATATGGCATGACCTTGACTTCATGGGCCATTATGCTCATCCTGTGCAATGATGGTTGACGGTTAAAAAGAACCAGATCTCCATCCTGTAACTGCCTGTCGACCTTCCACCCCGGCTCAAGCAGTTCTGCTAATTCTTCCCTGTTCTCATCTATTACCTTAACTCTTCGCCCGTCGAGACGTTTAACATAACTGGCGCCAGGATGATTATTTGGACCCCTGCGAACATACTCCCTACATTCCTCCAAATTACGAGAGGTTATATTCATCGGGATAGTCAGCTCTGTTGCAATTTGAAGAGGGACTCCTATCTCACTAATGCTGAGATTTGGATCTGGTGATATCACCGTTCGGGCTGAAAAGTTGACTCTCTTGCCAGAAAGGCTACCCCTAAACCGCCCTTCTTTGCCCTTTAGCCGCTGAGACAAAGACTTCAGTGGTCTTCCAGAACGATGTCGAGCCGGAGGAACACCTGAAACCTCATTGTCCAAGAAAGTTGTCACATGGTACTGGAGTAACTCCCATAGATCCTCGATTATCAGCTGGGGGGCGCCAGCTTCCCTGTTTTCTTGAAATCGCTGATTTATACGAATAATGTCAACCAATTTGTGCGTCAAGTCGTCTTCAGAACGCTGCCCACTCTCCAAAGTAATTGATGGACGAGTGGTTACTGGAGGGACCGGTAATACTCTGAGTATCATCCACTCTGGTCTGGCATTCTTCGGGTCCATCCCAAAAATCTTGATATCTTCATCTGGGATGCGTTCAAATCGATCGCGTATATCTGCAGGCATTAATTTATGCCCACCTTCAACATAACTCGTTGGTTGCTCAAACTTAATATCCATTTGAGCTTCCTCGCAATAAGGGCATAAGTTCACCTTTGTCGCATCTCTAAACACGTTCTTTACCAGGTCATCACAGGGTTGTCCCAACTTGGTTAAAAGCTTGATTTGATCAAGATAATTCTTTTTAATGGGTTCTTCTAGTAACAAACGACCGCACTTTCTACACGTTGACCTCAATATTTTTCGAACTAACTTAGCGAATCCAACATGAACTACTGGTGCGACCAATTCAATTCGACAAAAGTGACCAGGACACTCTCCTGGTCGTCCCCCACAAGTCCTGCATCTTAGTCCAGGATCTATGACTCCCAAGCGAGGGTCCATCAACCCCATTTCAATAGGATAACCATCATCATCATATGTATCTGCAGTGATGATCTTCGTGACGCCCATCTTTCGAATTTCCTTTGGCGAAAGAAGACCGAATTTGATCTTTTTAATTCTCTTCGGACTTGCCATCTATACTGCATCCTCCAACTCTAATCTAGGGGCAATACCAAGGGATTTCATTTCATCAAGTAATAACTTGAACGCATAACTCATCTCTACTGGGTATATATCAGTGTCAGCACCACAATTCTGACAATAAGATGCTTTTCTCCGCTTATCATATGTCGCGATCATTCCACAGTTGTTGCACACTAGCTCTGTCACCTTATCTGACTCATCGAGTAGTCTTTCCTTTAGAGCCATTGCTGCACCATGACCGATCAGTACGTCCCTCTCCATCTCACCAAATCTAAGGCCCCCTTCTCTGGCCCTTCCTTCTGTGGGCTGTCTGGTTAGAACTTGAACAGGACCTCTCGATCGAGCGTGCAACTTGCTTGAAACCATGTGATATAATTTCTGATACAGAATAACTCCAACAAATACATCAGCTTGTATAGGCTCTCCGTTAATTCCATCATACATGATTTCCTTTCCAGTGTGGGAAAAGCCAAATTTTTTTAGTGCAGCTCGTAAATCCTCCTCAGTTTCACCAGAGAAAGCAGTTGCATCGACGCGTCTTCCTTCTAAAGAGCCCACTTTGCCCCCAATCATCTCAAGTACATGCCCAACGGTCATTCTTGACGGAATAGCATGCGGATTGATAATTAAATCTGGAACGATGCCATGCTCCGTAAACGGCATGTCCTCGTAGGATGCAATGAGACCAATAACTCCTTTTTGACCATGGCGAGAAGCAAATTTATCTCCTAGTTCAGGAACCATTTGGTTCCTGATCTTGACCTTTGCCAAACGTGAGCCATTCTCAGTCTCGGTTAAAATAACGGTGTCTACAACTCCTCTTTCATTTGATCGCATGGTGATAGATGCGTCTCTTCTCTTCTGCGGAGTCAAGCCAAGTTCAGTTGGCTCCTCTAAGAATCTAGAAGGACTTGTCTTTCCTACCAGCGCTTGATTTGGATAGGCCATTATCTCTGGATCAACCAAACCATCCTCATCCAAGTGAGCGTAAACCTCACTCCCCCTAGCACCTCGAATTTCAGAGTCAGGAACTTCAAATTTATCTTCCTGTCCGCCAGGATAGCGCCGCTCTTCACCCTCATATGTTCTGAAGAAGTGACTTCTACCCAAACCTCGCTCTATAGAGCCTTTGTTGATGATAAGTGCATCCTCTACATTATATCCCTCATAGGATAGTACTGCCACAACGAAGTTCTGACCGGCTGGCCTCTCATCAAAGCCTATAGCATCTGATGTTTGGGTTTTCACAATTGCAAGCTGAGGATAATGGAGCATGTATGCCCTAGTATCTGGTCTAAGTTTCATGTTTGCAGCAGGCGTACCAAGGCATTGTTTAACCATACCAGCACCAATAGTATTACGCGGCGAGGCATTGTGCTCCGGATAAGGGATCATTCCCGTACATATCCCTAAAATCAGTGATGGATCTATCTCCAGATGAGTGTGCTTTTCCGTAAGTTCTTCCTCACTTATAGCGATAAAAGCATTTTCTTCTTCCTCAGGATCAAGATATTCTACTATGCCTTGCATGACCAAGTCTTTAAAGGTCAACTTGCCATCTTTCAGCAATTGAACGTGATCATCGGTTACTAACGGTTTACCCCCATCGATTATTATTAGAGGCCTCCTGGCACGACCAATGTCTGAACTTATGATAATCTCGTGAGTTCTATCTTGATGTGTAACGTTTACTTGATTAGATATGATGCCACGTCTTCTTTTTTCCCTGATTTCCTTTACTAATGCGGTTGGATCGCTGTGTGTCCCAACTAGGTTTCCGTCTACAAATACTCTAGTATTATAATCACTGTTTATGGGCTGCACTCCAAGTTCAGATAGGACTGCTGTAAAGTCCTCATCCACACCAGTTGACAGCTCCACCAATTGAGCAAAGTTCTTGACCAAGCCGCAGTTAGGGCCTTCAGGCGTCTCTGAGGGGCAAATTCTACCCCATTGTGTCGGATGCAAATCTCGAGCTGCAAAATGTGGTTGAGCCCTTGATAAAGGAGATATAACACGACGTAGATGAGACAACATGGCCATGTAGTCTGTTCTGTCAAGCAACTGAGATACCCCTGTTCGACCACCAACCCAGTTGCCAGTAGCCAGAGGATGCATCAAACGTTCCGTCAGAACATCTGCCCTTACAACAGTTAAGATGCGAAGTTCCCGATTTCTCATGTTAGCTCGCTCTATTTGGTATTTAATATCTCTGGTGAGACGACTAAATGAAACGCGGAATAAGTCCTCCATTAGATCTCCGGCAAGTTTCAGCCTTTTGTTAGAATAGTGGTCTTTATCATCCGGCTCTCGGCGTCCCAGAGTTAATTCAAAGCAAGCTTCTGCCATTCGCCCAAGGAAGCGTGCTTTTGCTAGCCTAGCCCCTTCATCATTGCCCAAGTGAGGAAACAGATACCTATCGATGACATAATTGGCTCGCCTTTGCTGATACTCTCTTGCTTGGCCTGCTGCAACTCGTTTTCCAAGCTTCTCCATGGCTTCTTCTATGCTATCTGATTCTGCCTCCTCCAAGTTCTCCAACATAAATTTCACTATTTCTGGATCTCCTGAAACGGCATTAACTATATCTTGGTCAGTCTCTAAACCGAGGGCCCTCATTAATGTGACAAAATTAAGTCTTCCAGATATGGATGGGAAGGACACTCCAAGGATGGAGTTACGCCCTCGCTCTACAATGACCAAGGCGCGATATCCTCTTCGTTGAGAGAAAACCTTTGCAACTTCTATTTTATCGCCATAGCGTTCATCAAATTCTACAAGGATTTTGTTTGGCGCTAGGTCTTCCAAGGTCATCAGCACCCGTTCGGTACCATTGATAATGAAGTAACCACCTGGATCTTGCTGGTCTTCGCCTACCATTATCATTTCTTCTTGCGTGAGTCCATTCAGATTACATTCTTTTGACCATAACATTATTGGAAGCTCACCAATTTCCGCTTCGGCCTCTTCAGCATCGTCTATCTCCCCAAGCTCATAATAGTCCTTAACTACAGCCATTTTCAGATAGATTGGTGCAGCATATGTAAGATTTCTAAGTCTCGCCTCTGTTGGGAATAATTTCTCATAAGAGCCGTCTGCTTCTCTAACTTTTGGCTTTCCGACCCTTATCTTACCAAGCTTGACATATACTCTATAATTGCCCCTACTATCAACTTCCTCGATGTCAGTTTCGATTACACCTTGCTCAACCATAATTTTCTGGAGACCATGATCGACAAAATCGTTAAAAGAGTCAATGTGATGCTGAGCAATTTTTTTATTGGTAAAATAGGCTTTGGATAAAACTCTTCGATCTAACATCTCATCCCTCAATAACCAATCGATATGATAACGCTTTGCCCGCAGTCATGCTATCTCTAACTACTTTAAGAACATCGCCTGCTTTTGCATTTATTTCCTTGCAAACGGGATCAGATGTCTTGATCTTTGGTAAATGTCCTTTCGATATCCGATATTTCGCTAATAACTTTTTTATTTCATCTTCTGTAAGCAATATGTGTTCTGGAACCATATCATGGTTAAGAACGCTAAATTCTTTCAATTAGTTTCCTCCACTTCGAACAATTTTAACGGGCTCGGAGGGATTTGAACCCCCGACCACCTGGTTTCTTCCAGAGTTTTCGAGATACATTTACCATAAAATGCCACTGAATGAGGCAAATACGGCATTTTTGATCGAGCTTTATATCTGCTAAAAGTTTCGTTAAAAGCCAGGCGCTCTTCCTAGCTGAGCTACGAGCCCTTTCCAATATATCACGGAGCTTCCGCTCAAACACAGATTTACAGCGCTCAAACATATGTATTATAGCTACTGACAAACGCTCACCATTATAGAAGTCGCCAAGATATACCGCTATAGCAATGCACCCATCTAATTTAAACTTTTCTGAAACTTCAGAGAGGTGATATTTTAATTGACATCCATTATAATCTTTTCGATTAGGTCTGTATTCCGTAGTAGAAAAGTACAGATGCAATAGTTTCTTTGAAAGGCTACAATATCAAGAATTCTCTCAGTGGATTCAATATAGCTATAACTGAAATTCAATTGAAACTAAAAATGAAGATGAGATGATGCTATATTGAAGAGGATATTATTCCTCTTCTTCTGATTCTTCTGATTCTTCTGATTCTTCTGATTCTTCTGATTCTTCTGATATCAGTTCAGCTATAGCAAACCTGTGCATTACCTTGTTAATTTTTATCTTAACTTCGTCACCTAATTTAGTATCAGGCACGAAAACCACAAATCCCTCTATTCTGGCTATTCCGTCTCCTTCTCTAGCTATGTCCTCTATCTTTACATCGTATGTTTTTCCCTCTGATACGGGGGCACTTGGCTCTCTCCTATACAAAATTCACACCTCTATTTAACATGGCTATGCCATAGTAGCTTATAAAGCTTTGGCTGGAATTTTTGGTTGATAGATTATTTTTATAGACTTAATTGGCCAATAAAACCCCGAAAGAAGTTGAATTTTAGTAAAAAAAATCAGTCAAATAACAGCCTATTGAGTATACGGGATAAGCTGTAAATGCAAAATACTTCACTTAATCTTCATGTAAGATTCCAACAACAGGAAACTTGTTAAGCACATCAGCGCCATGTGGGGCCTGATCAAGACTTGCAGTCAAATCTTCGCCGGCTTTGTGAGTCACCTGATGAATTCCGCCTCTCCATAAAAAACTACCGGATACATCATAAACCTTCTCTTGATAGGCTATGAATCCTGAAGTACCCCTTTTACCATTATATTGGACGAGTTCCCTCTTTGTAAAATTTCTCATCTTATTAAGGTCTTAATCGATTAGTTTCTTTTTAGATGTGAAAGGAAGCACTAAAACCAAGACTTCCTTTCACTGGTTTTGAACCTATTTCATGAACTTGGATACAAAAGGAGATGTCTCACCTCTACGCAGGAAATGTCCAGAAGGCCCTTCGCCCAAGAATTCAGAGAACCAAGACTCGTGCTCAATTTCTTCGTTTAGAATAGCCTGAGAAAGATCATATGTACGATGATCCTTGCCTGCCGTAAGATTACAGATATGCGTATAACCCCTAACGGCACAACGCTCAGCTTCCACAAGCACCTTAAGTATAGACATAACGTCCGTTGGATCTGCAGGAAGAGATGCTGGCGGACATGCAGACGTATCATGGAACTCTTTCATGTCATCTGGCAGTTTGCCCCCAAGTTCGTAAATTCGGGGAACAATAGCTTCGAAGTGATTTCTGTCTTCAATGCGAGCAGTCTCTGCAATCTCCTTTATACCTTCTCCTTTCAGCCCAATTAAATTGCACCGAAGGATAGTATAATAGTAGTAAGTCGTGAGCTCCGCAGCTGCGTTCTTTACTAAAAGCTCTAACAATTCATCAACATTGATCCCCGACCTCTCCACCATTTCTCGTGTCACCTTAGCCATAATATCACCTCTGTTTTCCATTATATAAGTTAAATATAAAAGTTTTACGATTTTTTTTAGATGTATTTTGATACCAGATAAAGTTACTAATCGGCCATCTTTTAACCAAGTGCCACATCAAGTACCATCATAACCGCAAAACCTATCATTGCACCCATGGTGGCTAAATCAGTATTTCCGCCACGCTGAGACTCTGGGATTATCTCCTCGACTACGACAAAAATCATGGCACCTGCGGCAAAACTCAAAGCGTAGGGAAGGATAGGCTTTACAAGAATAACGGCTGAAGCTCCGATTACACCAGCGACTGGCTCAACTATTGCGGATAACTGGCCATACCAGAAACTTTTTAAACGAGATATCCCCTCACGTCGAAGAGGCATAGAGACAGCAAGTCCTTCGGGAAAATTTTGTATACCAATTCCAATTGCTAAAGCTATGGCTGCCGTTAAAGTAGCAGCAGGAAAACCAGCGGCAACAGCTCCAAAGGCAACGCCAACAGCAAGACCCTCGGGTATGTTGTGCAAAGTGATGGCAAGAATAAGCAAGGTACTACGCTGCCATGTCGTCTTAACTCCTTCTGCTTCATCAACAGGAAATCCGATGTGAAGATGGGGTAGGATTATATCAATACCTCGCAAGAAAATGCCGCCTAAGAGAAAACCTACCAAAGCAGGAAACCAAACGGGAATATCCTTTCCGGCTGACATCTCAATGGCTGGAGCAAGCAGTGACCAATAACTTGCAGCGACCATGACTCCACCTGCAAAACCAAGCATCCCGTCAAGTATCTTCTTGCTCACTTCTTTAGCCATAAATACAGTGGCTGCTCCGAGAGCAGTCAATAACCACGTAAAAGATGTTGCAAGAAGGGCCAGTATTACAGGGTGAGTGTTCTGTAAAAAGTCTATCATTTTTTCATGTTCCTCTGATATTTAGTTATGAAGGGCAACCATTATCATTTTTTGTATATGAAAGAAAACTGCTCAGTTTCAAAGCACGCGCCATTTGACTAAAACACCATCGCCCGTTTTCTCAACGCTTAACAGCTCCAGTTTCATTGGCTCTTTTAATCCAACTCCGTCCACAAGCGTTGGGGCAGTCTTGCCACCGATCAACATGTCACCTATGTAAACATAGATCTCATCAACTAACCCCTCTGAAATCAGACTCCAATTAAGCGTTGCACCACCCTCAACCATAAGCCGTTCTATGCCACGATTCTTCAGCTCAGCAAGTAAATAGGACAATGAGACACTATCGTCACCGACGATGATGACTTCTGTCTTTTCTCTCAGCGCCTCAACTCTTTCTAGGGGCGCAGATTCGGACACTGCAATAATCGTTGGACCTGCCCTTCTGGAGATGACTTCGGCTTCAACAGGCGTCCTCGCCATGCTGTCCACAACTATTCGAATTACATTCTTTTCTCCTGACTTCACGGTCAAACCAGGGTTATCAGCCAAAACTGTGCCTATGCCAACCATTATTGCATCCGAACCTGCTCTAAGTTCATCAACCCGCTTCATATCAGAATAGCTCGATATTCTTACTTGCCTGCGATCGTAGGTGGAGATCTTTCCATCTGCGCTCATCGCTGCATTGATGAATACGAATGGTCTGGATTTCATTTTACATCTCCTTGGTGCGTTCGTAGTAGAATAGGTACTGCTGCGCATAACCGGCATACCTGCCAAAATATCGACCTGCCCATTCCCTAATTTTTTTGTCCGAGGCATTTTCATCCTTTAAATACTCGCGCTGTACAATTCTTCTTACATGAACGTCAACCGGAAAAGCTTCTAGTTTATCTAGAGAGAACAAAAGAACACAATCTGCAACTTTATGTCCCACTCCGCCTAGTGACATCAACATTTCCTTAGCACTTTCGTAATCAAGTTCTTTCAATCGCTCCAGATAAAAATCACCCTTACATATCAGTTTAGCTATCCGTTTGATCTCCTCTGCTTGTATTTTTCCAAAACGAAAGTTACACTTTGCCAAATCATCTAAATTTGCTTTTGCAATTTCATATGGCTTAGGAAAGGCATAAAAAATTTTATTTTCAAATTGGATTTCATCTCCAAAATTTTTTGAGATAATGGAAACTGTTTTCTTAATTTTTTCGATTCGATTTTGTCGTGAGCAGACGTAAGAGATAAGACACTCCCAAGGGTCTTGTTTGATTATGCGCATACCATCGTACATGGCGATAGCCTCGTTAATCACTTCATCCTTGTTGATGTGTTGATATATATCATCCAAATCATCATTCAACCTAAAGTAACTTATGACGTCCCCTATATCGAGATCGGATTCTGCAATCAAAATATCCCCTTTCTGTTTCGCCTTGATTACTGAATTACCTAAGATGCCGACCCAATTATCTTTATTTTCTCTCCACCTAAAAACCTGACCACACCTTAACGTATGATCGAGATCGAATTTATTGACAGGTATGATATGTGTTTTCATTCCAATGACTTTTTATTGCTTTTGAATCATTAATATGCTGGTGTTACGGAATTTTTCCTGAAAGAGTTGTGACGTTGAGGATCATCCGCTGATGCTGCGATAGAGATCATGAGCAAGAGGTGATGTTACGAGGCAACAAAATATGTGTTTCAAAGAGAGTGTTAACATAGAACCCCTTCTAGATACGCCTGCCTTGGTCGTTAAAAATGAAGTGAAAACATTGGTCATTGCAGACCTACACATTGGAATAGAGTATGATCTCTATAAAAGTGGAATTAGTATTCCCAGCCAAATTCAGAAACAACTGGCAAAACTAATTGGTTATATTGAAAAAATAGACCCTAATAGACTACTCTTGCTCGGAGATGTAAAGCACAACGTACCCCTAATTTCATATCAAGAGAGGAGAGATGTTCCCAAATTCTTAGGAGAATTGGCAAAACTCGCACCAATAGATATAGTTCCAGGGAACCATGATGGAAACTTGAGTTTTTTGATTCCCAAGGGTGCCGATATCGCAATCCATAGTTCAAGAGGTTTTCTTAGAGATGAGATAGGATATTTTCATGGGCATACCTGGCCATCTGATAACATCCTATCAGCGAAACACGTTGTGATGGCACACAATCATCCTGCAGTAAGGTTTACAGACAAACTGGGCCATAGAAGCATCTTGCAAGCATGGATTAGAGCGAATTTTGATGAGAACGTCATAAGGCAGCACTACCATATTGCGTCTGATAAAAAGATTCCACGTTGCTTAACGATAATGCCTGCATTTAATGAACTTTGCGGCGGAATACCTTTTAACGAGGCGTCATATGAAGATTTGCTGGGACCAATTTCAACCTCAGGGTCAATAAAATTAGAGAGCGCAGAAGCATACCTACTAGACGGGACATACGTCGGTAAAATCAAAAATTTGAGAAATAGAAAATGAATAGATTATAGTGATAATTGTTGGATAATACGCTATAATTGGTTCTTTTAAAGCATCTAAAGAAAAGACGACCTACAATACAAATATCCGTGAGAAAGAGAAGAGAACAGGCTATAAACTACAAGTTTCTGAAAGATTGGTTAATGTTTATTTTATGACCTATGTATACTTGGTAAAAAGTCATATAATTTGCAACACCCATGGCTATAAAGTTCTGAAATATGAAAATGGAGTTAGAAAGTATAGACTCCGTCATCTAAAAAGAGGTAACTTGAATAATTAAAGATATTGGCTGAATACAAACTTGATAATAGAACCAGAGGGATACGATGAAAAAATCAATATCAATTTTTATGTGCTTTAGATATTATTTTTAAACTTGATT
>JAAEEL010000025.1 GCA_013415795.1 Methanocellales archaeon | reverse complement strand
TTCTCTCCGTTAATTGTTAGGCGATCGCCAATACCGATGTCTTCATCGAAATATTCATGTGCAACGTTATATCCTATGGTACATCCCCGGTAGTCACCCTCACGTATCCATCGCCCTTCTTCGAATTCAGCATACACTTCATACATTTCTTCCAAGTCACTTGTTTCGCCGGATATTATCGTGACAGGGGTGCGCTGCTTTCTGTGTTCGACTTGGGCGGTTCCATACATCCAACGTCCCGTACTATCGACACCAACTATCCTTTCTATATCTACAATATCTCTGTCTGTAATGGGTTCGGCCCAGCCGCCCAGTCCAGGTATTATCTGCCTTCCTGGCATTACAGTTATGATATCTGCCATCCCTACGAGCTCCTCTGTTATCGCGTACTGCATGCCATAGCCCACCGCTATCAAAGAGATAATGGCAGCTATACCTACTGCGATGCCCAATAGGGTTAAAAATGAACGGAACTTGCGCTCCCTTATGTTCCTGTATGCCAAGAGAAAGCTATCGTATAACATTTTGATGCCTTCAGGATGACTCTTCTTTTATGTCATCAATTTGCCATCGCGCATTCTGATACTTCTATGTGCTCTGGCTGCAATCTCTGGATCATGGGTTACGATTATGAGTGTTTCTCCTTTTTTGTTCAGTTTTTCAAGAAAGTCCATGACCCCCTTTCCAGCCTCTGTATCCAGATTTCCGGTTGGTTCATCGCCAAAAATCACTGGTGGGTTATTTGCAAGCGCTCTTGCAATCGCAACTCTTTGCTGCTCTCCACCGCTGAGTTCTGATGGCTTGTGATTTGCCCTATCTGACAGACCAACGATTCTTAGTAGCTCCTTTGCCCTTTCAATTCTTTTACCACGCGAAGCTCCAAAAAACATCATCGGTAGAGAAACGTTCTCTATCGCATTAAGCGTTGGAATCAAATTGAACATCTGAAAGATGAACCCTATTTTCTCCCTCCTAATTTTGGCCAACTCAGTATCGTTGAGCTTTGAAGTATCGACATCATCGATAAAGACGTTTCCGCTGGTAGGACGATCCAGACAACCGATCATGTTTAATAGAGTTGATTTTCCTGAGCCGGATGGTCCTTCTATGGCTATGTAATCTCCATCAGGTACCTCTAGGCTAACACCCCTGAGAGCATGTACCTCTATTTCGCCCATTTTGTATGTTTTCCCCAAGTTTACGACGCGGATCATTAGACCTTGCTCCGCCTACGTCGGTATAAGTAATATCCACCGATAACCAGAGAAATGACGACGAAAAGTATTACGATTTGATAAGAAGCAGAAGAACTACTCTGCATTTCTACCACCCTAATAGAGACAGTGTAATCATTGGATTCGTAGGATCTATCGCCGTCTTTGAATACCACTTTGAAGCTCAAATCTTTGCGGCCTACAGGCAGATCAGACGTGTCAATTTCAAATCTGGCTGAAAACACGTCATCGGTCTCCATCGTTCCTATGAAAACCTCCGAAGGACTAATTATCAAGTCTGTGACTGGGATAACTCTGACGCCAGTGACGTCACGTAATCTGCTGTTTGCGACGTCAAAAGAGATCTCTGCATCCTCTCCTCTGGGAACAGATGTCGGTGCATCGGTTAAGATAAGTATTACACCTGGTTCGTCGATAACGGCTATAGATGCCTTTGCACTTGACTCCTGGTATCGGTCGGCAAATCTGTAGGATATCTTAAAGTATATGTCGTTTTGACCTACTGGCAAGTCGGTCGTATCCAGATTGAACTTTGCCGTGACCTTCTCCTCGGACTTAATTTCCCCTATGAAGAATTCAGATGGACTGATATTTTCATCTACCATGGGAACTACGCGGACGCTCGAAACGCTCTTTGACATCCTGTTTGCGACGTCAAAAGAGATCTCTGCATCCTCTCCAATCAAGACTGATGTAGGACTATTTACCAGTATCAACTCTACACCAGGATTTTCCTTCACATCCACGGATGACATTATGCTCGTGGAGTGTAGATTATCACCGTTTTTGTATGTCAAATTTAAAGAGATATCCTTTCTACCGATGGAGTCCGGATTCAAAGTGAATTTGACAGTTGCCGTCTCATCAGGTTGCATCGTACCCAAGAAAATTTTAGTAGGGGTGAACGCGACTCCCTCTGCAGTTGGAGTAATGATTGCGCCATTAATCAAATTCGGTCTTCGATTTGCTATGCTGAGTTCGATCTCCGTCAAATCCCCTTGAGGGATTTCCGACGGAAGATTTGATGCTAAAATATCTACGCTGGAGCTGTCTACTTTTATGGGGATTGGATATTTTACACTCCCACCACCAAGAACGTCTATCAAGACCTCTGGGAAGTAGGTACCATCATTATGCGGAGCTTTTACAGCAAAGGTGATAGTCGTGCTTTGGCCGGGACCTAGCTCCCCCAGGTGCCCGTAGTTTCCGCTTATGACCTCAATGCCTTTTCCAGATAAGTATACGCTTTGAATGTCCGCATTTATGTCTTTAGTTGAGGTTGTGGTAGTAGCAGTCCCTATGGATGTGTCTGTAGTTGTATCTGTCTGGGTCGCCACCATAGCTGTATTTTTTATGGTTATCTTTATGGTACCCACATCACCGGGCATAAGAACACCTGGATAGACCTGATAGTCCGTGATCACGACCGTTGGATTTTCAACAGCCCCTGTTGTAGGCATGAGCAACATAATAATAAAAAAAATGCTCAAAATTTTAATTTTCATCATTTTTACCTCCAAACACCTGGTATATCTAAAATTGTAGCAATTAGACGTATATCTAAGTTTCTACTTTTAGGTATGGTAAACCCTTATGTTAGATTCTTATGTTATATATATTATACCATATCATTGTCATGAAAGCTGTAAGAGTTCCGAAGGAAGAAGCAGAGATAATTCGAAAAAGATTATCGAACCTTGGAGTATTTGATTCCTCTAGGAAAATCGTTCGAAACGGGGATTTTATCGAGTTGCCGATCACTAATATGCCGACTACCAATACCACAGAATACGATTCGATCGAGCAATATAAACCGATAATGCGTAATTCCAACATCAATCTAAACCAACTTCTCGATGGTGTGCTAAGCAGAGATGAGTTGGAGAAACTTCCGCAAGGATGGCAGATCATTGGAGATATCATCATTGTGAGCATTCCTGCTACATTGCAAAAAAGAAAAAAAGAGATTGGAAATGCACTTCTTGAATTATATCCTAGGTGCAAGACTTCATTGATGACGAAGGGCGTGACCGGTCGTTATCGACAGCCGAATGTTGAAACGATAGCGGGTGATGGTACAGAGACGATCCATAGAGAGAATAGCTGCTTGTTCAAATTGGATGCATCCAAAATAATGTTCTCTCCAGGAAATCTGGAAGAAAGAAGGAGGATGAGTAAGCTCGGTAAAGGAACTATTGTGGACATGTTTGCTGGAATCGGGTACTTCTCAATTCCAATGGCCATCCACTCTCACCCAAAAAGGGTCATTGCTATCGAGATTAATCCTCTCGCCTACAATTACTTGTGCGAGAACATCGAGCTTAATGATGTAGAGAGAATAGTTCAACCGATCCATGGAGATTGCGCATCTGTGACACCTGTTGGTTTAGCAGATCGGGTAATAATGGGCAGTTTTGAAGCATTTGAATATCTAGAACAGGGATTTAGTGCATTAAAATCAAGCGGTATCCTTCACTATCATGAAACTACACCTGAAAAGCTCGTTTTTGATCGTCCGATCAGAAGAATTTTGGGATCTGCTGCAAAATTGGGGAGATCTGTAAAGATATTAGGACTAAATAAGATAAAAAAATACTCTCCTGGTGTGTGGCATGTGGTAGTGGATGCACAAGTATTTTAATCAGAAATCAGAGTATGACACGATGAACATAACTACCATAGTCGATAACGGTGAAAGAAAGAACATAGAGTTCAAGGAATTTCTGCTTGAAGATGTGCATCTCAGAGATGATCGCAGGCAAAGTTTAGCATGCCAGATGAAACACCGCATGATTATGGGAAGTGGTACGGCCTTATATGTTATAGGAGTAACAGACGGAGGCTCATTCAAGGGAATATCACGCAAAATGTTCGATGAGACGTTGTCTGTTTTGAATTGCATCGCAATCGAAGTTGATGCCGAGGTTGTCGATTGCAAAGAACATATTGTGAGCGATGGATACGTTGGACTAGTTAAGATCAAAAACCGAGCTGTCATACAGGAGCATATTCTAGTTGGAAGCGCAGGTCATGTGGACCATGGAAAGAGCACACT
>JAAEEL010000004.1 GCA_013415795.1 Methanocellales archaeon | reverse complement strand
TTGATCGTCACAGTATTTATTGGCATCGGTAATGGTTGACCAATCCTTGGAAACAGCATGGTATATTCCTCCATTTACCTTGTCGCTATAACTGTCGAGCATTTTTTTCATTAGTTGCATAGGCTTTGGTTTGGTAACTTTTTTCTCACTGGGAGATGAACATCCCAAAAAAGCACACGATAAAAAGGTCAACAGTATAAGAATGGTTATCAATTTTTTCATTATACACTCCTTCATGTATTTTGGTAATTTTTTTTGCACTAATTGAGATAATATATTTCATAAAATATTTTTAATGATTAATTTGTAATGATGTTTAAAGACTATTCACCATGAGATTTAAAGTCAAGAAAGATTTTATAATAATACCTACATAGAATTTAATCCCAATGTAAGAATTTAGAGGTGAACAATAAGGGGTAAAGGATGATGAAAAAAGGCACTCACTTATTCTGATGGTTTTAACCGCACTTGGCATGATTAGAGGACGTTTGTATAATACACTTGCGAAAATTGATGCCATAATAGAAGAAGGGGGCGAACGTGCATCAATGAGTCAATTTACCTATAAAATACCTGATTAATGTAAGTCAGGGATCGTCTGGTCAAAAAGTTTTAAAAGAAAATATAACAGATTATCGTTGGGCATTAAAATCTTTCATTTTTTGATGTAAATAAATATAAGCAATATGCTATCATACAAGCTGTCATTTTAACCAGTGTCTTGGCAGCTTTTTCCTTTTCAGAACTTTCTTCAGAAGGAGGGAACGCGATGAAAAAAGTTTGGATATTTGTGACTACTTTGATTCTTTGCATGTTTTTGTGTGGCCATGGCTGTAAAAAGGCTCAGGAGGAACCAAAAGCAACAATGAAGAAAAAGAATGCTATGACGTTGGAGGAAGAGATAAGTAAAGAGGTTGAAAAGATACCACCCCCAGCTGAGGAGTGGGGTGAAGAAGCTGAGAATCCGTTACTGGAGTAGTCCATTATTTCTAATAGTGATATTTGTATAGACCATGGCGTATGGTTAAGAAGAGTATTTTTCTGATATTAATCTCCGCTAGCATGGGAATTGCGGGACACCTGATTGATCTGTCACTCACCCAGTCTCTTGTTCTTACCATCTTTTCGCTCTCAATCTTAGGCACCCTCTTTTTCTGGGATTTCAGATTGAGTTTTGTGTTTATGGGAAGTTGTGTGCTTGTTCTCATCCGTGCGGTCAATCTTGAAAATTTTATAAAGTTTGCTTCCCTGGATGTCATTCTTTTCCTCATTGCCATGATGATCATCGTGGGCATGTTGAAAGATGCTGGGGTGTTCCGCTCATTACTGATGGCACTCTGCAAGATGAGGAAGTTAAATGGAACTGCATTATTTATTATTATCATGATATTTTCTGCAGCGTTGTCAGGATTGATGGGTGAAGTAAGTTCGATAATTGTGATGACAACTGTTATTTTTGATCTATGCAAAATCCTTAATATAACCCCCGTTCCGTTAGTGATATCCGCAGTAATCGCTACCAATATCGGGTCTGCTTCAACTGTTTTGGGTAATCCTATTGGCATATTTATCGCTGCGCGTAGTGGTCTTTCATTTGAAGATTTCATACTTCGTGCATTGCCTCTATCCCTAATTGTTCTCTTCTTGGTCATATTGGTTCAGTGCGTATGGTATAGAAGTTACATCAAAGAGATTTCTTCCCGCATAAAGACATGTCACGCCAATCGAACCATGGCATCACTTCCCGCAACAATTTCTGATACCAAAAAAGAGATAAGCATATTTATATTTGCTTTGACTGTCATACTTATTGCCTTGCATAAAAGGCTTGAGATAATTTTGGGTCTTGAGGAAAATAACTTATTAATCATGCTCCCTGTATTTTTTGCAGGTATCGTTATGCTCTATCGTCACGAGAGAGCACGATACTATATTGAGCAGGAAGTCGAATGGAATTCACTATTGTTTTTTATGTTCTTGTTCGCTCAGGCAGGTGTTATGCAATCATCGGGAGTGGCAAGTACCCTGGCAACAAAAATGATAGAGAATATTGGCAACCATTTAAACGTTTTATCAGGTGTCATTTTATTTTCGAGTGGCGTTCTGTCGAGTTTGCTTGATAATGTTGTTGTTGTTTCTTCGTATGTGCCAGTGCTGCAAAGTTTACAAACCTTGAATGTGAACCTTACTCCTTTGTGGTGGGCTTTGCTGTTTGGAGCATGCTATGGGGGCAATATAACCATGATAGGATCAACTGCGAACATAATCGCTCTTGGGTTACTTGAAAAAGAACTGAACGTAAAAATAGCTTTTTTAGACTGGCTAAAGATAGGACTAATTGTGGGTATACTCAGCAGTATCGTTTCATGCGTAGCAGTTACTTTTATCCCTATTTTTTTCTGATGCTGGACATAGGGATTCTAAACTTGTAAGGATGTCAAGGTTTTTTGTTCATAATAGACACCTTGATATACTGTGGGCTATTATCTAATAAACAATCAAATGTTCGCTCAAAAGAATTTAAAGTATCAAACTCCAACCTCCTCCTTGTCCTCATGATTAATTATAGGCAAATTAATTTCAACCGTTGATCCCTTCTCAACGTTATTGTAAATGTTGATAGTCCCTCCATGCACTTCAATAATTGCTTTTGCTGAAAAAAGACCCAACCCTGTTCCCAAAACCAATCCCCTGGTTGGATCCAAGCGTTCGAATGGCTGGAACAGCTTTGTTGTATCGTTTAGAGATATTCCGTAACCTTCATCGCTGACGGTTATGACAGCGTTGTTTTCGATTCTTTTTACCTGGATCGATATGGTCGAGCCAGTTGGGCTGTATTTGACGGCGTTCGATATGAGATTTGAAATGACTCTTCTCAATCGCTTTTCATCGCCATTGATAAGACATTCCCCTTCCTTCTTGAAAACAATGCGGTGGGATGCAATCGTTTCGTCATGAATATGTTGCAGAGAGTGGAGGAGAGTAGACAACTCCAGATCCGTGGTGTTCAATGTTAATTTGCCAATTTCAAGTTGCAGCGAGTCCATCAGATCGTTTATCAAGTTTTCAAGGTCTGCAATCTGTTCGATAATACAATTCAACCATTTTGATTGTTCGGGTGAATCAACGATCTTTTTTTGAATCCTGCGGGCAGCACCACCGACGATGATCAGCGGATTTTTTAAATCGTGGGCAACCGATGCAAAAAAATTAAACCGGTACTTCTCAAGAACAGAAATGTTTTCCGCCATGTCATTAAATGTCTTGCACAACATCCCAAACTCGTCATCGGGATGTAGGGTGCTTCGTATCTGCAAATCACCCTTGCCAAATCGTTCTGCTGTATGTTTTAGGGCAACAATAGGTCTAATGATTTTGTTGACGAGTGTGATTGAACCGGTAATTCCGATCAGTGCAACAGACAAGATAAGAATCAATGTCAACCTGTCTACGAAAGCATTAAGATTCTTGCTTGCTATCATCGTTTCTTCTATTTGTTTCTGATTAATTTTTGAATAATCCCTGATATCGATTAAAAGTGAATCAGCAAGAACACTTATTTTTTCAATTGGAATAGATGGCTCTTCCTCCGTGACTATTTTTAAGTTGTCAAGCCTGTTCTTGACTTGTGAGAGAAGAAGAATTTCTTCTTGAGATGTTGTATAGCTATTTAGATCCTTAACAATTACCTCTGATTCAGAAAACTTACGATCTCTTTCTTCAAGGTGTTGTTCATCCTGGGTTGCTTTCCAAAGCAACTCTTCTCGACGTTCTGCAAGAATGGCAGTTTCCAGTTGCCGAGATAACTCCAATGCTTTGGAATCCATAAAAATGCGTGAGCTCATCGATTGAAGTGTATTGGTACTCCAGATCAATGAAAGAGCGAGAAAGAGAAAGCAAAATAACAGGGTGCTTATCCAAAGCAGAATAAATCTCTTGATGGTTATTTTGGGTATAAGCTGCTTCATCAACCAGCCTGATAAAAACCCCTCTGTTTTAAATTGTTAAATCCAGAAAGAGAATAGTGAAAAGTATATGGTGACGATTGGGATCACGTATCTACAGCATGATATAAACTAAGAGGCCTAACATACGTACAAGAGGAGGTGCAAACATAATGATTTATCTATATTAACATGAATAAGCAGAAAAGAAAGAACAAAAATTCTGGCCAGACAACGTCTTCCATTCGCCTGCCAGTTTGATAGCATCGTTTCCGCTTTTGTTCTATTGATCGGAAGGCTTTTCAGATGGCTTTACTTGGTCTTCGATTATTTTGCGGATACCCGGGAGGAGGTCTTTCACCTCGGGTTTTTTTATGGTTACTTTGGGATGTTGGACAGTTCCAGCGATAACAATAGGGATTGTTTGCTTCCCTTCGCCTAAAAATGATAAAACTTTTTCAG
>JAAEEL010000024.1 GCA_013415795.1 Methanocellales archaeon | reverse complement strand
GTGTGGGCTTCCTTGAAGGAGGTTATCTCTCTAACGCGTATGAGTGGTCTGGTGTGCTTGGTCTCATAGCGAAATGTATTAACTATCTGGTATATCTTGAGCGGCAGATCCACATGGGAACGTATCCATAGCTTTAGCATGGGATAGATTGCAGTCTCAGATGTGGGGCGTAGCGCCAGTGGCATCTCAAGAGAGTTGGATCCCCCTTTTGTTACCCAGTAAACCTCCTCTTCAAAGCCTTTGATGTGATCAGCTTCCTTCATAAATTCATTTTCTGGTATGAGAAGAGGGAACATCACCTCTTTATGGTCCACATCTAACAGTGATCTCAGAATTGAGTATATTCTTTGTCTAATGGCAAAACCAAATGGGTACCAAACGCAGAGCCCCTTTGCTGGGTATCTGACATCTACAATTTCTGCCCTTAGAAGGAGCTCGTTATACCACTCGCTAAATTTCTCTTTTCTAGGAAGCTTTTCACCTTTCATCCTAACACCATAATTATTATCAATGGAGTTAAGAAAGTTTCGATTACTGCAGAGAAGAACAATAAGGGCAAAATCCAATTTAAATAGAATGAAGTACCTTTCTTAAAATCTTTTTTAATATCTGCATTTTTGCCAACCAAGGTGTTCAATAAATCATGACCCAACTGGATTCCTATTGCTGCACTGATAAGAACCATGGGCAACTCGATTATTCCGTGGGGGACAATTGCTATCAACACATAAAGAAGACCCTCTAGTTTTCCGATTACGAGGAAAATCGTGCCGATCAGGAACCCGTTATATGTCACAAATACTAATGGAATCAATCCAAATCCGATACCAAATAGCAGGGCTATAAGACATTTGATCGAGTTGTTTAAAAAGATTATGAGCATTATCGCCAATGGATTTAGTGCTTCGACGAAGGCGAACATTTCACCGATATCTGCAGAAGTCTGATTTGCAAAAGATGGATTCAAGCCAGAGTACCAGTATCCCATAAGTGTTGATACTGTGAACATCAAAGATACGAAGACGATATAGCCCTTTAGGTAATTTAGATATTTGATAGCCTCTTTCGTATTAGTTCTTCTCATATATTTTTACCACATATTTGTTTATACTTGATTATTATATCTCTAACATCATCCTTAGCATATTTCTCAATCCTGGTGCCAACCCAAGCATTAAGATAGCTAGCTTTGCCAGATTGCCTGTCTTAGGTTCATCTGATAGATGCCGATCTATTATATACAGGATTGGAAGGATAGTTAGAAGTTTCAGTGGATACATCACCGCACCTGTTCCGATATAATCTATCATAAACGCACTAATCACATGCTTTTCCCCATATCCGAGGAAGTCCACTCCAATAAAAGTGGATGTGGCTTCGAATAGATGGGCCCAAATTATTACACCATTTATCCCTTTCAGCCACATGACATCAAATCGTCTTGCGATCAAGTATATGGCGATTGCAATGGTTGTTGAGAGGCCCAAAACAGCGGGTAACACCCACAATTTTATCATATCTTGAGTTGATAATAGTATAAATAGGCTCAAACTCTCCCATACTGCTCCAAGATATAGGAAAGGTACCCCCACATCACCAATTTTTCCTATTTTGCGCAGTTCTGTCAGTGCCAACAATATAACAATGCAAACAGCTGCGATTAAGAAAAAGATCAGCGGTGTGATGAACAGATATCTTATGGGTGGTGCAAATATGTCTGCATCCTCCATAACCCGGAGCGTACTGCCAACCAACATATAAGGCAAAGCAGTAATGATAAATCTTTGATTTACCTCTATTCTTAACTTTTCCAGTAACTTTAATAACCCAAAGATTGCAATGCCTAATAGAATGCCCCATGTCAATGTGTTGACAGGATTATAACTGGCACCATGTACGATTGGGTCAATATAATATTCGGTTAAGAAATGCTGGAGATATGAAACAACCATGAGGTGTTTGTTTGAACGAAAAGGACTTAAATGCTTCCAAAAGGATGCAATTGCCAAGAAATGTCTTTGTTGGACATGATGCAATAAATGATGTTGGCAAGGTCTGCAGAGAGCTCAAACTTGATGGTTGTGCCCTTGTTGTGACAGGCAAAACTACAAAAAAGATAGCCGGTGAAAGAGTATTGGAAACATTATCTGATGAAGGATACGAAGCCGATATAAATGTCATTTCATCTGCATCTTTGCCTGAGTTGGAGTATGTCAAGCATAGTGCAGGCGAGGTCGGTGCTACTTTTCTGCTTGGTGTTGGTGGGGGAAAACCTATAGACATCGCAAAACTGGCATCAACTCAATTGTGCGTTCCTTTTCTAAGTGTGCCAACCGCAGCTTCTCATGATGGTATCGCTTCATCCAGAGCATCTTTAATCCGCGATTCTCAGACAATTTCAGTACAAGCGCAAGCACCGCTGGGTGTCATAGCTGACACGAAGATAATCGCATCTGCCCCCTATAGATTATTGGCATCAGGTTGCGGGGATATTATCTCGAATTATACTGCAGTCAGGGATTGGCAATTGGCAAATAAGCTATATGAAACGAGATACAGTGAATATGCTGCTGCACTTTCTGAGATGACTGCGAAGATAATAGTTGATACATCTGACTCCATCAAACCTGGATTGGAGGATTCTGTTCGAATTGTGGTGAAAGCCTTAATATCTTCAGGGGTAGCTATGAGTATTGCTGGAAGCAGCAGACCTGCATCTGGCTCAGAGCATAAGTTCAGTCATACGTTAGACCGAATCGCAACTAAATCAGCTCTGCATGGAGAGCAGTGCGGTGTGGGCACGATCATGATGATGTACCTTCATAAGGGGGATTGGCAATCCATTAGAGATTCTCTGGGGAAAATAGGTGCGCCGACTAATTCAGAAGAATTGGGAATTGATGCTAAATATATCATCGAAGCGCTTGTTCATGCCCATGAGATTCGACCAAAGAGATATACGATCCTTGGTAATGGCTTGACGAGAGAGATGGCCGAGAAACTTGCAAGAACTACGGGAGTGATAACATGAATGTTGTAAAAATAACACTTATAGGAGTACGATTGGCAAAAGTTGGGATTGAATTTGTTTTCAATGGACAAACCAGCGAATGTGAGGGTTGTAGAATCAAGAATAATTGTATTAATTTGGATGTTGGAAGGCGATATCGTGTAGTTGGCACGAGAGATACGCACCATGAGTGTCCATTGCATGATGGCGGTGTATATGCAGTAGAGGTGGTTGAGATGCTAACCATAGTGGCCATAGAGTCCAGAAAAGCTTTAGAAGGCTCAAAAATATCTTTTGATCCACCAAAATGTGACAAGAATATCTGTAATATCTACGATCTTTGTCACCCCCTATGGCTTCGCCCTGGAGATAAATGCACAATCAATAGTTTAGTGGGCGCTACACCTGAGGATTGCATTGATGGACTCACCCTTAGATTGGTAGAGCTGAAAAGGGAACAGAATAAATAAAGGTTATTTTTTCTTTATTCCTTTTTAGCACTTTTCTCATTTTTATCTTTCTTCTCAACTTTTGTCGAAATGTATTTCTCCAAATACCGGACTTCCCGTAGATTAGTATGAGTGAGGATTTCATCGGCGATTCGCTGTTTTGAAACCAACCAACGTTGATCAAATGACAGTGCATACGGAATGACTATAGTTGCTGTATCCCCTTGGATTTCAACATCTAGATCTGAGTTCACATATAAGTTTATTAGGCCCTCTATCTTTGCCTTTGTACCTCTCAACTTCTTCTCGATGGAATAATCGTATGCCAGAGTTTCTCCTGCCAATGGATGATTGAAGTCAACTCTCGCTCTACGCCCGATAACAGTCTCCACGATACCCATCCTGCCATTGACGCTAAATCGCATTCCTGGATAGGGCTTCTTATCAAACTTTGATACCATGGCAGTCTCAACCAAAGTAGGATCTCTGTCCCCAAATCCCTTCTCTGGCTGAATTATCAGGCTGCCCTCATATCCAACCTCTTTCCCGACGACATCTTCATCCAGTCCCTTTAGTACGTGCTCTGAGCCAACAACTATCATCTTCGATCCATATTCAGCACTTTCATTGAAGATGCCAAATTCCTTTGCAGTCTTTTCATCGGTCGTATCAAAAACATCTCCATTTTCCAATCGCCCGGTATAATTTACTTTGATAAAGTCTCCATTCTTGATCGGCATGACAACGCATAAAGCAACGGCTTAATACTTTAAGATATCTGTTAATCAGTTTCAAATTATTTTGCTAGTTCTAGTAAATATCTCAATATTTCGTATTCCACCAGGT
>JAAEEL010000023.1 GCA_013415795.1 Methanocellales archaeon | reverse complement strand
GATGGTACGATAATGCCATAATGCTTATTGAGATGGGCTTATGGACCGATTTTGAGAGAATATCTGATGATGTGAAAATATCAGTAATTTTTACGCCCAAAAGGGATCAGCCTGAGTCCGTTTATGCAATCGTGGGCAAAAATGCCGAAGGTTTGACCGGCGATCAAGTTGAGGTTTCAGGTAATTTCAACGTTTTAAAAGCGGAAACAACGTTGAATGTTCATTTCATTCCTCCCAGTGCAAGTATGTTGATGCCGAGTGGGAAAGCAGCCGTGGAATCAGTTGAAATAGGCCACACCGTTTTAAGGGATTGGGGGTCACAACCATTGAGATATTACATAGACTATACCCTGAACACTACGATATATGTCAAAGATCAAAACGGAGATCCCATCGAAGCCGATGGTGAATTGATACTTGAATTATATGAAAGAAAGCCCACCGATGATGGTAGCAGTAAAACAGAAATAGGCGTATTGTTGGATAGGTGGGAAAAGAACATAAGCGAAAAATCGGTTGTTGGTGAATCAGGTGGGCATGAATTTAGATTGCAATATTCTAATATGTCTAGACTGGAGTATCCTTATTCAAGACCCTATGGCGTGGAATACGGCATCTTACAAGTAACTCTAGTTACATCAGATGGTAAAATGTTTTATGCAGTAAATAATGATGTTTCATTAGAAGTATGGAGTGAGAAAGTTAAGGAAGCTGTAGGGTGTTGAAAAATTGGGCTTGGTTTGAACGCTTCCCCGCAACATTTCCTGATTATTTAGAACAGTTTTTTCCAGTGCTGTAATAGCAAAGTACTAAACAATGCAATGTAGAATTATCTTTTAGGGTACTAGTCTCGACTTGACTGAAAATTCAATGGTACTAATGTCCATCAAAAACCGAATTTTCAAAAGAATCCTAATGATACAACGTCTTTGCAACATATATTTAAAAGGTTTGATGTGATAGGTGCTAGTATGTCCTATCAAAAATGAAAAGGATAGTTGCCATTGGGCTTTTGTTAACTTCAATTCCATGTTTTTTCCTAGTTTCGTTGAAAAGTATTTTACACCAATCCCTCTACTCATTTTAACGCCCGTTCAAATTTTTAGGTTATTCCTATACTGCCCTCAACTCCTGTTCCAAAAACAATGACCGCACTCAGTGTTAAGACCTCCCTAAATTTGAGTACCCACAAGTTACAGATGAAGATACTGTAAAAGGGTGATTTCGGGATTGGTTAGAACTAACCTTAGAGCAAATCACTGCTCAATCAAATTTTGTTCTTGTTTATAACAGGGATAAAAACGCTATAGATAAATAACAGATGCATGAAAATAATGATATAACGAGTAATAATATAAATTTAGCAGGGGTGATAAAAATGGATAAAAAAATCAAAGATGTAGAATGGGAAAAAATTATAAAGAACGCCAGATTCCTCCTGTCAGTGATTACAGTATTGTTATGGGTCCATATAGCCTTGGGGATGGGTAACGTCCTCTCTCAGCTACCCTTATCAGATTGGTTTTTACCAATTTGGTTCACAGGAATGATCCAAGTCTTAATCGTGATCATGGGGGTCCTTTTCACTCTTGGAAAAGTTGAATTATGACTTGTGGTGTTGAAGGCTAGAATAACAGATTTTTCAAAGGATAAAATCTTAAAATGAGGATTGAAGGAGAAGCAGTCTGATGCATAGAACAAAAGGTTTTGACCGAAGCAGAAACACTGCAAAAATCATTGCCGTCTGCCGAAGTGAGAAAAAAGGTGAACGAAAGGAAGCCATAGATCAGGGCATATTCAAGGAAGGTTACGGCCTTCTCGGCGATGCCCATGCAAATTCTGATACCCATCGGCAGGTCAGCCTGCTAGCAATCGAAAGCATTGATAAGATGAAAAAAATGGGATTAGACCTGAAGCCTGGTGATTTTGCAGAGAACTTCACCACCGAGGGGATTGACCTAACGTCACTAAAGCCTGGCACGAGGATAAATATTGGAGATGAGGTCATACTTGAGATCAGCCAAATCGGTAAGGAATGCCATAGTGGTTGCGCCATTTTAAAGCAGGTGGGCAAGTGTATCATGCCAGAAGAGGGCGTATTCGCCAAGGTTATTCGGGGTGGTTTGGTTAAGGCAGACGACGCCATACAAAAGGTGTAACAAATCACGATTTGTTAGTATATTGTTTAATCATAGTGATAGTATAGGGCACTAGCAACCAGAAAGTCGTTCTTAGAGGATTAAAGGTAGAAGAAAAATGGCTGGAAACTGAAAGAGTTACATATAAAGATTAACTATATTCGGTTTTCAGCAGATAAAAAATCAAAGAGAATATATGTAAAAAAAAATAAAGACCTCTTGTTAAAATCATCGGTTAAAGTAAGAAAAACCAGTAAATGCTTCTTGAAGGATACTATTTAGCACCATATTTTTGCCCAGATATACGTCTATTATATACATCTATTTGAGAGTTTTCCATGGCGATCTTAATCTCAGATAGATTAATTAAAACTCGCCATACTATCCTCAAATGAGCTATCCATATCTAACAGCCTCGACGGGACTCATTTTTGCTGCCCTTCTGGCCGGATATAAGCCTGATATAACTCCTACCAAGACTGCAACTGCCAAACTGCCGATTGCGACTGCTGGGGTAACGATTGCAGGCATATCCATTCCGATATACATACTAACCCCCACGCTCACCAATTTGGCAGTAATTATTCCCAATATGCATCCCAATATGCCTCCGACAAGACTGATCATACCTGCTTCTGTCAAAAATAGCAAAATTATATTCGAATTGGTGGCTCCAATTGCTTTCATGATGCCTATTTCATGGGTTCTTTCCATAACAGACATCAGCATGGAGTTCATGATACCTATACAGCCTACGATCAGTGCAATTGATGCAATTCCAACGAGAACGGCCTGAAGTATCAAGAAGACTGACTCTACTTGCTCTATCATCGACTCCATCGTCAGCACTCGGGCAAAGTCATCCATATTATGGTTCTCGTCTAATCTTTCACCAATCTCATCAGCGATGTCATCTATCCTATCGATGTCACGAACTCGTAGCATTATCATTGATATGTCATTATTTCCCAATACATCCTGAGCAGAACTTTTCGTGAGAAATATGTTAGGATCTACGTCTGCAGCAGCCATCATGCCGGCTTTTGCAAAGACTCCAATTACCACGAACTTATCTCCATTAATCGTTATGCGGTCGTTAACACCTAGTTCTTCGCTGAAATATTCATTTGCAACGCTGTATCCGATAACACATCCCCTGTAGTCGTTCTCACGGAGCCATCGTCCCTCTTCAAACTCAACATCTCCAAATATTTTTTCCATCACCTGTGGATTGCTACCCATTATCTGTATGGGCATGCGCTCATTTCTGTATTCGACTTGAGCGGTGTCAGACAACCAACCCCCCACATCCTCGACACCTCCAATCCGTTCTATATCTTCAACATCCCTATCTGTCAAAACTCCCATCTCGACGTAGCCCCTTCCTGGAACCATCTTTCCTGGCATTATCATTATGATGTCAGCCATACCAACAAGCTCCTCTGTTATCGAGTACTGCATGCCATATCCCACCGCTATCAAAGCTATAATCGCCGCTATCCCGACTGAAATGCCCAAGAGGGTTAAAAATGAACGGAACTTACGCTCTTTTATGTTCCTATATGATAAAAGAAAGCTATCGTAGAACATTTTTACCTATCCCATGCACCCTTTAATTGGTTCTCCTGCGTAGGTAAGTCCAAGATATAAGATCACGTTTACTACCTTATTTCTGCAATAATAACTATGCTCTGTCATTTTTTTAACTGTTTATATTTTATTGTTATAAAGGACCCTTTACTAGATTTAAATCTAAACTTTTCTTACTTTCAGATCATCGATTTTTTTGGATTTGACTTTTCTAAGCAGTTATAAGACCTTCTGAATCCTATCCAAACCCTCTGAAATGCGAGCTTGAGAAATGGCATATGAAATTCTGATATAGTCTTTCCCGGGGGGGCCAAATGCGATGCCTGGTGTTACTGCAACATATGCATCCCTCAGCAAACGCTCTGCTACATCAGCACCAGTTCCAAACTGGCTGACGTTTGGAAACACATAGAATGTGCCATCAGGTTTATTGCATTTGATGCCCAAGGATAAGAGTCCATCTACAATAAGATCTCTACGTGCTTTGAACTCTTTTACCATATCCGTAACACACTCTTGTGGTCCGTCTAGTGCCGCTATACCGCCGTATTGAGCGAAAGAAGTGGCACAGCTAGTTGAATGTTGTTGTAGTTTGAGCATTGAGTCTATAATTTTCTTCGGGGCAGTGGCATAGCCTAATCTCCAGCCAGTCATTGCATATGTTTTGGAAAATCCGTTGATGGTGATCGTTCTATCCTGCATACCATCAAACTGGCCTATACTAAGATGTTCTCCATTGTAGAGAATTTTTTCATAAATCTCATCAGATAGTACAAGTAACTCATGATCAATTGCAATATCAGCGATCATTTTGAGATTGCTACGATCAAAGACAGCTCCAGTAGGATTGCAAGGAGTGTTCACGATGATCATTTTGGTCTTTTTTGTGATCCACTCTACTAAATCGTATGGCTTAAAATCCTCATCCCTAACAGGAACTCCCACTGGTGTTGCTCCTGCAAGTTTTATGCACGGACCGTATGAGAC
Organism: Methanocellales archaeon; assembly: GCA_013415795.1. Taxonomy (GTDB): domain Archaea; phylum Halobacteriota; class UBA148; order UBA148; family UBA148; genus UBA148. Next base: position 5,174 of record JAAEEL010000023.1, on the reverse strand, counting down.
CCATGCAGGTTCAAACAAGATTGCTTCTTCACCTTCGTTGAGTACAGCTTGAATGGCCTCAAATATGGTTTGTTTTGCACCCGGTGTAACTATAATTTCATTTGGATTTACCTCCAAGCCGTTTTCTTTGAACTTGTTGGCTATGCTCTCTCTCAGTTCTGATATTCCTGCAGAGGGTGTGTAGTGCGTTTTTCCCTCATCCAATGCCTTTTTCGCTGATTCCCTAATGTGTAAAGGTGTATCGAAGTCAGGCTCGCCGAGACTAAAGCTGATGACGTCTTTTCCAGTTCTTTTCAGTTTGTTTGCAAGATCGGCAACCCTGAATGTTGCGGACTCTTCAATCCCATCCAGCCTTTTTGACATCATTCACGCATTCGTTTAACCATTTTCACTGCTGATTCAACTGCTCTCTTTGCATAGTCAACGCGTTCATGTGCTTCCAATCTTGTCATTCCAGGACCAGAAATACCCAGTGCAACTGGCTTATCAAAGTCCAACGACATATCCAAGATTTTTCGGACCGCATGCTGCATGATGATCTCATCATGCTCTGTGGCACCTTCGATTACACTTCCCAGGGTGATTATTGCTTCTATGCTATCATTCTTAGCCAATTTCTTGACAGCTAAAGGCATGTCATAAACGCCAGGCACATACATTGTATTTTCCACGGATGCCCCAAGAAATTCGGCATGTTCTCTTCCTAGCAATTCCATTTGTTGCGTGATGTCTCTGTTGAATTCTGATACCACAAACCCAAGTCTAATTTTTTCCATTTCTTCACCTTCATAACCTCAGCGGCCCTACATCCGGGCCACCTTGTCTTTCGCCCATTCCTGCCATCTTTACGAGCAGTTTTGGTTCGAGGAGCAGCTTGATGACGTTCAAGGCGTGCTCTCTGGTGCGCTTGTCCACCAATTCTGCTAGCATCTTATCGTTTTCTGCTTCATCTTCATGGATGAAAACCTCAATGGTGTGTGTGTTGGTCATTAGTTGAACAGACATCAATCCAAGAGAAGCTTCATGGGCACATGTTTTATCTGTTGGCGTTCGACCAACCATACCCAGCGCCATTACGATGTCACACCCCTGCTCTTCGATAAGTTTTTTTGCTGCTACTGGGAGGTCCTTGATTCCCGGTACCGTATATCTTTCTGTGCGTAGGGATGCGTTTCTTTTAAGTTCCTCTATAGCAATGGCGCCCATGTTAACTCTGGCAAACGTCGTATCAGCAATACCCACCTTCATAGCTTCACCCAAAGGATTGTGATTCTCGCTTATATCATTTAAGAGTTTCTTTCCAAAAATGAGATGGGGTGCTGGTTCATTGCCAGTCTTTTAGTACTTTTTCCGCTGAAGCTATATATTCACGGTCTGCGGTTATTATGGATGAAGGTAGCTCCATGATTTCAGTATCTGTTCCGCAGCAGTTGCACCCATGCCTTTTGTTTCCAGTCCATGCTCAGCCAAGACAGACTCTAACACCCTTATGGTAATCAAAATCTCTTTTTCAGATATGGCGCCCATATTCCCTATTCGGAATATCTTCCCTGCCAAATATCCTTGACCACCCGCGATAATTACTCCTTTCCCCTTCACACCATCGCGTAGTTGCTTATCAGTAATTCCCTCGGGCATATTTACGGCTGTGACTGTATTAGAATACTCACTTATGTCATTCAGGCATGGAAATAGTTCAAGTCTCATCGACCTTATAGCATTTCGAACTGCTTCTGCATACCTTCTATGGCGATTTATGATCTCCTGGATGCCTTCTTCTCTCAACATGCGTAGTGCCTCATGTAAAGCGAAGAACAGGGGTATTGCAGGCGTATACGGCGTCTGGGTAACCTCTTTGTTTGCATATTTTTTATATTCTTTCAGGTCAAGATAGTATGGTGCTCTCGCATCTTTAATGTGCTCCCATGCCCTCTCGCTGACAGAGACGGCAACCAGTCCCGGTGGTGCAGCCATGCATTTCTGTGATCCAGCGATGGCGATGTCAACTCCCCACTTGTCTATCGGTACATCCATTCCGCCAATTGAAGTGATACCATCCATTACGAATAAAGCATCGTACTTCCTAGCCAGAGCAGCAACTTCCTTAGCAGGATTCAATATACCTGTCGATGTCTCATTATGAACCATTGTTACCACTTTTGTCCCGCTCTCCAACGCCACTTCGACATCCTCAAGTTCTATTGAGTTTCCCCACCGATATTCTACTGGTATTGTGTTTCCGTACAAATCAGCTATCTCTTTAAATCTTTCACCAAATTTGCCGTTGACAATTGTAAGGACGTCGTTACCATCAACGACATTGCTGACAGCCGCCTCCATTCCAGCTGTTCCAGAACCGCTGAGTATGAAGACATCGTTTTTAGTACGAAAAACGTCTTTTAGAATGGAAACGCATTCATCATATATCTCGGCAAATTCCTTGCTCCTGTGATTGATCATGGGTTTTGCCATCGCGCTCAGCACCCTTTGGTGTAGAGTCACGGGTCCGGGTATCATCAATAGTGGATTCATATTTATCACCTAAGTGCATCTTGTATAATCTTAATTGCGCAAAGGTCACCACACATGGAGCATGCGTCGCTTTTAGATTGACGGGAGTTCTTGATGCTTCTCGCTATTTCTGGATCGATGGAGAGTTCGAATTGTCTCTCCCAGTCGAGATTTTTTCTGGCGATTGCCATTTGATCGTCCATTTTTTTGGCCCTGTCCTTTATCTTGACTATATCTGCGATATGCGCTGCAATTTTTGTTACGATGGTGCCTTCCTTGATGTCTTCTACTGTGGGAAGACATAAATGCTCTGATGGAGAGGTCATGCACAGGAAATCCGCTCCATGCATTCCAGCTACTGAGCCCCCTATGGCACCGGTTATGTGATCGTAGCCGGGTGCTATATCTGTCACCAGAGGGCCGAGCAAATACAGCGGTGCACCGTCTGAAAGGCGTTTCATCATTCTTACGCTTAGACCGATATCATCTAGTGGGACGTGTCCCGGTCCTTCAACCAGCGTTTGTACATCTTTGCTTCTGGCTTCGCGCGCCAGTTCACCAAGAGTTATAAATTCCATGAACTCTGGTTGATCTGATGCATCTGCTATGCATCCTGGTCGCATGCCATCTCCTAAACTGATAGTAAGATCGTATTCGTGCGCAATCTCTAACAGGTAATCATACTCCTCATAGAAAGGATTCTCCTTTTCATTGTGTATCATCCATGCAATCGTAAAGGCACCCCCCCTACTAACTACGTTCAAGATTCTGTCACTCTTCTTCATTTGTTCAAGTGCATCCAGTGTAACACCTGCATGGATCGTTACAAAGTCGATACCATCCTCTGCATGTTTTCGAACCGCTTTAAACATGTCATCAGATGTCATGTCAGCTATCGAGTCCTGAGCTGCCTGATATATTGGGACGGATCCTACTGGCACTTTTATGGAATCAAGGATATTCCTTCGAATCTCATCAAGGTCTCCCCCAGTCGAAAGGTCCATGATCGTGTCCGCTCCGTATTGAACTGCAATCAACGCTTTTTTCAACTCTTCTTCCACATCTATAAAATCTTTTGAGGTGCCGACGTTTGCGTTGATTTTGACGCTCATGGATTCACCGATACCAACGGGTATCGTGTCTCTGGATGCGTTCTTTGGGATGACGACCCTGCCAGATGCAACCAAGTTTCTGATTCTCTGTGGATCGATTTGTTCTACTTTTGCAACGTACTCCATCTCTGGAGTAATTTGCCCTTTTCTTGCTGCTTCTATTATTATGGAACCCCCCAAAGTTTAATGTGCCATCTTGTGAGAAACATATATTAATGGTCCAAGTGTATAAGATCGCCGCTTCCTACAACGCTAATGCATACCTCATTGCCACAAAACGACCGATAATGGTGGATGTTGGAATGAATTGCGATTTGGCACTACAATCCATAGAGAAAATAATTGTACCAAATGCTCTTGAATATATCGTTTTAACCCACTGTCACTATGACCACACATCAGGCGCCCCAGAACTGGCAGAAAAAACGGGTGCCAGAATAGCCATTCATAAAAATGATGCTGAATCGCTGGGCGATGATCATGCAACGGTTTCAAACCTTTTTGGCGTGAGATCGCCAGCCATCAAGCCTGATGTGATATTGCAGGGTGGGGAGATGTTAGATTTGGGTGATTTAGAGTTAAAGGTCGTTCATACACCCGGACACACTCCGGGAAGCATCTGCCTGTACGCCTCAAAGCAGTTGTTTTCAGGCGACACGGTTTTCCCAAACGGCAGTGTTGGACGAACTGACCTAAAGGGAGGAGATCCAAATCAATTGATAAAATCGATAAAGCTGTTGACCACACTGGATGTCGACATAATGTACTCTGGGCATGGTGATGTAACCAGTAAAGATGTCAATGCCCAGATCAGGGATTCGCTCAGATTTGCGGAGCAGGTTTTGTAGGGGAGTTATACTGCGAATATTTTTGGATGCGATTACTTAATATTTGATTGTAATGTAAGCGTATATCCTCTTTTTTCGTTAGAAATATTTGACCTTATGAAAAAAAAGAAAAAAGAAAAAGTAAATAAATTAAATTTTAAAAGCCAGACTCATCTGGAATGCCATCACCTGAATTTGGTGCTGGACCGGGACAATCTACATCAGGATCTCCATTCTGAAATGGGTTATCCATTCCTGAGCCATCTGGAATACAATCACCTGAATTTGGTGCAGGACCTGATTGCGAACTAGCCATTACGCTTCCACAAAACAAATTTATTACAAAAATTGCCATCAAACCAATTACAATTATTTTTTTCATTATAGGTATCTCCTATCTGACATATTCGATCTGATACATTTAAAACTTTTTGTTTATAACGGGAAAACTCTTCGCAATTTCAAAGAAATTGCTCGTCTCGCCCACTCCGTAACCACTTCACCCAAATTGAATTTTTGTGGGTTGCCTCAAAAATTCAACTTCTCTTAATCGCGATGTTAAATGAAATCGAGAAAGAGAGTTAAATAGAAAATCAAATTGGAATGCTTTATTAACAATCTCTAAAAATATTAAACATATGGTTAAAACAACATTTTCAATGCCGGTTATTTTTGTAAAGAAAATTGCAATTTCAAAAAAGTTTTATCAAGACATTTTTTCATT
>JAAEEL010000022.1 GCA_013415795.1 Methanocellales archaeon | reverse complement strand
GCGTGTTTTTGTGCTAGTAGCTTATCAACCATCTCTTCAGATATGATCCAACGTTCACTATCCACTAATGCTTCAACGTAGTCTGCATCTGGATTGATCCAAAGATTGGTGACACCAAAAGATGTTTCTGGGCGATAGGTCGCAGTTGGCAGCACTTTATCATCAAAATCGAACTTTATCAAGTACGTTTCCTCTGGTGTGATACTCTCCCCTTCAAGACGTGCATGGTCTCCCACCGGAGAGCTGCATTTTCTACACCAAACAACAGGATGTTCTCCTTTTGCGACATAGCCACCCTCTTTTAATTTCCTAAACTGCCACTTGATAAAAGCATCATAATGGGGATTTAGTGAAGTCGTAATGAAGCTCCTACGCCAGTCTATGCTGGCGCCAAGATTTTTAAGATCTTGCATCGTTTCTTTGGGAAAGAAAGATGTCCAGTATAATGGATCTGAAAAATTGTGTATCTCTTCAGTAGTAATGCCCATTTGTCTCAATATGTCTATTTGAGCTTTCTCGTTTTCTGCTATTCGTTGAGCAGCAGCTATTATGGGTGTGCCAGTGCAATGAAAAGCGAAGGGAAACAAGACATTATAGCCTTGCATACGCTTGTATCGTGCAAAGACCTCCGCCCTCATCAAAGAAAACGTGTGACCTATGTGGAAGTAGCCATTCATATATGGGTATGGAAAGTTTACAAAAAATTTCTTTTTAGAGGTATCTACCTTTGCTTCAAATATCCTTGATTTCTCCCAATCAATCTGCCACTTTTCCTCTATATGGCGATTCATAAAAGATTTATTCTACCCTACCCATCTTGATCAACGAATATAGAGGTATACCCGCTATGGAGTCCAATCCTTTCTTGTCTATCATAACCGAAATTGCAAGTGGTTCCGAGCCCAGCTCCTCCAGAACCTCTACTGTCTCTTTCATCGTGGAACCTGTGGTTATCACGTCATCTATAATAATGCATTTTCTGCCTTCAACCTGGGCGAAGTTATGACTAAAAGTGCCTTTTACATCGTTCTGCTCAGCCCGATGTTTGCTGGGAAGTAAGACCGCTAATTCAACTCCAAGCTCATCAGCAACCAGACTAGCAAAGGGTATTCCGCTTAGTGCAACGCCTACGACTATATCTATATCCTTATCTAGAGATTCTAAGACCATATCGCTAAGTGCAGATGCAATGTATCTCATTCTTTGTGAGCTTGATCCTATTTTGCTCCAATCCACGAATATATCCTTTGGAGCTTCTTTAGTAGGGCGAGTAAGTAACCAGGTTACAGTTTCGCTTGATACGTTAAGCTCATCGGCAATTTCTCCGAATCTTAGCCCCTTATTTCTAAGTTCCATCGCCTTCTTTACCAGCTCATCGATATTCATCTATCTCACTCCTTTCTTTTTAACTTTTTTTTCAATCTTGAGCCACACACTGGACACGTGTTACCATTTTTAATGCATCTATTACATCCAATACAATGTTTTTCCCATATTAAAACATCTCGGATTCCTTTTTGGATGATCTTTTTTACCTTGACTCCAAGTCTGGACGCCATATTTTGAATTTCGTAATCATCAGAGACGATGTATGTGCCCTCTCCCAGATATTGAAGAGCTTTTGCTAGCAAATGGATATCTGTCCTTGATAAAGAATCAAAATCTCCGGTGCTCTGCGCCTCTTTCTCAACCAAACTGACGTAATGTTTTTCCGCTTGCTCGACCTTCATGCCAGCATCTTTTGCAAGTTCGAAGATCATAATTGATTTTTCGTCCTTTAACTCATTCATTACATCTGGCACCGTTATCAAATCTCCATCTACACGAAATCCATATATGAATACCATAGAATCCAATACTAATTTAGACATCAATTCCACTTTTCAAGTTGCGTAGCCACTCATAAATAAATTTAACCTACCAAATACGAAAACTATATACCACCCCCTTTCTAATCGATTTAGAGGTGAAAATACATGGATCTACCAATTGCACCTGTAGGAAGAATAATAAGAAACGCTGGAGCGAACAGAGTCAGCGAGGATGCTTGTGAAGCGTTGGCGGAAGTATTAGAAGAATACGGACTTGACCTATCATCAGAAGCGATCAAGTTAGCGAGACATGCAGGTAGAAAAACCGTAAAAGCCGTGGACATAAAACTAGCTGCCCAGAGATTTTAAAAAGTAAAGAAACCAAGGCTTGTAAGAGCTACAATTACGCCGGCAACCATCACTCCGAGAATGATGGCAGGAAATGCATGGCGGAATTTAATTCCAAATACAAAAGCTGCAGCACAGCCAGTCCAAGCTCCAGTGACAGGTAAAGGTATCGCGACGAATAAGGATAATGCAATGGTGCCATATTTTTCAAAGTACTCGCTGTGCCTGCGATGGGTTCGCTTAAACAACCAGTCAAAGAACCTATCCCAGCTATTGTAGCGTCTAAGTTTGTTTGACACTGGTTCTAGCCATAATAACAATGGAATAACCGGTATAAGATTTCCGATCACTGAAAGAATGTATGCTGTCCAAGGGTCAAATCCGTACATCATGGCCACTGGAATGGCGCCTCTTAGCTCTGATATTGGCATGGCCGCAACCAAGATAACTGAAATCCAGTCTGGGATTGACATTAGGTTATCTCCATTTTGCCTTGTCTGAAGACTCTGATATAAGCATTTCCATGTCCAACTTGCTTTCTTCATGTAGTATATCATCGATATTCGCAAAAGTCACCGGATATTTTGGGACTGCAGTGCAACTTGTTTTGGCAGAGTTGTATGCGTCAAAAGTCCCGATCCTTCTTGCCAGATCGGTTATCTCAGATTTATCGGCCCCTATCAATGGATGATATATCGGAAAGTCGATGCCAAAAAGCTCAGCAAGCATGTTTGCTGAAGTCTGGGAAGCAACTTGTCCAAGCGATGAGCCTGTAACGATACCATGAGCCCCTTCTTTTTTCGCAATCTCCACCGCAATCCTATACATCATTCTTTTGCACAATACGCATGTCAGCTTCTTATCGCAAGTCTCTTGAATGGCAAACAGATTAATTCCGTGTGGAATCTCATAAAACCTCATTGGAAAGTTTGGCGCCCAACGTTGCAATATATCGATGCATTTCGATGCCTTTTTTCGCATCTCTTCATCTGAAAACGGCTCGTTGTCATAATAGAGAGGTATGATCTCACAGCCCCGCTTCATCATCAGCCACGCCGCAACTGGCGAGTCAATGCCACCAGAGATCAATGCGACCATCTTTCCCTGTGTACCAATAGGAAGACCCCCTGTTCCCTTGACAATCTTGGCGTAGATATATGCCTTGTTCTGCCTAGCTTCGACAAATATTTCCTTGTTCGGTGCACTCAGATCTATCTCAGGGTCCATTGTCTTCAACCTATCGTATACGGCATCCCCACATGCAACTCCAATATCCCTGGTTGAGAAGTCATGTAAACCAGCCTTGCGGGCCCGTATAGCAAAGGAATCTCCCTTATTGATTATCGACTCGCCAAGCTCTGCAGATACTCTGGCCATCGACTGAAGATCTGGTTTAGTGGTGATTACAGGACTGGTCGAGACCACACCAAATACATTAGCTATTAAATCTGCAATGCTTTCGTCAGAAGTATGAACGAAAACTCTCCCCCAGTCTCTCCTAATAATAGAGAATTCCTTCTCATTAAATTCAAGCATAGATTTGATGTTATCGACCAATATTTTTTCATGCCTCACTCTAGTACGATCACTTTTCAACCCTATCTCACCATAGCGGACCAATATAGCATCATAATTGAGTTTCATTTATTCACAATATCTTCCTGAGAACTTTTAGCTTTTCCGAAAGGTAAAAAACCAATGGTGATCTATGGAATGTCATGAGAATGAAAATTGATGAGATTGTAATCACCAAAGCGATCGTTGAGGATTTCATGAATGTTTTTTTAGATTATACCGAGGTAGATGTTGCCATAGCTGGTGCTGGACCTTCAGGTATGGTGGCAGCTTATTATCTTGCCAAAGAGGGAGTGAAGGTTGCAGTCTTTGAGAGGAAGTTGAGCGTTGGCGGCGGAATGTGGGGCGGAGGGATGATGTTTCCTCGCATTGTTATACAAGATGAAGCAAAACAAATCTTAGACGATTTTGAAATCAATTACTGGGAGTACAAAGACGGATATCTTCTTGCAAATTCCATAGAGGTAGTAGGAAAAATGGCAAGTAAGGCAATAAAAGCTGGAGCAGAAATATTCAATCTGATGAGTGTCGAAGATGTAGTTATAAGGGAGAGTAGTATAAATGGGGTGGTCATAAACTGGAGTTCTGTTGAGCTTGCGAAATTACATGTGGACCCGCTTTGCGTCCGTTCTAAAGTAATCATAGATGGAACTGGTCATGATGCTGAAATATGCCGAAACATCGAGCGGAAGATTCCAGGTTTGATAAAGGTTTTAGGGGAGAAACCTATGTGGGCAGATGTTGGCGAACTCTCCATCTTAGAGAACACAAAAGAGATTTACCCTGGCTTGATAGCTGTGGGAATGGCAGCCAATACAGTAGCAGGGGGCCCGAGGATGGGGCCCATATTTGGAGGGATGATGCTCTCAGGCGAAAAAGCTGCCAAGATAGCTCTCGCAAAACTTTAGGTTAGTAAAGAAAAACACCAAGCGATGTTTTAATGATTTAGAATAATTTGAACTCTATACGCTTAATATTTTGGAGATAGAGATATATTGAATTGCGGCCATTGTAATCTTCTTGCTTTTCATATCACAGCAAGGACATTTTTGAACAAAGAAATTTTGAACAAGACAGATTAGTAGGGCTCATTAGCGGAACATAGCTTGCAACGGATCTTGAGTTTTCATAATGTTGAAATACAAAAATATCATAATACAAAATACCATAATAAATCCAATATTATATGTCCGAGAAAGGACAAGAACCGTTTACATAACTGTGACGATTGATAATCTACCAGTGATAGGGGGAGAAGAAGTGCCGTAATTTATAATTTGTATCCTATTTTCCTCAAGAAAATCTTTCGCTCCTTCGAATCTTTGGTCGTTTCAATGCCCTTGGATTTCGATCCGTCTATCACGCCAAGTATTCCTCTTCCTTTATCTGTTTCTGCAACCAATACTTCAATTGTATTTCCGGTCGCACAGTAAATTCCACAGACCTCCGGGACGTTTTGGATGGTATTCAACACATTGATGGGGTAGACATCACGCAAGAATATTAAGAAACTATGTCCACATCCGATCTTCAATGCATCATCTGCTGCTGCTTTTTTCAACTCATCGTCATTGCCCTCACATCGCACCAAGCAAGGACCTGATGCCTCACAAAATGCTATGCCAAACTTTGCGTTTGGAACAGTACTAACGATAGCCTCATACAGATCTTCCACACTCTTGATGAAGTGTGTTTGCCCAAGAATCAGATTGGAATCAGCTGGCAATAATATCTTAACGGTCTCAACATTAATTTTATCAGATATTAGACACATTTATATACACCCATGATAATATACTCTAATGGGTTATTAAAATGGTGACGAGAAGCGAGGAACAGGCCATAAGCGCCCTTGAATCGATCCCAGAGATTAACAGGATCGAAGTTAAAAAATTCGATAGAGAGAATAAGGCGCGAG
>JAAEEL010000021.1 GCA_013415795.1 Methanocellales archaeon | reverse complement strand
TTAAGATGTTCTATTCCTATTGGTATTTAATTTAGTCATGATAGCGATAAATTCCAGCATATTTAACATCAAAATTTAACATCAAAAAAATGATGTTATCATGTCCTAGAAAGTGTTATTTATTGCTACGAGCTATATGTTAAGATAACAAGAGGATAATATGAAGAAGGACTTAATGCGAATCGGAATATCACTTCCGTCCAATTTATTGGATAGATTCGATGAAATCATAGCTCTGAGGGGATACTCTTCCCGTTCGGAAGGTATCAGGGATTCAATCAGGAACTACATCATTGATTATGAGTGGATGAGCGAGCAAAAAGGAGATCGCGTTGGTACGATCACTCTTATCTTTAATCACAGCCAGAGAGGATTAGTTGACGAACTTACTGACATAGAGCACGACTACTCAAAACTTATAGAATCTTCGATTCACGTTCATTTGGATGATAAAAATTGCCTAGAGGTCATACTAGTGAGAGGTGAATCACAAGACTTCAAAAGTATTGTGGAGAAGATGATGGCATTGAAAGGTGTGAAGCATGTTAAGCTTACGACCACGAGCCCTGGAAGGGGCCTTTAGTCCCGACATGGGTGGGGCCTTAATCGAAAAAGTCATAGAAGATTTTTAGATAATTCATTGGTGGTAGAGTCAACAGAAGTCTCTTCTCCGGTATCATCCTCTTTTCTAGTGCTCTTGGCGCTATAATTCAGCTTTTTCCGATAGAAGCTTAGCGGATGAGAGATCCAATCGCAAATTTGTTCCTTTCCAAAACAGTTTCCATAGGTGGCCATTGTGGCACAAGTGGGCGCAGTGTAGGCCTTTCCAGAGGATCCTATGATATGTTTGACCTGGTAACTGGTCTGACCCTCGTCGAAATCAGGCGAAACGCGATAGATATCAATTATCTCTTCCGCGCCCATTCCGATGTTTGCCAGAAAAGATGTTAGCGCGAAACGCGCAGAATGAGCTAAATTCTGGCCAGCTTGAACGAGAGCCAGCATATGTTTAATACAGGGCGGGAAACACTCCGAATATATATCTCCAAAATCGTCCGAGCCGAATTCTGCCTTTAATTCCTCGAAATGCTCGTTGATCTCTGCTATATAGGGTGAAAATGCCTTCTCCAAGGATGGTGAAACATCTAGAGGAAGTGAGCTTTTTATTCTGTCAACTATAGCCTCTTGAAGCACCCTGGTAAAATCATTCTTTGTTACGAGTACATATCCATCCTCTAGACGGCGATTCACTAGTTTCCATTTCGGCTCATGCATTCTGGATCCAAACCTGAGGTAGTCTGCGAAATGTATTCTGAAATCATGTTTCTTGCGCACACATTGTATTTTGAATTCTTTTGATAGTTCTTCCAGAAATTTTGGCTTTTCATCTTTCATGTGAGAATGTGCTGCCTCTGCCTCCTTCAAAGCATATCGGCTGATAAGATAGTGGTCCCCAATACAAGATACAAAAATTCGGGCAACTGGATAAGAAAACAACTCTTTCTCTATGTCTATCTCTGTTGGAATTTTCTTATCACCAAAAATATTTTTTATCTCTCCTTGGATTGCTTGTATCACCCTCTCTTTGGCTCTGGTAATGACAGCCTTGCCAAACTCGCCATCCAACAAACTCTCTATAGATTTGCCCGAATGCTTCACATAATCAGAAGCCCGAAGTGCAAAAGGGTAGTAAGCATCTTCTATTTTTATTTCCATAATTATTATGACTCTATCCTGGGAGCGAGCAAGTATCCGACTTTGCCATTCCCATTAGCCACCATGAAATTTATCTTAATCGGGTAATCCTTACCCAAGTGGATCGTTATTTCATCTACTTTTTTTAATGCTTTGCTCATATCACTCAAGTAGTCAAGTGAGAACAATGATCTCGCAGGACCAGATGCAGTAAGATCAATCAATTCATCTCTTGTCAGTCCAAGCCTAACTTTATCGGTATCGCCCTTAGCTTCCATGAAGAGAACATCTCCATCCACGCCCAAGACCATGTGATCGCTCACAGTCTCTGCTGCTTTGACAGCTCTTCTCAACTCGTTTCCGTTTAAAGTAGCCCTTGCAGGCAGATCTAGGGAAGGCACTTTCGGCTCCTTTCTGATGGAAGAAATGTCAAGAAGTGAAAGGGTGTATGAAAGCCCACCCATCGAGATCTCCAACTTGTGTTTAGTTTCATTTAGTTCGAGCCCCACTTTATCAGATCTATCAGCCATTCCTAAGACATTGACCAGCTTAATCAGATCCAACCCGATTTCACCCTCTGTAGACTCATAAGAATCAAATGCATCAGAACTCAACTCAAAAGATACCATCGCAACATTTGCGGGATCTACTGCCATGAGGCTTATTCCATTTGGACTCAGTCTGAACTTTGCCTCATCCACGAGAGTGGATATCGCTTCTATCGAGTCCTTCAATATATCTGCATCTATAACTGCTTTGAATACCATTTTTTCCACACCTTTCTAAAGATAACAACTTTTAGCTTATAATCATTTTGATAACAAAGAAAAATTATATTTTGCACAGATTAAGGGGCTGATCAATCAAGCTATTTCAAGAAAAATACTTGTAGAGCTTTAATTAGTTATACTCTCTCCATGTCTTTTTGCATTTAGTGCACTTAAAGAATCGAACTTCGCTCTCGTCTGCAGAGCGCAACTGTCTCAACCACCAATATGCTGTATCGTTATCACACTCTGAGCATCGCACGCTTATTGTCGGTAACCCAACCTCTTCCTTCTCGAGTACTGTCATCTCTCGTTCTTGTCTAAGCTCCTTTGATATAAATCCCCTCTCTCTTATCTTGAAATGTCCACATTTTCTGCATTTCAACATGTCATCTGATGGGAGCATAATGCTTCCGCACTCTGGACAAAAATCCATCTATATGTACCTCTTTGAATCAACTATCATTTTTTCGTGATCAAAAGCGAGTTCTGGCAACTCCGAGATGTCAAACAGTTTAGTTTCACCTGCATCCGAGGCAGGAGCAAGCTTGCCATTTGCCTTCGCAAGATAGCATAAAGATACCACTCTGCCACGAGGGTCTCTTTCAGGATCGGAATATACTCCAACAAGTTTCAGAACCTCTATATCGAGTCCTGTTTCTTCCTTCGCTTCTCGTATCAAAGCCCGTTCCACAGTCTCACCTTTTTCAACGAAGCCGCCTGGCAATGCATAATAATTCTCATAGGGCGGATTTTTTCTTTTAATCAAAACGATCTTTTTTTCGTATAGGATTATCGCGTCGACTGCTAAATTATAGGTCATATTATCTCTCATTAACTTTTATAAACGCATATAACATAATTGAATTCATGATTCATAACGGTGTTGCACAATGATACTCCTATGGACCTCACTTATATTATTTCTAATAGCCCTCATTATACCCCGAAATAAGAACATTATCGGTGCCTTCGGATGGATGTTTTTTGCAGCTCATTGGGCCATACAACCAATACATTATCTCGAAATTGCGGACGTTTTTAACGCGGTGCTGACGATTTTTGTGAGCTTGTTTTGCATTTTCATGGTATTTTTTAACTTCCGATCCCCTAAGTCAGACACGCTACTCACGATAACCTTCGCAGTTGTGATCGGCGGGTTCTTTTATTTTCCATTTGCTGAAATGTCTTTGCTTAAGGATTTCCTGGTAGATGCTGTAACTTTCCAGACGGTCTGGGGATTGAATTTTTTAGGCATTCCTGCCACCCAATTAGGGAGCAACATTCTTCTGAACGGATATATAATTGAGATAATACTTGCCTGTACTGGAATCGAAAGCATGGCCTTGTTTACTGGTGTGACTTTTGCAGTTGATGCACCACCAATGCGAAGATTCAAGGCGTTTATGGTATCGGTTCCATTGATATACGGCCTTAACATAATCCGAAACATGTTCGTCATGGCGGCATATGGATACCAATGGTTTGGTGAGCATAGTTTTTACATAGCACATCATGTACTTGCAAAGATAGGGTCCACGAGTGCACTATTTCTGATGGCTTATGTCGTTTTTCTTATCTTACCAGAAGTTGTTGACATGATAGCAGATTTGGCAAGTATGTTTAGGGTGGTTAGATGATGATAGCAAAGGGCTCTTTTGGTTGGTTAGCACTCCCTCTGGTGTTAACTATGGTTTCCATGTTGCTTAAGCTATATTCGATCGCAATCGTTTGTGCTGTTCTGGTATTTTTTTTTGTGATATTTTTCAGGGATCCTGATCGAATGCCAAAGGGAAAGGGATTCATATCTCCAGCCGACGGAGTGGTGATGCATGCTGGGAGTAAAGTGACCATATTTATGAGGCTTCGTGATGTACATGTGAATAGGGCACCCCTGTCAGGCATCATCAAAAAGATCAAATATATGAAGGGGGTTCATAGACCTGCTTTCCTGGACACGCCTCAAAACGAGCAAAACCATATAATGATCGAAACGAAACATGGAGACGTTAGCGTAATTCAGATCGCAGGCATTCTGGCGAGAAGAATCGTTTGCTATGTGAAAGAGGGAGATAAAGTGGGAGCAGGACAAAGAATTGGAACGATTTTATTCGGATCTAAAGTAGAAGTGACGATCCCTCCTGAGTACGATCTCATCGTCAAACCCGGTGACAAGGTGAAAGCAGGAGAGTCTGTGATAGCGAGGGAGAGATGAACATTCTTAAGTTAATCAAGTTACCGGATTTGGTGACTATCGTGAACGCTCTGCTCGGATTCGTCGCCCTGCTGATGATATCAAGAGGCGAGATAAGCAGTGCAGCCATCACTATCTTGTTTGCAGCACTTGTAGACGGTCTGGATGGAGTTCTGGCAAGAAATATAGAGCAGGGCATTTTTGGCGTAAATTTAGACTCTTTTGCTGATATGATATCTTTTGGAGTTGTGCCTGCTGTAGCCGGTTACATGCTTATCAACGAGGCACATCCCTATATCGCATCAGGTTTTACCGCAGCATATCTGACATGTGGAATGTTGAGATTGGCAAGATTCAACATAAGTTCAAAGAGAAAGGATTTCATTGGGTTGCCCATTACAGGAAGCGGAATCTGTATGGCACTACTCATCACAATACAAGCAGAACCATGGGTATTGGCATGTTTCTATCTTATTCTGTCAGCTTTGATGTTGAGCACAGCTAGTTATCCAAAAATTAAGGATAGAAAAATCCTGATATCCATTGGCATCGTTTTTATCTTTAGCATCGTCATATACTCTATCCAAAACATCCGCTTAATCAACCTGATACCTCTTATGATGGTCACATGCTACATACTAAGCCCGTTATTATACAAGGTGAAATATGCGATCAGACTCAGATAGAGAACGTGCGTTATTCGAGCTTGGCATCAAACTGGGTGCGCTTTATCACCAATATACAGGTGCAACCATCAACATGGAGACGCTTGAAAGCCTAGAGCGCGCTATTGAGAGAGGCGTCTCAGCTCAACCATATGTGCTAAGTTCAAAGGTCTTAATAGACCGCAACAAGGTCCAAGATAAACTAAATAAATTTGGCTATTGTGAATTAGAGGGCAGGATGCTTGACGTGCGCATAGAAGTACAATACGGCTCTGCCAAGGTCGCAGGAATCATAAGATATGACGAGGAGCTGGAATATCCTTTGATGTCTATAGAGTGAAGTAGGGTCAGTTGAGACTCATCTCTTAAAAATCATGTATAAAGCTACTAATAACAACGCAACTCCAAAGACCTTTCGCAGTGTTTCATTTGACAACCCCAAAGCTAACTTTGCACCAAACAATCCTCCGATAAAAAAACCCAAACAAACAAAAACCGCTATAGTTAAACTCACATAACCATGCTTGTAGTATGTCCAAGCAGCTAACAAACCAATTGGAGGAATCAGTAAAGCCAATGTTGTTCCTTGTGCTTGGTGCTGTGTTAGACCCACCAGATAAATCAATATCGGTACGATAATGACTCCACCACCGATGCCAATTAACCCACTGATAAACCCTGCAAATAAACCGATTAATAAGTATGAAATGATGTCAATCATATCTTATCTTCTCCTTGACTAAGGCAATGGAGTATAACTACTCATATCCGAAACTTATATCCGAACCCAAGTTCGTATATACCCTTACTTGAATCCTATAAGTAAAGTCACATATTCTCTAAATTATCCAGCTCTTCAACCAGCATTGGCAGGAAGGTTCCAACGTCTGTTACGATACCCATTGCCTGTGCAGTCCCTCTGTCCATGATCTTCGTCACGGTGGCCGGGTTGATATCGATAAAAATAGTCTTAACATAGGATGGTAGGCGGTTGCCAATCGCTATGGAATGCAACATTGTGGCCATCATCAACACCAGATCGACATCTTTTATAGCAGCCCTCATCTTGTCCTGTGCCACCATCACATCCGTTATGACATCTGGTAAGGGGCCATCATCCCTAATTGATCCAGCGAGAACGAATGGCATATCCTTTTTAATGCATTCATACATAATTCCGCCGGTGATTATGCCCTTTTCTACTGCAGCCCTTATGGATCCAGCTCTCATGACTTCACTGATCGCATAGATGTGGTGTTTGTGTCCTCCTGAAACAGGTTCTGCCCTCTCAATGTCCATCCCAAGCGACGTACCATACAGATTGTACTCGATATCATGAACGGCCAATGCGTTTCCTGCCAACAAGACGTTTACGTAGCATTTCTTGATCATATCTGCCAGTGCACCTGCTGCTCCGGTGTGCACGATTGCAGGCCCCACAACAACTGCGATCTTACCGCATTTCTTTTTTACGTCTATAATTTCATTGGCAATCTGACGAATCAACGTCTCTGATGGTCTTTCAGACGAGATGGCATTGCCCATGAACTCGAAAATCGATCTCTCCCTCGGTCTTTCAGGGGGAGTCACACGGACGCCACCTTGTCCAATTACGATCAGATCCCCCTTACGAACATGGGAAAGTGGTTTGCATATTGCCCTATTTTCATCTATCGTGATCAAACAATCCATTCCTATGGCTTCAACGGATAACCATTTGCCATTATTTCTGACGTAGGTTGGATGATTAGTGGTGGAGTAAAATCCCTTGGGTATGACTTTATCTGCTGGTGCTTTCTCCAATACAGCATCTTCCGTTTCAGGCAATCGTGCACCCAGTCTATGTAACTCGCTTAGGATTCTATCCAAATGTGCGTCATCCTCGCCCGTAACCATTAGGCGAGCATAGCTATGCTCTGTCTTATGCTTACCGATTCTGAAGTCCAAGATCTCAAACTCGCCGTCCATGTCCATTATTTTATCGAATACCTTTGTCAGGACCATCGAATCAATAATATGGCCCTCAAGCCCGATTTCTCGCATCGCTCCCATGGTCTCTCACCTATCTATAGATCATAGTTCCTATTCCTTTATCAGTGAAAAGTTCAAGTAAAAGCGCGTGAGGTAAATTTCCACCAAGTATATGTGCTTTCTCGACGGAGCCCTCAATTGCTTTTACGCATGCCTCTATCTTAGGGATCATTCCTTCTTGGACGGTTTTGCTAGAAATCAGCTTCTTAGCATCATCCAACGATATCTGTGATATGAGTGATTTTGGATCTGAAGGGTCATGTAGAATGCCAGGCACATCTGTAAGCATGATCAGCTTCTTGGATTTGATTGATGACGCTATGTCGCCAGCAATACTGTCTGCATTTATGTTTAGGCTGTTTCCATAAACATCCACTGCTATGGGTGATATCACTGGTATGTAACCTTTCTCGACTGCCAGCATAAGTATCTCTGGATTTATGCTCTCGGTTTCACCCACCCATCCAAGATCCACCTCTTTTTCATTACCATCTATGAGGACCTTTTGTGGTGATTTTTTCCTTGCAACGATTAAGCGTCCGTCTTTTCCAGATAATCCTATTCCTTTAGCGCCATGCTTGCCTATCAATGAGACTATGCGTGTGTTCACCTTCCCAACCAGCACCATTTGAGCGATCTCTAAGGTCTCCTCGTCCGTGATTCTGAGCCCAGCTATGAACTCTGGCTTCTTCCCCATTTTCTCCGTATTTCTGGTTATCTCTGGACCTCCGCCATGCACTACTATGGGGCGTACCCCAACGTAGCGTAGAAGGACCAAATCTCTGACTATGTCTTCCATGACCGTTTGATCTAGCATCGCGTGTCCGCCGATCTTGATCACAGTTATGGAGTCATGTAATTCCCTGATGTAAGGAAGCGCCTCAATTAAGACATTCTCCCTTTTTAACATATGCTCACCTATTATGCCTTCAACTTAAAAACCCTTTTATCTAGGAGTCACGTGCGAAAACAATTTGAATAACCCATAACTCTATATACCATGATGGTGAATGCCTCTTAACCAAGAGGGAGTTTACTTCCGACGGGTTATAAAAAAAAAAGGAGAAAAAAAATAAAATGAGTGGCAGAGGTAGAGATTTCGGCCCTAGGAGATTCGACAGAGGACCACGAGAGATGCATACCGTAACATGTGCAGATTGTGGTACTGAAACCGAAGTTCCTTTCAAGCCGGATGGTACAAGACCTGTGTACTGCAGGGAATGCTACCAGAAACACAGACCAAAGCGATATTAAAATCGATATTAATATAATAATTATATCAGCATATGCTTAGTTTTTGTTTATTTTTTAACTAGTATATCTGTTATAGTAAATGTTAAAATCGGGCTCGCGTAGTAAAGAAGAGCGTTCATATACTAAAGAATAGACATAAATAGCATCGTGTTCAAATAAAATCAAATAAAGAGATTTCCGCTCATTTCTATTTTTTTTTTACAATGAAATAAACTAAAAATCATTTTTTGAGTAAAATCTTTGATTTTACATAGAAGTTCATATATCAGTATGTGTTGTGAAGACGAGCTTTATTCAAATAGGTTTGAAATATCTAAATCAAAACCCAAAACATTTTATGTTTTTTTTATTTTACTATCTAATCTTTTACCAATCCTATACATTCATAAAATACAACAGACAATAAACTAGCTCTGAACATTTCTTCTCCTATCAGGAACTAAATGCCCTTTAAGTCATATATTCCGAATTGATCTTTACATAATCATAGGTTAGGTCGCAGCCCCATGCAGTTGCCCCGTGCTTTCCAAGTCCCAGGTCCACTATGATGGTAAGTTCGTCACCAGACATGATCTCTTTTGCTCTCTCAAAGCTACCGATGATATTTCCTTCCTTGACTAATGTCACGGTTTTAGTTCCGTCTGAGAATTCTAGAGTGATTTTGTCCTCTTTAACCTCAGCACCAGATCGCCCTATAGCAGCTACGATGCGCCCCCAGTTGGGGTCCTCTCCAAAGACAGCGGCCTTCACTAATGTAGATCGCACAATTGTCTTTGCAGCTTTTTTTGAATCTTCTTTTGACCTTGCGCCCCTGATGCAAACTTCGATGAATTTGGTTGAGCCTTCACCATCTCTTGCCATCATCTTTGCCAGTTGAATGCATATGTAATCTAGGCCTTCCTGAAATCTTTCCTCAGATATCCTCTTGTCTCCGTTTGCGGTTAAAAGAACCATATCGTTCGTACTGGTGTCACCATCAACAACGAGCATGTTAAAGCTCTTATCTACTGAATTTCTTAGACATTTTTGCAGCGATTCTGTGGGCATCTCTCCATCTGTGTAGATGAATGAAAGCATTGTCGCCATGTTGGGCTCGATCATGCCCGAGCCCTTTGCGATCCCTCCTATGCAGACACCGTCGATCTCAACCGCAATTTGTTTGATTATCTTGTCAGTTGTCATTATTGCCCTTGTCGCAGCCTCGCTCCCAATAGGGTCTGAGGTCAACCCACATATCACATTTTCAACATGGTCCTCGATCCAATCCATATTTACAGGATGCGCGATGATTCCTGTGGAAGCAACACCTACGGATTCAGGATCAATGTCCAATGCACTGGCAACCAACAGGGCCATCTTTTCCGCATCTTTGATACCCTTATCTCCAGTAAAAGCATTGGCGCTTCCACTATATGCTATGACAGCATTCATGATATTTGGCAATCGCCTACTTGTAACGACAACCGGTGCTGCTCTTATTTTGTTTAGGGTAAATACACCCACTGTTTTACCTTTTCCAGTTATGATGGCAAGACCTTGTCCGCCTTCTTTTATGCCATACGCCTTAACGGCAGGTACTGCGCACACTCCTCCGCTTAGAAGCTTCATTTTTTGCCACCGATTCCTGCTATTATATCTCCCCTAGTGATGATTCCGACTAATTTGCTACCATCGATGACAGGAAGTCTATTAATATCATGTGTAGTCATCATCTCTGCTGCCATCTCAATACTGTCTTCGGTTGATATCGTGTACACCCGTTTTGTCATTACATCTATTATTGGCATTTTACCTATGTTTTCTAGTGCTTTTTTCGTTTCAACCCATCCAACCAATTCACGTATGGGTACCTCGATAAGCTCCAACGGACTCGGCAGCCAAAGCTCTCTGGAATATTTTGGGGTTCTTAGAAGTCGAAGAACATCGCTTTCGGTTATTATGCCCACCAATTTGTCGCCCTCCGTTACAGGCACGCCGCTTATGTTATTCTCCCTCATTTTTTTTGCGACAACGCTGACGGAGTCAGTACTATTGCAAACCATTACATTTTTTTTCATAACATCCTTAACTTTCATGATGCTCATGGTGTCCTCCCAGGCGACCACAATCCGCTTCTCTCATCCAGACCAAACATGATATTCATATTCTGTATCGCTTGTCCGGACGCACCTTTCGTCAGATTATCTATTGCAGAGATCACAACCACCCTACCATCTTCTATCTCGAAGCAACCGATATCACAGAAATTTGAACCTCGAACTACGCTTAGCGATGGCATAGTATCTCGAACCCTTATGAATGGCTCACTAGCATACATCTCCTCGTAGAGACCTGCTACTTCCTCGCTCGTAATCGTATCTCTGACGAATATGTGTGCTGTAGTTAAAATTCCCCTAACAGAAGGAATAATGTGTGGTGTAAAGTCGATTTTGCATGTACCTAAAAGTTTCAGTTCTTGCTTTATTTCTGGCAGATGTCTATGGTTTGTTACCTTATAGGGCACCGCATTTTCTGCTATATTCGGATAATGTGTAACTTCTGAGGGCACCATGCCAGCTCCAGATATGCCCGTTTTTGAATCGAATACAATTCTTTCTGCTTTGGCTGCCTTTACCAATGGTGCGGCTGTCAATATAGCTCCAGTAGAAAAACATCCAGGATTTGCCACTAGATTTGATCTTTTGATCTCTGCTCTGTGAAGCTCTGGCAAGCCATATGTTGCAATCCTATCTCGGTCGGTGTGAGTTGTCATATATGTGGACTCATAGATCTCAGGAACTAATCTGTAATCAGCACTTAGATCTACAACTTTGATGTTCTGTGCTAGCAAGTCAGGTACATAGCTCATTGCAGCCTTGTGTGGTACTGCCATGAAAACGATATCAGAGCGTTTCGCAACGTCGCTTGTAGAAAACTCATCAAAAGATAAATCTAGTATTTCCGAGAGATGTGGGTGTACGGTAGAAATTGGCTTGCCAATGAAGCGTCTTGATGTCACTGCCACTATTTCAGCATCAGGGTGATTTGCCAAGAGACGAAGCAACTCACCTCCAGTATAACCTGCCCCACCTATAATCCCAACTTTCATGTGTATCACTTATACCAACGATATAAAAGATGTTTCGTTTTAGCAAAATTTTATTGTACAGCCCGAACAAGCTATCGAGATGATGATGAAAAAAGCAGCAGAGTGCGCAGAAGCTATCAAAAAGTACAATCGTGCACTCGTGATTTCACACATAGATGCCGATGGCTTGACATCGGCTGCAGTAATATGCAAAGCTCTGGATAGAGAGGGAATGGAGTACGAGACTAGATTTTTGAAGAAATTGGATAAGCCAGCATTGGATGAAATTGCAGATCTTAATGCAGAGTTGACGATCTTTACTGATCTTGGATCCGGTATGGTAGACGAGATTAGTAAATTGCACTCTGAGGTCATTATCGCTGATCACCATCAGCCCCAAAAAAACCAACATAAGTATCACCTCAACCCTCACTTATTTGGCATCAACGGAACCAATGAGCTGAGCGGCTCTGGAGCTACTTACCTGATTGCTAAAAATATGGGGTCTAATCGCGATCTTGCAGACTTAGCGATATTAGGCGCTGTAGGGGATATGCAGGATATGAACGCCCGAAGATTAGTCGGAATGAACCGCAGTATAATGCTCGAAGGCGTTGATGATGGGGTACTTTCCTTTGAAACTGATATTCGGCTTTTCGGACGTCAGACTAGACCGATCCACAAACTTCTAGAATATTGTACGGATCCATACATACCTGGCATAACTGGTGATAATAATAATTGCATACAATTCCTGAGCAAACTAGGAATCAAACTCAAAGACGGGCATTGGAGCAGGTGGATTGATCTAAACCGAGAAGAAAAAAAACTGATCGTTTCTGAGATAATTCAACTATGTTTGACTAGGCAGGTACCTGCATACAAAGTGCAACACTTGGTAGGAGAGGTATATACCTTACTAAAAGAGGTAGAGGGGACAGAGCTAAGAGATGCATCAGAATATTCTACGCTATTGAACGCAACAGCACGCTATGGTCATGCAGACGTCGGGCTTGCAGTTTGTATGGGTGATCGTGGGTTAGCCTATGTCCATGCTCGCAGTTTACTGGCTCAACATAGGAAGAACCTGACGGAGGGGTTGAAAATTGTCAACGAGCAAGGAGTAATAGAACTGCAGAATCTCCAATATTTCAATGCAAGAGATAGCATATATGAAACGATCGTTGGTATTATCGCAGGAATGGTTTTTAGCTTGGGAAGAATAAACCGGAATCTCCCCATAATCGCATTTGCTGATTCTGATGGGAATATAAAAGTATCAGCCAGAGGAACACAGGACATGGTTCATCTAGGATTGAACCTAGCACTTGCACTCCATGAGTCCGCCGAAGAAGTTGGAGGCGTTGGAGGAGGACACGACATAGCAGCAGGAGCAACCATTCCTGCGGGGGCGGAAGAAGAATTTTTGAAAATCTTGGATGTAATTATAGGAAAACAGTTAAAACGTCTTGGCTGATCACTCCAAATGCAAATTCAATGCAAAGTAGCACTCTGTGGTCAGAATGTCTTCTTCAACATGCAAGTTTTTCACAAGAAGTGTAAAGAAATAGTTCGACTCATTAAAAATTACGCGGAATTATGTTATAGTATTTTATATACAATTCCAATTTTTCTTATTCTAAACAGAAAGAACATAAAACTCGGATTTTGGTAATAGCTTCTGTTCTGACACCCACAATACCGTTTTATCTGCGCCACTTTTGGCAGATATGCTCCACATTACATTGCATATATTAGATGTTGAATACATATCTTAAAAAGAAGGTATGATGAAAAGATGTTCAGATCAAAACGTCCGAGGGAGTTATTGAACGAGATAAAATGGCGAGATCTAGATTTGTCCAGATGTGAGATTTACTATGTTCATCGGGGAGCTCCTAATGATACGAAGATCGTTCGTGGGGATGAGATAGTGAAAATAGGAAATTCCTTCCTAACTTTTAAGGGAGTTAGCACACCTCCCAATTCTGAAGGAAGATTCCTTTCGGTCATGATACCCTATCACAGGGTCTTTCGAATAACGTATGAAGACCAAGCGATCTATGAAAGAAGAAAATTGTAATGATTCTATTTTAAAATCAATTTTTTTCGGTCCTCACAGCCCTAGGTAGTTCTGTTAAATCGCCATGTAAAGCTACCTTTTCTGCTTAGCTTTTGATTTCCATGGAAAGGTTCTATATGGTCCTGGGTTGGTAAGTAAAATCTGTAGGTGCATCCTTTCAGCAAGATGGGGTCAGATTTTTCTTCCATTATAGTGCTATCCCTTTTTTGCGGTATTTTTCATTAAAATTGTTTAAAAAATTGCTTAAATTAAGCAATATTATAAATGGTTAACTATATACTTAGGTGTACATTAATAACCTATAATAGACAATGAAGCCCCATAAATAGCGCCGAGCGAGGGGCGCTATACAAGGCAGTTTTTGGGAGCCTTGCCACCTAGCAAATACCCAACTAAAAAGGAGAGTAAAAAGGTGACAAATGAAAAAAATTTAAGGAGATCAATTATAATAATTGCTGCATTATTGGCCGTGCTTGCAATTGTTATGGTGGGAACTGCTTCTG
>JAAEEL010000020.1 GCA_013415795.1 Methanocellales archaeon | reverse complement strand
TTCCGGAGGAGTGCTCATGCAGGAGTTAATAGCTAAGATACTCAGTAACATGTCTGACCACAGTGTTGGAAGTGTTGGCTTGTCTGATCTTGATGACGGATCAACCGTTTACATAGGCGATAAAGAGGTTGTGCTCACCACAGACAGCTATGTTGTCAAACCATTATTCTTTCCGGGTGGTAATATTGGTAAAATTGCAGTTTGTGGAACCATAAATGATCTGGCAGTCATGGGGGCTCGTCCACTTGCTTTGACCAGCAGCATTATTGTAGAGGAGGGGTTTCCAATTAAGGAACTGGAACGTATCGTTCAGTCTATGGATGAAATTGCCAATGAAGTAGGCGTATCAATCATCACTGGTGATACCAAGGTAATGGAAAAGGGTGCATTGGACAATTTGGTACTTAACACATCTGGTATTGGCTTTGCAGATCAACTGATACGCGACTCAGGCCTAAATGTTGGCGATAAGATCATCGTCACGGGAACCGTCGGAGACCATGGTATATCACTCTTAGCGTTCAGAGAAGGATTTTCGTTTGAGACTGAACTAGAGTCTGACGCAGCTCCATTGTGGAACATGATAAAGGCGGCTTTGGATATTGGGGGAGTAACTGCAATGAAAGACCCAACAAGAGGCGGCTTGTCGTCTGCGTTAAATGAGATGGCAAAGAAAAGTGGTGTGGGGATACTAATTAAAGAGGATCAGATTCCATTGAAAGACGCCGTTAGGTCAGCATCGGGGATGCTTGGAATCGATCCTTTGGATGTTGCGAATGAAGGGAAAGCTGTAATCGGCGTGAAGCCAGATAGTGCCGATCTCATTCTAAAGGCTATCAAAAAGACAAAATATGGTCAAGAAGCGAGAATAATAGGTCAGGTCATTGGAGAACATAGAAAAAAGGTAATCTTAGAAACGGGACTTGGTGGTAAGAGATACGTTGAAACGCCTTTAGGGGAACTAATTCCAAGGGTATGCTAGGTGAGGCTTCTGAAAACCGTTGTATTATGCTGTGGAAATCCCTTGATGGGCGACGATGGATTTGGTTTTTACGTTTTAGAGGAACTTAAGAGAAAAGAACTGCCGGTCCATGTGGAGCTGATAGATGCAGGTACTGGTAGTCTTAGTCTACTCAGTTTTATGGAAAATGCTGGCAAGGTAATCATCATCGATGCCATGAGCTCAGGATCAGAGGTTGGTAAAATATATAGGTTCACTTACAAAGAACTTCCAGATCCTTCTTCGATATACTTCTCATTGCATGAGCTTGGCTTAGTTGACGTTCTAAACATCGGAAAAAAAGTCATGTCAATAACAGAAGACATCATCATCATCGGTGTTGAAATTGAGAGGACAAAAAATTTCACCATTGGGCTTACGACTAAAGTGAATGAAGCGGTGAAACAAGTGGTAGAAATGGTATTGGATGAGCTAGCCATCGAATAACTTCGGAAGAACGGTCTCCTTTACGTTCTCCGGAGAGGAATCTTTTAGCATCCTAACGGTTAGCTCCTCAATCATAATCTCAACAGCCATATTTAATGCCCTATCCTCAACCAATAGTATCCGATGGCTAGGGGATTCTATGGCCTTGGCGGTGAAGTAAAAGGGCAACGTCAAAGTAGATGCAAGTTGTAGGCATTTATAGATGGATCTCGGAGAAGCATTTATGAGCTTCCCATCACCCATATACTCCTCTGCAAATATTTTGATGGCTGACATGATGGTACTTATTTGTTCCTCTGAGAACTGGACTTTTGATGGCTTGTAGTGGTTGATCAGTCCGGTATTTATCGAGTAGAGGAGCGTTGCATGATCTCTTATCTGGTCGGGTGTAATCTTTATTTCCTTGTTCGTACCAAGTGTGTGTTTTTCTATTGAATCGATAATATCCAAGAACCTTTGCTTAGTCATCTTATGAAGTCTGCAGAAACACCTGTCTTCGATGGCGTTAAAGTTCGGGTCGGAAACAGTGAGCTTATACCCTTTCTTCTTTATCTTGACGTTGTAGTTCGCGTTAAAGAAGGAGGTAAAAACATAAGGTCCTATGGTTTCGCGAGACGACTCATACTTCAGAGGTTTTTGCTCCATCGCTAGCTTCAACCTCTCGACCATCCCTTTTTCATGAAAGAACCAGTCGTTGAACTCTGGAACGAGGAACACCATCTTATCTCCCTCATAATACTGCCCCATTTGAATAAACATATAGGGAGTTATACCTCCACAGTATCTGTATCTTCCAGGAATACCGTGAGGTTCCAGTCCGATTCTCTCGTTGCCCATAACGAAATCGATGCTGGAATATGTCTTCCCAGTTCCAACATCACCGAAGTATGCCAGGTGAAAGCCCGTGGTGGTCAACTTCTCGCCATTAGGCTTCAGTACATCTACGTCTGCAATACCGAAAAGCTGAGCCCATGACAATAAAACATCTATAGATGCCATTCCTCCGTATTCTTCAAAGTACTCACAGAGAGAGCTAAGTTGCATGGACTTGGCGAAGTCCTTGACGTCTCTCTCTCTGGGCATCAGGCCTTTTAAATAGTTCATTAGGGAAGCTTCCATATCTCTTGCAGTTTCTTTTTCTGTGAAATCTTTGGTCTCTTCACCATTTCTCCCTCTTCGTATCTGCTCTATCAAGCATTCAGCGCTGGTTATGATGTATTTCGTGAAATAGTGCTTGCTGCTCTCAACAGGCAAGACGGTTACCCTGTACGAGTTAATATCTTCCTTAATTGACGTCAAGAACCAGTAATCGTGGGAATGGAGAAGACTAGCAACTGATTTTTTTATCAGTTCTTCATCAGAATATGTTTTATCCGTTTCTATTACGATCTCGTCTTGAGATATTTTTTTGACATCATTTATGATAATCTGCCCAACGGACATCCTAGCCCCTCTAACCAAGCGTACCCACCAATTATGCCCAAAATAGGCTTCTCCTCGATCATCCCAGAAACTTCGCTTAGCCAGATCCTCTACGGTGAAGACCCCAATGCTACTAAGTTCCTTTTCTTTTTTAGGTCCTATGCCCGGTATTTTAACAAGATCCAAGATTAAGCCCCTAAATCTAATTTTTAAATTCAAGTTTGATTTATGAAAACATAAGGTTTGCTATTTTCTTTTTATAAAAATTAACTTATAGGCAAAATTTTGGTAACGTATATTTAAAGGGGTTTAAGATAGGATATACGAAGTATCGTAGGATAATTGGGGTATATCCCTGGTCCAGTTAAGCCTGAGTTTCATGCGGAACAGCAAGCTTTTTTCTAATCATTATTTGAACAATCTTGTACAGCGGAATCGTGAGTGGATAGAGGTCGAGGCGTCAGAACGTGCTTTTAATCGATAAAGGAGATTTATAATGGGCGGGGAGAAGAAGGTCTACAAAGACTAGATGAGGGGTTACTTGAGGAGTTTTTCATCAACAAAATCCTTAAAGAGGGTTTAGGACATTTTCCGATAATACGTATGCTCCGGTGGGGATTTGAACCCCAGTCGCAGGAGTGAGAGTCCTGCATGAATGACCTCCAGTTCTGGCTGAATTTGGCCGGACTACACTACCGGAGCAATCTCTTCAACATTTAACCTTTAGAGCAGAAATAACTTTTCATATATCTATATATATCTTAAGACACAATTCCTATCAAGAGGGATGGGTGCCTTTTGAAAAAACTGATAGATCTGGGTGTATTGCCAATACGTAGGAGGAGTTCGAAAGGGTATACGCCACATCTGTTGATCCTATTTAGGTCAGAAAAGCGACATGTATTTGGAATCGATACCACCCCTAACGAAGACTCCCATAGACTTTTGATAACCCACGCACATTCGGATCATTATGGTCGCTCTGCAATGGCTTCCAAAAAGTCTGTAGCATCTGAAAAAACAGCGAAAGCTCTTGAGATCTTATGTGGAAGAAGATTTGTTGGGACGACCTTTAAGGTCGGAGATAATTTGGATATGGACGGCGTTAGGATTCGAACGCATCCGACAGGTCATACCATCGGATCCACAGCTTTTTCTTGGGAAAATGAAGTCGGTACCACCATACTGGCAACAGGAGATGTCAAGGATTCTTCTCATCTTCCAAGATGCGATGTTCTTGTTACGGAAGCAACCTATGGAGATCCCTACGATCCACAATGCAGGTTTAAGGACGATATAGGCGCCTTCAAGGATGCGATTAGGGAGAACGTTGCATTCGGTGCATATTCATTTGGTAAGGCTCAAAGGGCGGTAAAACTACTTCGTATGCTGGGTTATGGAGAAGAAATAGTTATGGACAGTAAATCACTGGAATTGACTAGAGAATTAATGGAACACATGGGGCCGCTGGCAGATCTAGGCGAAAATGGCAAAATGCGCATCGTTCCACCACGTTATTTGAATCGCTTACCAGATCATCTGGATAAATTCGTATTAACTGGGAGGAGTTGTTCGCATCAACGAATTCAGATAAGCGATCACCTCGATTTCGATGGCTTGATGGAAATGGTGCACGATTGTAATCCAGAGGTTACGATCCTTTATCATCCTCCTGGGGGCCGGCCGACAAAACTCGCGCAATATCTTAATGAGAAGGGATTTACAGCTATTCCAATAGATGCGATAACTAATGTTATGATTCACTAGCAATCTTGTCTGCTTTTGTCGTATTATAAAAAACATCCCAATCTAACTCAGTGGATATACAACCATCTGTGTCCAATGGAATGGCCACCGCCGGAACACCGAATCTATGACATAAATCCATACCATCTTTCACTTCTGATATGCACCCAACACCCAGGATCGCCTCAGGTCTATATTTTTCTACCATTCGCTTGATGAAACTTGATCCAGGGACGACGAAAACCCTATAACCCGAGGACTCTAACTTTTTTTTCGCATCCCCGATTTTACATCGACCGCAGTTTATGCATTGGATACCCTCTGGTGAGAGCTTCGCCGGGCAGTTCACTGAGCGAAGACACTGGGGCAGAAATATCGACTTCTTTTCAAAGGGAAGACCCTTGAACCTTTTTAAAGAAACCTTATTTCTTAATCTAATGACGACGTCATCTACTATCGAATCATCTACCTTAAACAATCGGAATAGTGCCTTGATCGAACCCTCCAAAACTAATATTCCAGAGAGCACAACATTTGGGAAAGGAAAACTACCAGTCCTGAATGAATGTATCACAAAGATTGCTATGAATATGGTCGTTACTGCAGCTATTAGGAAGAAATAGACGGTTATTTTTCCAATCATCAAGTAAAACGACTCTAACATCATATCGTTATAAGCAAACCATAACTTAAAATACCACTGCTTGGATAGGTCTTTGCACAAACAGGAGGGAAGTTAATATCTAAAATAAATACGATCATTAACAAAAAAGAGCTAGCTCCAACCGTCAAATTATTTGAAGTATTCGCTCCATTGGTTGCAAAGAAAGCTAAGCCAGGACAATTTATAATCTTGCGAATAGATGAAAAAGGAGAGCGGATACCATTAACCATTGCTGATTTCGATGTTCAAAAAGGAACTATCACTATCATATTTCAAGAAGTTGGCAAGACCACAAAAAGATTGGGAAATCTAAACGAGGGTGACCAAATCTTGGATTTTGCGGGTCCTTTGGGAAATCCAATAGAGATCAAAAGATATGGAAGAGTTGTCTGTATCGGTGGCGGAGTTGGCGCGGCATCCATATATCTTAAGGTCAAAGAATTAGCAAAAGCCAGAAATAAGGTCATATCTATCATCGGAGCCAGAACCAAAGAATTGTTAATATTAGAGGAAGAATTGCAGAAAATAAGCGATGAACTTTACATAACGACGGATGACGGCTCCAAAGGACATCATGGTTTCGTTACAGACATTCTACAAAAGCTGATCGATGAAAGAAAAAATATCGATCTTGTGGAAGCTGTTGGACCGGTTATAATGATGAAGGCAGTAGCCAATGTTACGAGGCCGCACAACATAAGGACCATAGTAAGTCTAAATCCAATTATGGTGGACGGAACGGGAATGTGTGGCTCTTGTAGGGTTAGGGTTGATGGTGAGACTAAGTTTACCTGTGTGGATGGACCAGAATTTGATGCCCATGGGGTTGACTTTGATCATTTGATGACTAGACTGCAAAGATACCTAACAGAAGAAAAGTTGGCCTTGGTGCTGGGATAGTTAAAGATGACGCTTAGAATACCGATGCAGGAGCAAGATCCTGAAAAGAGAATTAAAAATTTTGAGGAGGTGGCTCTGGGTTACAGCGCCGATCAAGCAGTTTCTGAAGCCAAAAGATGCTTGCACTGCGCTGATCCAGGCTGCATAAATGGATGTCCTGTGGAAGTTGACATACCTGATTTTATCGAGCGTATCAAAGATGGCAGTTTTGATGAGGCCATCAGAGTAGTGAGAAATAAAAACCAACTGCCAGCTATTTGTGGACGCGTTTGCCCTCACGAAAATCAATGTGAGAAATTCTGTTTATTAGCTAAGAAAGGGGAGCCAGTGGCCATAGGTAAACTTGAAAGGTTCGTTGCTGATTACGATCGTCAAAAGGGGTTTAAGATTTCAAGTAAACCAAAGTCTACAGGCAAAAAAGTGGCAGTTGTGGGCTCCGGTCCGGCAGGAATAACCGTTTCTGCGGATCTAGCAAAGCTTGGGTACCAGGTGACCCTTTTTGAGGCTCTTCATGCGACTGGTGGGGTGCTCGTTTATGGCATCCCCGAGTTCAGGTTGCCGAAGGAAATAGTTAGAGCGGAAATCGATTACATAAAAAAATTTGGAGTTTCCATTAAAACTGGTGTCATTATAGGAAAAACGATCAGTATCGATGAACTTCTGGAAGAATTCGATGCTGTATTCATAGGAACCGGTGCGGGCTTACCTCGCTGGATGGATATACCTGGTGAGGACCTATGTGGAGTTTACTCTGCAAATGAGTTTTTGACAAGAATTAATCTAATGGGCGCTTATTTGTTTCCAGAGTATGACACGCCCATCAGAGAAGGCAAGAAAGTGGCGGTGATCGGTGGTGGTAATGTAGCAATGGACTCTGCAAGAGCAGCTCTACGACTGGGGGCTGATGAAGTGTGCATCCTGTACAGAAGAACAGAAAAGGAAATGACTGCCAGGCAGGAGGAAATAGAGCACTCCAAGGAAGAGGGAATTAAATTTAAGTTTCTAACCCTACCGACGAAAATCTTGGGCGATGAGAAGGGTTGGGTAAAAAAAATTGAATGCGTTCGGATGGAGCTGGGAGATCCAGACGAATCCGGTAGAAGAAAGCCCGTCATAATAAAAAATTCTGAGTTTACCATTGACGTCGATACCGTGATAATAGCCATTGGTCAAAGCCCCAATCCACTGATATCGAGAACTACAGAGGGACTACAAGTTACTGAGAGGGGTACCTTGTTGGTCGACGAGAATGGCATGACGTCCAAAGAGGGGGTATTTGCTGGCGGTGATATTGTTTCTGGTGCTGCTACTGTTATTGAATCCATGGGGGCAGGAAAGAGAGCCGCCAGAGCGATTCATGAATATATCTCCCAAAAATAACATTAACATCTTTCCTGAAAATATTAAGTATCAAGATATTTTTCAATATCTATATTCATAGTCGTAGAATCTGTATGCTCCTTCCCGTCCAACGCCATTTTTTTTGAAATAATAGCCAAATACAAGTCCTACAATCAACCCTCCCAAGTGTGCCTGCCATGAAATAAAAGGCATTAATGAAAGTACTAAGAAACCGCCAATCACGGCAATCCAGAGCGGTATTGGGATGGGAATGGGAATAATGAATACCCTGAGGTTAGGTCTTAACACGGATAGGGTACCTCCGAGCGCGAATATCGCACCAGAGGCGCCAACTGCTATCGAGTCGGGAGCCGCCAAAAAAACAACGAGGATATTCCCGAGTGTGCCGCCAACGAAATATAGTTTTAACAGGTCTCTATTACCAATCAGACCCTGGAGGTAATTGCCAAAGAAAAATAGCGTAAACATGTTGGCAAATATGTGCCAAAGGCCACCATGCAGGAACATGGATGTAACCAATGTCCACGGTCTTTCAAGGGCTAAAGAAGGTTGAAGACCCAGATTATTTATTATTAAACCCGGATTTATCAATGTGATAATGAACATCACTGCATTGGCTATTATTAACGTCTCTATCAAACTCGTATTATAACCAAGAATTCTCACTGATTATACCCCTTTAACTTCCTGCCTTTATGCTATTCCAGTTCGCGTCCATCTGATATAACCTAATCCATTCTCTTATAGTTATTTGCCCATTTTCATTTCATGTTTTTTTATCTTATCTTAAACTCTGGCAAAAATTATTGTCTTAGGTCCGCCGTGTTTTTCCCAGCATTTTGGACAATTCGTGACCCATGAGTAAATCCTGACTGGCTTCTTTTTCTCCTTATTTTCAACAAAATCTATGAGTTCGGTTATCTCTTTTTTCAAACCCTTGAAAGGACCGTGATAATATTTTGAATAAGTGGTTGCAGGACTCCACACTTCTACATCAGGAACATTTTTTGGAATCTCTTCTATTGCAATCAACATGTTTGCAGAAAAGAATCCAGTTTCATCATCGAGCATCATGTATGGTGGTTTGACCGTATAGCCCCTTTCTTCGATTTTATCCATGCCTTTTTTAATTGCTCTACCAATGCCAATTGGCATGTGAAGAAACAAGAAATGCTTTATTCTGTAGAAGGCTCTTTCATTCCAATGATGTTTCTTAAGGTCCCAATCCTTTTTATCCAATATTGGACACTCACAATCGTTTTCCATTTTTTAGACAACCTCTTAACCCATCTTTTACCAATCTGATAAAATCTTGGGATGTAAATTAAACTTAAACTAAGTACCTAATGATTCCATAAATTTTTAAATATTCAAATCGATCTGCTATTAATTGATTAATTACTCTACTATTATAAAGAATTATAAAGACTAAACGTCCAAAGCCGCGCAAATACAAAAAATTAAAAGCAGTTTCATCATGAGATTAACAGATGTATCAAAAACGGCGATATTGACACTAAGATGTCATATAATCTAATCCCAAAAAAGTAATCCAATCATCAACGATCCGATGGCCGAATATCGTTTGGATAAACTTCTCTCATTCGCAACTGAGGATAAAAAGTCTCTCTTATTCAACAGAAAATTATCGATAATGTAGGACAAAAATGATCGAAATCTACAACAAACTTCTGGAAGAGTTGGGAGAACAGCAATGGTGGCCCGCAGAAACCCCTTTTGAAGTGGTAGTTGGTGCCATACTAACCCAGCGGACGAGGTGGGAGAACGTGGAAATGGCTATTAACAATCTGAAGGAACACAATCTGCTGGAGCCTGATGCCCTCGCCAAGGTCGATAGGTCAAAACTGGAGTCACTGGTTAAATGTACTGGGTTCTACAGGCAAAAGGCAGAACGACTACAGACTGCTTCGGTATATTTTGCTGAAAATTTATCAACATCTGAGATGCCCCTTGAAAACCTAAGGAACGATCTGCTCTCACTAAAGGGCATCGGAAAGGAGACAGCAGACAGCATACTTCTCTATGCACTAGACAGGCCGAAATTCGTCATCGATGCCTATACGGCTCGCATCTGTAAGTGCCTTGGCATATCGGGAGGCTATGATCTGTTGCAGGAACGTTTTGAGAATGAATTACCTAACGACATAGCTATGTTCAAAGAGTTCCACGCCCTTATTGTCAACTATGGAAAAGAATTTTGTAACAAGCATAAATGTGATGAATGTTTATTTCTAAATCAAAAGAATGATGTCTGAAAAGATGAATAAAGAAAGGTGACTGGTGGGCGAGAAAATATGGTGAGAAAAAATCAGTTCGTCAAGGACCTAAGGGTGGGGGACAACGTGGACAGTCTCTTCGCGATCAAATACAAAAAACCGCCGAGAGAATATGCCTCTGGGTTTTGGTTTGAGTTCAGGGTTAGCGATAACAGTGGTGAGATCACGGCAAAATACTGGGGAGACAGGAACGAAGAGCAGATAAAGGAGATCTACGGTATATTCCAAACGAACGATGTCATCCACATCACGGGCAGAGTTAGCGAGTTCAGGGACAGATTGGAGATAGCCCTGGACACAACCCATACCTTGCGGAGGTGCGAACCCTCTGAGTATGATATGGGTGATTTTGTCTCGAAAACTAGCAAAGATATGGGTCAGATGATGCGGGAACTTCTGGAAATTGTCGATTTTGTGCAGAATTCACACCTGAAGACTCTTCTACATTCCTTTTTCGATGACTGGGAATTCGTCGAGAAATTCAAGAATTGTCCCGGATCCATGCATAGGCATCAAAATTATATTGGCGGATTGCTCGAACATACGCTGAATGTGGTCAAGCTATGTAACTCCATATATATACTTCACCCCTCGTTGGATAAGGACTTGCTTTTGACTGGTGCAGTTCTCCATGACATAGGTAAAACAGAAGAGTATGCCATAACAACAAGCATAGACATATCTGAAGAGGGAATGCTGAGGGGGCATCTGGTCGTTGGGGAGCAGATGGTCCTGGACAGGATAGGCAGGCTTGAAAATTTCCCGGAGACCCTTAGATTGAAGTTGGCACACATTATTCTAAGTCATCATGGACATAACGAATACGGATCGCCCAAGAAACCGCAATTTCCAGAAGCCCTTGCGATATACTTTTCAGATGAATGTGATGCAAAGGTAGACTACTGCCTCCGTCTTAAGAAGGAGGCTGAGACGGAAGACCCTTGGATATACACCAAAGATTTTAAGCACATCTATCTTCGATGATGAATAGAGGAGATGACCCAAAAATGGATTTCATCGCATCTGACGACATAGGAAGTTTTCCACTTCCAAAGAGTTTGACAAGACAAGACATAGGGAAGATGGTGATCAACGATCACGATCAGTATGAGCGATTGGTGCAAGATGTCATGCGGATGAAAATGCTATCTGGAGTTGACGTGCTCACCTATCCTCAATTACAAAATATGATCTCTCAGTTTTTGTACCC
The DNA here is from genome assembly GCA_013415795.1 of Methanocellales archaeon. Taxonomy (GTDB): domain Archaea; phylum Halobacteriota; class UBA148; order UBA148; family UBA148; genus UBA148. The sequence continues at coordinate 26,286 of JAAEEL010000020.1, read as the reverse complement.
CATAACAAATCCAAAGAACTGGGTCGACAAACCTCTGATGATTAAAGAGGACAAAGCGAATATCCACGAACTCAGTGCCATAGAGCATGTTGCAAAGGAACATCATGATTCATCGGGCAAAGCATTGGGTATAAAGGTCTGCATTACCGGGCCAGTCGAACTGCATATCAGGGGCTATGGCCATGTGATCCATGTTGACGTGTTGGAGAGTTTGGCAAAAAGCTTGTCCAATTTCGTGAAAAATGGCATTCTGAGAAAAAAACATCTTGAGACGCGGGTGATATCTATCGACGAACCAAGTCTTGGAGTGGACCCACAGTTGATAATAGAGGATGACGAATTGCTGATGGCGCTAGAAAAAGTCTCCAATCCAGCGAAAGGAATGGACGTTCAGATTCATCTTCACTCTCCACTGGAGACCGAGAAAATATACGGAGTGGATGGCATAAACATCGTTGGTGTGGAATCTGCATCTACGCCCAGCAGTCTGGATGTGATATCGAAGAAAGATCTGGACAAATATGATAAGTTTTTACGTGTTGGAATAGCTAGAACGGACATAGATGCTATGGCAGCAGGATATAGGGATGCGACTGGAATTGATATATGGAGGGATACATGTAAAGCGTTGCAAATGATCGACGAGACCGAAAACGTCAACATAATAAAGAGAAGGCTCGAAATAGCATATCAGAAATTTGGAAACAGGATAAAATACTCAGGTCCAGATTGTGGTCTAGGGGGTTTTATTCATCAGGAAGCAGCTCTAAAATTGCTCAAAAATGCCGCCATGGCAGTCTCGAGTTTTAATGCGGGTGTAGATGTGTAAATAGGCTAATGTGATTGAATGTGCTGCTGTCTGAGAAATTTGGGTGTGTGGCAGAAGGGGTTTTACTGGTAGACGTAAGATTTAATAGTCGCTGAAGATGCGGAAGAGGCGATAAAACTTGGCATCATAAAGGCTTCATATCAATTTTTGGATCCATACCTCTAAATTAGCACAATGTTCTGGCATGCATTCCCCACCAGTACAGCCAACGCATGGGGAGAACAAATCATCTGCCATCATAAACTCGTATTTTGAAAAAGGGGACCTCTTAAATTCCTTTACCGATCTGCCACCTGCTTGTATAATTCTATGAATGGTTCTCGTGTTTAGCCCCTTCTCCTCGGCCAACTCTTCTATTGATTTGTCTTTGAGCAAGTCAAAAGAAAACCACTTCGGGAGTTTTCTCGTCTTTGTGATCCTCGATCTTTTTTTCTTTATGCTTGCCCACGATCTGTCTGGGAAAATTTTTATTAATTCCTCTTTTGATGATGAAGCATGCCTTCTAAGCAGCTTGATTTCATCTTCGGTCCAGCATTTCATTTCATCTCACTCATTGACTGGATTTACAAGAATGATATTGTTGCCACGTACCAAGACCGATCCTAACGCTCTCACTTTTTTCCCATCGACGATCTCGGTGGTGTTCATCAAGTGTAGGTTTAGATATTCATCTGCAATCTCTAATATGCCCTCAAGAGTAGATTTTTCGCCTTTCATTTCAATCTGAACTTTTGAGCCAACTAATCCTTTAACTTTATCATTCGGAAACAAAATAAATCCTCTAAACATTAGGTGCACTTAATACCTATAAATTTTCCGCTATTCTGACCCGTTTTTCAGAACATGAACCAAGATAGCATCAATAATAGCCCGGCACGGATTCGAACCGCAGTCACAAGGTCCAGAGCCTTGTATGATTGACCACTACACCACCGGGCTGCTGTTGTATTTTATTTTTATTTGATTGTGTTGTTTATATTATCTATCGATTTCTATTGACCTAATGACATATGATACCTATCAATCCATCCGTCTATGAATAACCCAATGCTTGTAGATAAACCTCATTTTTATTTTATTTATATGAAAAAGTAGAATTCAAATTTAGCATGTTTATGGTATAGGTATCCAAATATAAATAAAAGAAAGACCAGCCTATGATACCAATAAGTAACGACGATATTTCAATTCGTATGTCTCAGTTGAAAGACATTCATGTACATGCATTCTTCCGGCGACAATTGCATCTCTTGTTGTGGCTCTTCAGTAAATTTAATTGGGGCCCCCCTTATTAGCACCATCGGACTTTGTTCGTCTGCCTCCCCCATGAGGATTTGTGCTGCAGAAACTACATCATCGGCTATCGCCCTAAAGGTCACCTGCAATTTCCTTCCAAATAGATCGACCATTCCCCTGCAGTCTTCCACAGGCTCTATGCCTGCCGTTGCCAGTGCAACGCCTATTACCCCCCTTTTAAGCGGAATAACTCTACTATCTCCTATGATTATACCTATCTTCTTTCCAGTTTTCTTTTCGACCTGCTTTTTTATACCATCTGCTGTTTTTTGAGGCTCCTTTGGCAGCAGTACAACATAGTCCTTGGGGGCATTAGAGGAGTCCACACCTGCATTGGCAACGAACAAACCATCTTTCTGGGTTAACAATACTCCTTTCACCCCACCACATACCTCGTTGGCCTCTCTTAGGACTATCTCCGCAATCTTAGGATCAAGATCATATTCTTTAGCCAATCTAATCGCACCTTCTGAAGGATTAACTTGATCTAATTTTTCTAATCTACCTTGAGAGGTAGCAACTACACTTTCAGCAATAACTATGATATCTCCGTCCTTCAAGTGTAACTTTTCCTTCTCCAATGCATTAATCATAACTTTCGCAATATTATCCCCAGGTCGGATTATGGGTGTATTTATAGAATATAGACTCATCTTTTTCAAGGATTTCACCTGTAAAGATATTTTACGTCCCGCTCCTTTTCAAGCACATCCCTGATTAAGCTGCTTATCACAGGCAGGTTGAAAGATTGCATCTTTAGCTTCTTTATCAACTCGTTAATTTGTAAAATCGTGCCCATGATAATAATGTCTACTCTTTTTATCTCGCCTGACATAGTTCCCATGGGTATGGCTGCGTCCCCCCCTCTGGCGAGCATTTCCTGTTTTATGATTAAAGCCTCTGGTGCTGTTACATTTTTGATGAGAATAACCCTAGAAACAGTCTTTCCGCTCATGATCTTTATGCCCATCTCCGTCACGTCAAGAGATCTCATGAGCTCGACGGAATCTTCTGGGCTTTTTAGGTAATCTATATTGATAACCCGGTAATCTCCTTTTTCCGCCACAATCTTTCCTCCTCTTGTAGCTCTTGCTGTTCTGATTAAATCTCTTGTCTCCTTTATGTCGTGCGTCCTCACTATGTGTGCTCCTTTATAAACGGCGATGGCAGTGCATGCTAAAGTGCCAGCTAACCGGTCACAGGGTTCTGGTACGCCTAGGATATCACCGATGAAGGATTTGCGTGATATGGCAACTAAGATGGGTTTTCCAAGAACTCTAAGCCTCTCAAGACCGTTTATGATATCCAGATTATACTCGTATGTCTTTTCTTCTACCCATCTGCCAATGCCAGGATCAATGATTATCTTGCTTATTCCCTTACCATCGGCTAATGCGATGCTATCGACCAAAGATGACACGATCTCTGGAAATGTAAGGCAATCACCAGGCTTTACCTTGGATGCCATCAATATAACTGGCACATTAAAATCAGATATTGTGTCTGCCATCTTAGGATCCGTCTTTAGTCCACTGACATCGTTTATTATCCATGCACCCATGTCCAGAGCAACCTCAGCTATCTCCGAGTATTGCGTATCCACAGATATGGGAACACCGAGTTCTAGAACACCTTTTAAGGCAGGTATCAGTCTCTCTCTTTCATCTTGCACTGAAATTTGTCTAACACCAGGGGCAGTAGAACGAGCGCCAACATCTATAATATCAGCCCCTTCTTCAATCATTATGGATGCCCTTTCGACCACTTCGTCTCCGCTGGCTACAGAACCCTTGTAAAATGATTCCCCACTCAGATTTATGACTCCCATGATCTTTGTCGGACATGAATCACCTATCATCATGCCAGCAATTTCATCGAAGATCATCATGCAAAAATCCTCAGTGCTTGAAGTGTCGTATTCTGGTGAAAACCATTGGAATGTTGTAATCGTTTGCAGCCCGAATAATCTCCTCATCTCTAATGGATCCGCCCGGCTGTATTATGGCCGTAATGCCCGCATTAGCTGCCACATCTATTGCATCTCTGAAGGGGAAGAAAGCATCCGATGCCATGCAACTCTTCTGTGTCCGATATCCTGCTTTTTTTATTGCTATCTCGACGGCATCAACTCTACTCATCTGGCCTGCACCTACGCCAACGGTCTGCTCATCATGGGCGAGCACTATTGCGTTGGATTTCACATGTTTAACAATTTTCCAAACGAACAATAGCGTTTTCATCTCCTCTTCGCTTGGCTTTTTCTCAGTCACGATCTTCAAATTACCTATTCCTATAACATCTCTATCTTGAACTAAGAGCCCACCAACGACTTTTTTCACGTCCTTCTCGGTCGTTTTGATAAGATCGCCTACCTCCAATACACGCAAATTCTTTTTTTTCTTCAATGTCTCCAGTGCATTGTCATTGTAACTGGGGGAGATAATTGCCTCTACAAAAGTCGATGTGACTTCTTTGGCAGTCTCCGGATCGCATTCTCTGTTCAATGCAACAATGCTACCAAAGGCAGAAAGAGGGTCTGATGCATGCGCTTTCTTATATGCAGCGTAAATATTATCACCGCACGCAGCTCCACAAGGATTGGTGTGCTTTATTATCGCTACTGCAGGTCTTTCAAATTCCTTCACCAACTCTAAGGCGGCATCCAGATCAACGATGTTGTTAAACGACAGCATCTTTCCATGAAGCTGTGTTGAGTTAGCCACGCATGCACCTTTGAACTTGGGGTCTCGGTAGAAGGCTGCTTTTTGATGTGCATTTTCCCCATATCTTAAATCTTGAATTTTCTCAAAAGTTAGTTTTAGGCATCTTTTCATCTTTCTATCTCCACCTTTCTTCCAACTACTCTTATCTTCTCCTCTGCGAAAAGTTTAATTGCCTCTATGTAAAGCCTCATCTCCTCTTTGAGAATTCTTTTGCGCAATGATTCAACTGTATCATCATCTCTAACGGGGACAGGACTCTGCAAAATTATCGGTCCTGAATCGATGTTCTCATCCGCGAAGTGAATTGTGCATCCAGATATCTTCACGCCATAATCTAATGCCTGCTGCCATGCGTTCAGGCCAGGAAAACTTGGAAGTAGGGCGGGGTGAACGTTCATAATCCTGTTTTTATAGGTAGAGACAACTCTATGGCTTAGGATCCTCATGTATCCATCCATCACGACTAAATCTACTGAATTATCCTTCAAGCAGGAGATCAATTCTTCATCGTATTCCTCAACGCTCTTCCTGTCTGGATAGATAATTTCGCTCCTGATGTTGTGCTTCTTTGTCACGTCTAAAATGTGTTCATTTAGACCATCAGAGATTACTACTGCAATGTTCACGTTTAGTTCACGTCTCTTAACATGCTCTATAACGGATTTTAAGTTTCCTCCCCAACTTGAGACCGATACGAGTATCCCTATATTTATTCTTCGCAAGATGTCACCCTCTTTTAAGAGGACTTATTATTTGGCTCTCGGTTATGATTATGTCAGCAGGCACATCATGGTGATCATTTGGTATTTCTTCCAAGACCTGGAAATCATAGGCTAGTGCCAATATGGTTGCACCCTCTTTCAATGAGCACAAAAATCTATCATAGAAGCCCAGACCATATCCTAGACGGTTTCCCCTCTTATCGAATGCTATGCCCGGAACTACAATCAAATCTATTTTATCTACAGGAAAGGGTTTTGGGTTCTTTGGCTCTGGAACGTCAAAAGCACCCAACTTAAGTTCATCCAAATCCAGCAGCTCAGATACAACGAGTTCTCTCTGATCTAACTTCGTGACAGGAACAACGACTTTCTTCTCCCTCCTAATCGTCTCTTTTATCATCATCTTTGTATGAACTTCGCTGCCCTTTGAGATGTAGAACATGACCGTTTTAGCTTTGTCAAACTCCTCTAATCCAAGAAGATTTTTTTCTATCCGCAAACTTTTGGATATCCTTTCTTCATTGGACTGTGCATCTCTTATTAAGAGAATCTTGTTTTTGATGCACCTCTTCATCTTACCCTCTTAACGTGCTCTTCGCTGCAATTAAAGTATTCTTCATCAACATAGCTACTGTCACAGGTCCAACACCGCGAGGTACAGGTGTTATGGCAGAAGCTTTTTCCTTGACGTCTTCAAAATCTACGTCACCACAAAGTTTTCCCTCAACCCTGTTCATCCCAACGTCGATAATCACTGTGCCCTCCTTTATCATTTCTTTTGTGATTAACTTGGCCCTGCCAACGGCCACCACCAATATATCGGCTTGATTGGTGTATCTTTTTAGGTCCTTCGTTTTTGAGTGACAAATTGTGACTGTAGCATCCCTATTCAAAAACATCGCTGCAAGGGGTCGACCGACGATCTTACTTCTACCTACCACAACAACATGTATACCTTTCAGATTCAAGCCTATCTTTTCTAGCATGAAAACTATGCCAGAAGGCGTACAAGGAGGCATATTTTCTTTACCAATAAGTAGATTGCCCAGGTTAAGGGGGTGAAATCCGTCGACATCCTTTTTTGGCGAAACTCTTTCTAAGACGAAGTCTTCATCCAAATGTGCTGGTAAAGGAAGCTGTATCAAGATGCCATGAATCTTCAAATCATTGTTCAACTCCTGAATTAGTTTAATCAACTCCTCTTGTTGCACCCTTTCCGGAAAAAGATACTCTTCATAATGTATTGTTGTTCTTTCACAAGCTCGCCTTTTCATCGAAAGATATGTCTTTGATGCGGGGTCTTCCCCAACCAAGATAGTAGCTAAACATGGGGTAACCCCATAATACTCTCTAAGCCTTTTGACCCCTCTTGCAACTTCTTCTTGGATTTCTTCAGCAATCTTATGTCCGTCGATGATCATAATTCATACCTAATAAAGTTAAAGTGGAAATTGACTACAAATATCCTCTACTTCTTTTTTCACATTTATGCGTATCTTCTCGTTATCAATGTCTGATAGCAATATACTGATCATGTCTGCTATATCTCTCATCTCGTTCTCTTTCATCCCCCTTGTTGTCACTGCTGGTGTACCTATCCTTATACCAGAAGCGATAAAAGGACTTTTCGGATCGAACGGGATAGTATTCTTATTCACTATGATGTTAACTTCATTTAGAGCCTCTTCAGCCTCTTTACCTGTTATTCCTCTGCTAGTCAGATCTACAAGCATCAGATGATTATCAGTTCCGCCGGAGACTAGATCAAATCCTTTTTTCATCAACTCATCAGCTAATGCCTTTGAATTTTTTATAATCTGTTTTTGATAATTTACAAACTCTGGATCCATAGCCTCTTTGAAAGTGACAGCTTTGGCAGCGATGGAATGCATCAAAGGACCACCTTGAATTCCTGGAAAAACCGTCTTGTCTATAGCCTTGGCGTATTCTTTCTTGCAAAGAATGAATCCGCCACGAGCGCCGCGCAACGTCTTATGGGTGGTACTCGTGATAAAATGCGCATGTTTCACAGGATTCTGATGAACTCCACCCACAATTAATCCCGCTATATGGGCAATGTCCGCCATTAAGTATGCACCGACGGTATCAGCTATCTCTCTGAAGGCAGAAAAATCTATTTCCCTTGGATATGCGCTAGCACCTACCACGATCATCTTGGGTTTATGTATTTTTGCGAGTTTTTTCACATCATCATGATTGATCATTTGTGTCTTTCGATCCACACCATAGGTGACGACGTTAAAAAGCTTCCCTGAAAAGCTTGCTGGGCTTCCATGTGTCAGATGGCCGCCATGGGATAATTCCATCCCCATTATAGTATCACCTACATTTAGCATTGCGAAGTAAACGGCCATGTTTGCTTGCGATCCAGAGTGTGGTTGGACGTTCGCATGTTCGGCACCAAAAATCTTCTTGACTCTCTCTATAGCCAAGTTTTCCACGACGTCCATGTATTCACAACCACCATAATATCGCCTTGATGGATAGCCTTCAGCATACTTGTTCGTCATGACTGAGCCTTGTGCCTCTAAGACAGCCTCGCTAACAAAGTTTTCAGAGGCGATCAACTCTAATCCGGATTTTTCCCTTTTCTTTTCCTGCATAATTGCTCTTGCCACTTCTGGATCAACATCGCTTAATCTCAAGTCATTCACCTACATTCATTCTCGCATTTGCTAGTTTAATTATCTTTTTATTACTCCAAAGATCAAAAAAAAGTTGCACAAATCATTTTCTATGTTGGCTTTCCCACTCCTCTAACGGAATACTGTATTTTCGTTCAATCTCTTCTCTAAAATTCGGGCCAGAATTGTATGCACAGAAAGGTATAATCCTTCTTTCTGGATCGGGCGTTGCGTAATGAATCACGCATCGCTTAACACGTTCTATGTCATAATTATATGAATCTTGGAAGTGCATTGCTCCGATGAACAGCGCATTCCAATGGAACTCTCCCAGCGATTTATAGTTTTGTTTTTTCAATATCTGCTTGAGCATCTCCTTAAAATGCACATTTTTTGGCTGAATACTCTCATGTATACAATCGTTTATCACTTTCACACCTTTCATCATGGCTTTTGATCTGCCCAATAAACCACCAGATTTTAAGATGTCAATCACATCATCCACGGATTTGAAGAATTTATCTACGTCAACGAATCGATTTATTGGAACGAGATCTTTTCCGTTTACAAACACGTATGTTGCCATACCACAATGTGGGTGAGCGCTGAATTCGATCTTGGGCTCTGCAGTGTATTCCTCGACTAATTTTGATAGCGATACGACGCATGGAACTGGATAGAAATCGCTTTTCTTTATCGCTCCGTTTGTTTGTTGTTCTATCCGATCTATTAGGTCCGGGATCGTGAACCTTTGTCGTCGCTCCCCTCCGACGGAAGCCGCCCCCGTAAATGCGATGGGCTGGAAATTCACACCCCTTACAATGTCAATGTTCTCTACAGCAAGCCGGATGGTATCCCCTATCTCATGATCGTTAAAACCATTGATGATGGTTGGAACGAGCGTAACTCCCTGACTTGCGTTTCTGCAATGTTCAATAGCTTTCTTTCTGATCTCTATTAGGGGTTCTGTATTCCTAGATGCTCCATCGAAGTGAAGATAGACTGTGCTTAGGCCAGCACTCTTTAGCGTTTGAGCATATCTAGGTTCCTCTCCCAATCTGACGCCATTTGTAGCTACCTGTACTTGTAGAAATCCCATTTTTTTGGCAAGCTTGATGATGTCCGGAAGATCATCCCTTAGGGTTGGTTCTCCCCCAGAAAATTGAACTGCAGGTGTGGGAACCGGGCGCTCACCCCTCAATGCAGCGAGCATCTCCTCTATTTGCTCAAACGAAGGCTCGTATACTCTCTCTTGGACCTTAGCATTTGCGAAACAGAAATCGCATGATAGATTGCATCTGTTTGTAACATCGATGTTTCCAAGACAAGTGGAACTCAGATGAACGTCGCAAAGCCCGCAATCAAACGGACAGTTCGACTCAATGGTTTGGTAGTTTTGAACGCCCTTACCATCATATGAATATTTCTCTGCCTTAAGGTACATGTCAACATCTGACCAGTAGATATCCTCAAAAAGACCATGATCTGGGCACTCCTTCGACATCCAAACAGCATCATTCCGCTCAAAGATTTTCGCACCAATGACATTCTTGCACTCTGGGCACAGCGAAGTGGTGTGTTTGGGTAGCCCCTGCTTAAGTATGCTTTGGTAAGAACTCAATGTAGTATACCTCCCATTAATTAATTAATTAATTAAACCTTAACAACGTTTATCAGTTCCTATGCAAAAAACGTTTTCGGTGTCGATTTGTTTAATACAATATTGATTGCAATCTGGTTAATGTTGCCAGCATATGTGGCAAATGTCTTTGCCGTGTTAACTGGCGGTGGAAAGTCGATTGATTTGGATAAGAATTTTTTCGATGGGAGAAGAATTTTTGGGAACGGAAAAACCTGGAATGGATTTATCGGAGGAGTTGTTGTTGGAATTTTTACAGGAAGTGCGCAAAACGTATTAATTCCAAGTTTTATTTCATTTCCTTTGATAGTATTGTTTTGTTTGACATTTGGAGCTTTATTTGGTGACCTGTGTAAGAGTTTCATCAAAAGAAGACTAGACATTGAAAGCGGGTCAAAATTTCTAATCATGGATCAACTGGATTTTGTTCTAGGCGCATGGTTATTTTTGATACTATTCGCTAATTCTTGGTTCCTAGGGAATTTTACATCGTATCACGTAATCGTTATATTGGTTATAACACCATTCTTACATAGGATTACTAATATCATAGGTCATAAATTTGGGAAAAAGGATGTGCCTTGGTAATGAGATGTGAGATGTGTGGAGAAGATACAAAGACAAGAATATGTATAGTCTGTGGTAAAAGCGTTTGTGCAAATCATTTTTATCTCATGATGGCTGTATGTGCTGATTGTGTAAGCGATGAGGTTAAGGGAAAACATGGGAGATAGGGAACTGCTAAATGCATTGAAAGGATCCATTAAGTTTGGGGATTTTACACTTTCATCTGGCGTAAAAAGCAGTTATTATATTGACAAATACCTCTTTGAGACAGATCCCAATTGCTTGGAAGCCATAGGTAAAGAGATCTCAGATCTGATTCCGCCAGGCACACAAAAGCTTGCTGCGATCGAACTTGGATCTATATCGTTGGTTGCGGTGGCAAGCATCAAGAGCAAATTGCCCTATGTGATAGTTAGGAAGGAAAAGAAATCATACGCAACAAAGAAGGCCATTGAAGGAGAACTCTACCCTGGAGAGAAGGTCCTTGTGGTTGAGGATGTCACCACTACTGGTTCTGGGGCTGTTAGGGCGGTACAAACGCTACGCGACCACGGAGCAATAGTGTATTCCGTTCTTGTAGTTGTTGATCGAGAGGAAGGTGCAAGAGAAAATTTGCATTCGATGGGAGTCTCATTAATCTCTATAGCTAAATCAAGTGAATTATTGGACCATAGGTGATTTTTGATGGAAAAGGTTGGCATTTTGCTCGTTAGTTACGGATCAAGAGAGGCAGCTATTGCCGATTCTTTTTGGAGGAGTGAGAATTATAAGGTTAATATTTTTGACGCAGATAAACAAAAAAATCCTTTCATAGTTGAAAGGGCAACCGATTATAATATTGGGCAGGATTTGCAAAAAATATGCGAATTTGCAAAAAGACACGAGGATGAAATAGATTTTGGGATTGTCGGGCCAGAAGGCCATATAATCGGGGGCATCAGGGACATAATCGAAAAAGAAACCAAGATTCCGATGATTTGTCCTAGGAAAGAATATGCCATCGAAGGCAGCAAAGTTTCACAACGCCACTTACTGGAAAAGTGCTTCCCAGAAGCAAATCCCAGATTTAAGGTATTTAATATAAAGGATTATTCTAGCAAGTATGATCTGAGAAAAGACGTTTATTCTTGGTTAGATGAGCTGGAGAATCAAGTGGCTGTAAAACCAGATGCTCCTGCTACTGGTAAGGGTGTTGGAGTTTGGGGAGACCACTTTTCAACCAGAGAGGAAGTATTCAACCACTTTATTTTCATATGTGACTATGGACCTGTAGTAATAGAGGAAAAAATCGAAGGAGAGGAATTCAGTTTGCAGTTTTTTTCGGATGGTAAACATTTGGTTCCGACAGAAGCCGTAAGGGATTACAAAAGGGCATTTGATGGCGATAGGGGTATAAATACGGGCGGCATGGGCTCCTATAAGTCACAAGGGAAAAAATTACCTTTCATGGATCAAGAGGACTGGGAAGCAGGACTCGAAATTGGCAAAAAAATATTCAAAGAATTAAAGGTCAATGGTGACAAAGAGTTGCTTGGCATACCTCTCTATATGGCATATATCTGTACTGCCGAAGGAGTAAAAGTTTTGGAGATCAATTCTCGTCCAGGAGACCCAGAAATACAAAACTTACTCCCAACCCTAGAGGACGACTTCGTTGATGTTTGTTTCCGCATCCTTGATGGCAATCTAACTCGGCTAAACTTCGCCAAAAAAGCAAGTGTTGTCACATATGCTGTACCCATGACCTATGGAGGATATAGGACGGTGTTTTCTGGTGACAGCAGAGTAGATCTTATCAAATCACGTAAACTTAGCGAGAAATATGGTGATGCCATCCGAATATATCCGGGTTCTATGGAGCTTCGTGGAAAAGAAACATATGCTCTAGGATCAAGAACAGTATGTACCGTAGGCATTGCAGATGACATCGAGTCGGCAAGGAGTATTTCTTTAGAGGGCATAGTAGCCATAGATGGACCCTTATGGAACAGATGGGACATTGGATCAAAAGAACACATTGTGAAAAGCGTAGAACATATGAAATCACTGAGAGGGTAGAAATAAATGAATCTCATTTCAATTGCGGACCTATCTATTGCAGATATCATGGATATACTTGAAAAAGCCGAGAATATGAAAGAAAAGCGAAAGCAAGGCAAAACAGTCGATTTGCTTAGAAATAAGAGCTTGGCAATGCTCTTCGAAAAACCATCCACTCGAACAAGAGTCTCATTTGAAGTTGCGATGTCTGATCTGGGCGGGCATGCACTATGCATGAACTGGCAGGACATGCAGCTTGGGAGAGGTGAGAGCATAGAGGATACCGCAAGAGTGCTTTCTGGTTACGTAAATGGAATAATGATGCGTGCGGAACATTCAAATCTTCTTAAAATGGCAAAAAGCGCGAGCTTACCAGTTATCAATGGCTTGACAGAATTGGAGCATCCGTGCCAATCTCTCGCAGATCTTTTGACGATCCGTGAGTATAAGGGCAAATTTTCAGGGCTGAAATTTGGTTGGATAGGAGATGGCAACAACGTCTGCAATTCCTCTATACTGGCCTGTGCACTTACAGGAATGAATATCATAGTAGCATGTCCAAAGGGATATGAACCCGATACTAAGATATTAAAACAGTCAAAAGACCTCGGAGGAAATACGAAAATAACCTACGATCCTCAGGAAGCGGCAAAGAATGCAGATGTGCTATATACCGACGTTTGGGTTTCTATGAGCGACGAAACACAGAAAAAGAGGAGAATGCGCGATTTCAAAGGATTCCAGATTAATGCGGATGTTATAAAGATGGCAAAGAACGATGTCATCGTCATGCATTGCCTGCCAGCCCATAGGGGGGAGGAGATAGACCCAGAAATTATCGACGATCCACATTCTGTCATCTTTGAGCAGGCAGGAAACAGGTTGCATGCCCAGAAGGCGCTGTTGGTTAAACTTTTGGGGTGAAACCGATTATTGGGCATAAAACGCCCAAGCCCAAATTAACAAGATGACCCAGACGATTACTGTAAGCCATACTTTTTTCACGATATTTCCGTCTTTCAACTGACTTCTTAATCTATTGTTTTTTGACCTACATCTAGTCTATAGAAATCTTTTTATATATAATGTATATATGCTACAACAATATATTGTTCAAAAACAATATATTTATAAAAAAAGTTGGAGGGAGACATGAAACACACCAAAGACAAACTCAAGACAAAAGACAAAGCATCACAAAAGCAACCCGTTAAGTCCAATCAATCAAAGAAAACAAGTAAGTGCAAATAACTAAAGTAAGGACAAACCACGCCATACAAAAGAATAATAAAAACAAAAAAGCAAGCTAAATGAACATTTGGCTGAGCCTTCATACATTATTTTCATCTTATTTTTATTCTATTTTTTATTTTCCCAGTATTCTTCTGCCTCTACTTCCATATCATCGAGCCTGGTGTAGTAATCCGAGAATTCGTTTAGGTGTGCAAGTGCTATTTTCCCCGTTATCATCGGATCATCGTTAGTGACATTGGTTTTAGGGTCCACCAACCCATGTTCCAGTTCTACGTCCATTCCCATTCTAAATTGTTCCACATCGAATTCAGTCCAGTCGATACCCAATGCTTCACCAACTCTCTTGGCTTCCTTGGCAGTAAAATGCTTTTTGCTTTCCATTTTATTACACCCCCCTCAGAGCCTCGGGCGAGATTTGAACTCGCGACCTAGTGATTTCTTGCAATTTTGTTACAAGTCACTCGCTCTAGCCAGACTGAGCCACCGAGGCATATTAATTATTATTTTTATTGACAAGATTCAACATAAGCATTACCGCTTGGACCCAAATCGTTTTGATGCATTCTTGAGTGCTTCTACTACCGGTAAATCCTTTCCGGCAAGCACACCGAGGCAAGCATTTCCTCCGGTGCTCACATGTGTAATTTTTTTTTCAAACCCAGCCTTTTGCACAGCAGCACCGGTGTGTCCACCTCCCACGATAGAAAAACCTGCGTTATTTATGGCTTTAATCATCTCAAATGTCCCCAACTCAAAATTCTCCCTCTCAAAAACTCCTGCAGGACCATGCAAGATAGCCATCTTTGCACCCTCTATTTCATCTTGAAATTTCACGATAGTCTCAAGCCCTATATCCCAAATTGGATATTTTGCAGGTAAATCCTCTATTGAAATCTCAACGCGTTCACCTTTTTTGTTCAGAGCAACATCCTGGGGAAGCTCTATTTTATTTCCAAACTTTTGAAGCAATGACTTTGCCTTTGGAATTTCATCCGAATATCCTTCTTTTTCGATGTACTGTAGACTTGGTGCGCCTATATCTACTCCAGATGCGGCCAAGAATATGTTTGCCGTAACGCCAGTTAAAAAGATTTTGTCGGCACTCTCCCTTACTAGAATGTTTTCGATTACATCAAGAGTGTCATGTGCTTTCGTTCCACCGAGCACGAATACGCACGGATGCTTAGCACCGAGAAGGACCCTGTTCAGCACACTCAATTCTTTTTCCATCAACTTGCCCACTCCAGATGGTAATACTTCTGTAAATCCCAACAGAGAAGCATGCGACCTGTGAATAGATGCAAATGCATCGTTTAGGAATAAATCGAAATGGGGTGTAAGACCTCTCACAAGATGCGTTTTGGAGTGCTCCTCTGAACTCCTCTCTATCCTCTCTTCTGAGTAGAATCGCACGTTCTCCAGAAGAAGAATGTCTCCAACTACCATTTCTTCTATGGCTTTTTTAGCATAGGAACCAAAAATGTCATCTACATAGGTTACTTTTTGTCTCAAAATTCCTCTGAGCACTTTTGCATGAGACTCCATCGTTGTAAAGTCCTTTTTTCCTGGTCTGCTCTGATGTGCAAGCAAAACTGTTCTTGATTTATCTAATTTCTTCAATGTCTCTACATGGCTCCAAAATTTTTCCTCTCCAAGTATTCTCCCTGTGCTGGGATCGATTGGTGAGTTCAGGTCCAATCTGACTAAAACCGTTTTGTTAACTAGGTTGAAGTTATCCATGGTAAGATAGCCACTTCTTACATCTGCCAAATACATCCCTCTACATTTCAGATAGAATTCAAGCTATAATAAATATTCATTTGCTTAAGGTTAATTACTATATATTATATGTATCAAACACTTATGGGGGGTATTATGAAAGAAATACTCGAAATACTGGAGAATGATGCAAGGATAAGTACTGCTGAGATTGCTACGCTCACAAAAATTCCCGAGAAAAAAGTCATAGAGATGATCAAGGATGCCGAGAAAAAAAGGATCATCCGGAAATATAAAACAGTGATTGACTGGGATAAAGTAGAGAAGGAACATGTTTATGCGATGATAGAGGTGAAAGTCACCTCTGAGCGGGATGTTGGCTATGATTCAATAGCAGAGAGAATTGCAAGGTTCCCAGAGGTAGTTTCAGTACGTCTGATATCTGGTGATCATGATCTATCTTTGCTGGTTAAGGGCAAAACGATGAAGGAAGTTGCATTTTTCATAGCTGAGAAGGTTGCACCATTGGATCAGGTGCAGAGTACAGTTACACATTTCATACTTAAAACATACAAGCAAGACGGCGATATTTTATTAGAAAAAGAGGAATCTAAGAGGTTGGCGATAACACCATGATCGCAGATAAGTTAAAGCACATTCCACCGTCTGGCATTCGAAAGTATTTCGACATGGTCATAGGGATGGATGATGTCATCTCATTGGGTGTAGGCGAGCCGGATTTTGTCACTCCCTGGCCCATCAGGGAGGCATGTATATATGCATTGGAAAAGGGGTATACCTCCTACACATCTAATTGGGGCTTAATTGATTTGAGAAATGAAATATCCCTTTGCATCGCTTCAGATTATCAAGTACGATACAATCCAGAGAATCAGATTCTTGTGACTACAGGCGTAAGCGAAGCTTTAGACCTTGCCATACGGGCAACAATAAATCCAGGAGACGAAGTCATCATCGTGGAGCCATGCTATGTCTCCTACAAACCTTGCGTGATACTTGCCGGCGGAAAGCCCGTGGTGGTGGCGACAAACATGTCCAATGATTTCAGGGTCACTCCAGAGCAGATGGGCGAGAAAATCACGAAAAAGACAAAGGCAATAATCATATCCTATCCAAACAATCCAACTGGCGCAGTTATGGGTAAAAAAGATCTAGAAGGAATAGCCGATGTTGCCGAGGATCATGATTTGCTTGTGATATCTGATGAGGTGTATGATAAGCTTACATACGATGGTACACATACTTGCTTTTCCTCTCTGAACGGAATATATGAAAAAACGATATTGTTAAATGGCTTCTCTAAGGCATATGCTATGACCGGTTGGCGTCTGGGCTATGCAGCTTCCACGTCTGAAATCATAGCCGCAATGCTGAAGATCCATCAGTATACGATGTTATGCGCTCCTATCACGGCACAGATGGCTGCAATTGAGGCCTTAAAAAATGTCAGAGATGAAATGCTCGCCATGGTTAAGGAATATGATCGGCGGCGAAGGTTAATCGTCAAGGGACTAAATGATTTGGGCTTAGATTGCTTTGATCCTAAGGGCGCTTTCTATGCTTTCCCTTCGATAGAGAGCACTGGCATGACCTCAGAGGAGTTTGCAGAAGGACTACTAAAAAAGCAAAAAGTCGCAGTTGTGCCGGGAGATGTATTCGGCTCATCCGGCAAAGGCTTTATAAGATGCTCATATGCTGTCTCTCGAAGAGAAATAAAAGAGGCACTGGACAGGATTGGGGCTTTTTTAAAATAAGTCACCGGAACCCCCTCTCTAATTGATGGTTTTTGTCGATGTTTAGGTTGATATATGATGCGATTATTTTTTTTTGAAAAATCATCTGAATAAGATACAGAAAAAGAAAATCTAAGTACACCAAGAACTCATTGAATCCTTACCTTTTATATCAATCAGCCAGCGCTCTTAAAAAATCACTTTCAGTGATTATTCCTGCCAATTTTCCTTCCTTTAGAACAGGCAGTGATCCAACGTCTTTTTTCGTCATCATCTCGGCTGCAATGCCAATGTCGACATCAGGTTCTATTGTTACGACTTCAGAGGACATAAGCGTCTTAATGGGCAAACCAAAAGCATCGTTTATATGTCCGGTGATTAGTTTGCTAAATGCTTCACCACTACCAAGAAACTTGACGATATCTGTTGCATTAATTATTCCTAATAATAAGCCATCAACGACGACGGGCAATCTCCTAAACACGTTACTGACCATAATTTTGGTCGCCTCCTTTAAAGAAATGTTAGGACTAGCCGTTAACACGCGTTCATTCATGTATTCTTTGACGAATTTTCCGGTATTCTTCCCTGCAATCAAACCCATGAAGACGCGCTCAGAGATTATTCCGGTTATCCGACTCTTATAATCTACTATAGGCAATCCGCCAGTGTTATACTTGATCATCGAGTTCAAAGCATCCTTTAGGGATTTATCCTCTGTCAGTGTTATCACATCATTTTCCATTATCTCTCGAGCCTCAGCGTTTATGGCAGCTAGCAGATTTCCGCCATACTTATTCTCGACCAGATTATATCGCTCTCCCCCTCCAAAGAAATCTATCAGGTCAATAGATGTAATGATTCCTACGAGCCGATTCGTTCCAGCATCTGCGACGGGTATTCTCCGAAAGCCATATGTTACCATCGTTTTCACGACGCCCATGATCGTCATAGTAGGTGGAACGCTGACCACATCCTTGGATGCGACCATCATCACATCTCCGGGACGAGACGAAACTCGTGATTTGAACTCTATGGGCCCCCTATCTTGTGAAGAGCTGCTTTCAAGCCCCCTCATCTTATCACCGATTCTGTCAGGTCATATCTGTCAACTATTCCAACCAATTTGCCATTTTTTTCAACAGGCAATCTACCTATGTCATGTTTCATCATCATTAATGCGGCCTCTTTTATTGTAGACTCAGGAGTAACCGAGTATACATGGGTACTCATTATCTTTTCTACTGGGGGAGACTCCTTACCGCTCCTGGCACAACCAGCTCTGATTATGTCTTGTCGAGTGATCACTCCAACAATCTCTCTATTACTTTTGATTACAGGGAACCCAGAATATCCGAGTTCGAGGATGTTCGCCCAGATCTTCGATACCGGGTCTTTAGGGGAAAAAGCTTTCACTTTGGAGGTCATTATCTCCTTTACCTCTTTGTTAGGAACCTTATTGAGATCTATATTTTTAAATATGTCTACCATACTGACCATTCCCAACAATTCCCTATCTTGTGAGGACCTAACTACGGGCAATCCCCCCATTTTTACATTTGCCATCGTCATCGCGACATCTCTTATATCACATAAAGGTGTAACTATCGGGCACTCGCGGACGAATCCTCGGACGGTCACATTTGACTTTGTGGACGTAATCTTTAGAACGCCTTCTTCAGTTATCATTCCAGTGACTTTTCGAGCATCATCAATGACAGGCAAGCTCCTGAAGTGTGAGTCTCGGATCAATTGACGCGCCCTAGTAATAAACTCCTCGTCTTTGACAAATACCGGATTTTTAGACATTATGCTTTGGACCTTCATAGTTTTCAATCACTCCTCCCAAATATTATACTAAAACCCTTCATCTTTACAGCTATCACAGACTAGCGTTCCGTTTACGAGCTCTAAAGACGACGTAAAACATCCACATTTCTCACAAATACTCTGTGTTAATTTTTTACTTTCGTTAAATGAGATGTGTTCTCGACTCATCTCGATGATATCCGAAAGAATATAAGTAAGCTCAGAAGAAACTGCAATCATATCAGTATCGGTAACAATACCAACTAGTTTTCCATTTTCGATGACAGGCAAGCGTCTTATACCCAATCTAATCATTTTTCGTGCTGCTTCACTAATGCTTTCGTTGGGTTCAATGGTGACAAGTGGTTTAGTCATTATGTCTTTCAGAGTCATAGAACTTGGCTTCAAGTCCTTTGAGATAATTTTTAGCACAAGGTCTCGTTCGGTCACAACACCAGTGGGCTCACCTTTCTCAGTCACGATCAAGCTGCCCACTTTTTGTTTTATCATCATCTCTCCTGCTTTTGATGCCTTCGTGTCCTTCTCAGCGGTAACCACCTCTCTTGTCATGATTTCTCGCACTGACATTCTCGTTTCCATTTCAACACGCCATCTTGATAGTAAGGTTTAAAGATATAAAAGGGTCACGACCATGTCAATAGAGACATATATATATGTATGGTACTGTAATTTTTATGTATTATTATGTATAAGAGGGGATGAGATGGACATAATAAAAGGTATCAAGCGCATTCTGCCAACATGGATTAAAAAGGTATTCAAAAAGAAGGCGACGCGCATAGGCATATATGGTCCCCCAAGTGCAGGAAAGACTACTTTGGCCAACCGAATCATTCGGGATTGGAGTGGAGATGTGATGGGCTCTGTGTCGGAGATTCCACATGAGACTCGTCGAGCTAGGAGAAGAGAGGGCGTAATAATCAATGCCGATGATGCAACTTTGACTTTAGATATCGTTGACACACCAGGTTTAGCGACGAAAGTCGATTTTCACGATTTCATGGCATTTGGATTAGAGGAGGAGGAGGCTAAGCGTCGCGCTAAAGAGGCAACAGAAGGCGTTATCGAAGCAATCAAATGGTTGGATGATCTGGATGGAATTTTGTTGATAATGGACTCTACAGAGGACCCCTTCACACAGGTAAATGTTACAGTTGTTGGCAACATGGAAGCACGAGAATTACCACTGTTGATCATTGCCAATAAGATAGACCTGCAGGAAGCATCACCAGCTAGGATAAAGAGCGCATTTCCGCAGCATCCCGTAATTCCTATTTCTGCTTTGGAGGGGTTAAACATTGATAAACTCTATGAAGCAATAGCTAACCAATTTGGGTGATACGATGGCTAAGAAGACCAAGAGAAAGACTAAGGTGGAAGGCGTTCAGATAGATATGATATCAGAAGACTTTATATCAACTATGACCTCCATGGAGAAAATAAACCTCATTCTGGAAGGGGTTAGGAAAGGCAACATCGTCATTCTCGAAAGAGGTTTAACGCCAGAAGAGGAAACGAAGTTAATCGAAACAACAATGGCTGAGATTGAACCAGACAACTTCGTAGGCATCGAAATAGAAAGCTATCCTAGCAGACAAAAATCTTCCCTACTTGATAGGCTCCTGGGTAAAAAAGTTATAGAAACTCGATTGACGGTCGTAGGACCTGCAGATCAGCTAAAGACGCTGAAAAGAGATCATGGTTTTATCAGCGCAATGGTTTCTGTACGATCATAGGGGTAAAGATGCCACATAAATGTACTAGATGCGGGCAGTTGTTCAGGGACGGATCGCCTGAGATTCTAAGTGGTTGTCCAAGTTGTGGTTGGAACAAATTTCTATATGTAATGGGTGAAGAACAAGCTGATCCAAAGGCATCTGATGTAGATGAACTGATAAGCAAAGCAGATATTGACGAAAAGTCAGAAGCGATCACCGAGGGCGTAAAAAGCACCGAGGACGTCAAAAGGATTGAAAGTATAAAGATACTAGGTCCCGGTTCATATGAACTGAACATCAAAACCCTGCTTGATCGAAAAGAAATTATCATGGCACTTAAAGAAAATGGAACATATGTAGTTCACTTGCCATCCATTTTTGGTAAAAGTGTTAAGAAGCCTAAGAAGCGATCAGTATGAGTAAGTTATGGATGGCACTGTATTTATATCATCAAAGGTAATGGTGTGGTTGTCTGGAAACACTATGATGAGTATATCTACCTCTTGTCCCAGTTTATGTGGGCTGATTCGATAGGTTTCACCCTCGTTTATCAGCACATTAACGGCAAATATCTCCGCACTATCTTGGGATATATTTTTGATCTCTGCATTTTCGAAGTTAGCAAATATGCCCTCTAATTTCGGCTCTACAACTTTAGGACCAAAAAGCAGCATGTATATTTTAGCGAATAAATCAAGTTTGTATTTAACGGTAACATTCACATCGGATCCATCGAAAGTCATGGTCACATTTTCGATGTGAATATAATTAGATCTTTGAGTATCTGCAGCTGACACGATCGGCATCGTAATCAGAAGCAATCCCATCCCAATCATGAAAGCCGATTTAAATCTCAACGTATCCCTCTACTGTTTTGACTTCTGCACCACCCCCTACTATTTTAATATTTGTATGACTTGCTATATCTACCTTTCTAATATTCTTTCTGAGACTAGTCACTTTTTTTTTCTAATATCAAGAATTATCACTGAACTATAATAGAATCTATTCGATCCTAACTGATAAACCCACACAGAAAACGTTTTTTGTATTTTATTGCAGGATTTGAAGCTTTCTTGCAATTTTATGAGCATGATTCAAAGTTATAATTACGTTATACCTATAAAACTCTACTGACCTTTCCACATCATGCAATGCCTGTAGAATTATGATCCTAAAAATAATGCAATCAGAATATCTTGCTTTTGGGTTTATGTTATTTATTTATACCATATACATGTAACAATCTATCCATGATAGTAGTAATAGCAATAGGTGGTTCAATAATTGCGCCCAATTTGCACTCGAAAAGTTTCAAGGAATATGCAAAGGCGATAAAGGAGATAGCAGCTCAACATAAGGTTTTCATTACCGTCGGAGGAGGTGCTATGGCGCGTGAATATATCCGCATTGCAAGGAATTTAGGTGCGAATGAAGCGTTTTGTGATCTTATAGGCATCGATCTGACGAGATTGAACGCACGTTTATTGATTTCAGCTCTATCAGAAGACGCATATCCCATACCCCCCCTAGATTATAAAGAAGCTGAAAGTTTTGCATCCTCTGAAAAAATAGTTGTAATGGGTGGTGTCATTCCAGGACAAACAACAGATGCTACTGCAGCAATATTGTCTGAATTTGTTAAAGCAGACCTATTCGTTAACGCAACATCGGTCGATGGAGTTTATACCTCGGATCCAAGAGTTGAACCAAGTGCAAAAAAGCTTGACAAGATCACGCCGGAGCAGTTGGTCGAGATTGTGATGAAATCTGAGATGAAGGCAGGTGCAGAGTCAGTTATTGATCCCCTTGCGGCAAAGATCATCGAGAGGTCTAAGATTCCTACGATAGTGCTAAATGGTACCGATCCGAAAAATATAGTCGATGCCGTGATCAAAAATTATCATTTTGGAACAGAGATCATCTCCTCTTATAATAAGTGATAATTTGATGGTAAGGCATGTCCACATAAGCCATCTAAATATTCAGAACAGAAAATTTCCGATTGGTCAAATATCTTCATATATATGTTTGGAGCCGTATCTTATCCAATACATTCAATTGGTTTGCATGATTTTCCCATGACTATAATGTATCAAATTGTGTTGGAGAATAGAATCACTATTATGGTTTTAATGGGAATTGTTGCAGTGTTTTCGTTATGTTAGTAGGTATCAACCTGCTCAGTATGCTGGTATGCTTGACATTCTAATTGATTTTTAATTTTTTCAGTGGAAAAATTAATAACCAAATGTGTTCTTTTTCACTGTCGGTGATATTATATGCTCAAAGGTAAGGTGGCAATAGTAACTGGTGCAGGGTCTGGAATTGGGAGAGGAATAGCTCTGCGTTTTGCTAAGGAAGGGGCAGACATCGTTATCCCGGACTTAAATTTGGAAGGTGCCCAAAATACTGCCAAAGAAATCGAAGCTCTCGGTCGAAATTCTCTGGTCATAAAAATGGATGTTTCTAATTCCTCAGACGTCGATCGAATGGTAACCGAGACCATCAACAACTTCGGGAAAATCGACATACTGGTAAACAATGCAGGCATTTTCATTCAAAAGCCACTTTTGGAGACTACAGAGGCAGACTGGGACAAGGTACTGGACATCAATCTTAAGGGGGCATTCCTTTGCTCCAAGCGTGTTGTGAAGGAAATGCTTAAGCGAGGAGGTGGCAAGATAATTAATCTCGCATCTGTTGCTGGACAAGTTGGCTTCGCAAATTCATCTGCATACTGTGCATCTAAGGGTGGAGTCATTAACCTTACCAGAGAAATGGCATTGGAATTGGCGCCAAAAAACATCAATGTGAATGCCATCGGTCCTGGTTCTATCGAGACTCCTATGACGAGGGAGATGTTAGCAGATCCTGCAATCAAGCAGATGTTGCTTGGGGTAACCCCGTTCGGTAGGATAGGTCAGCCAGAAGATATAGCAAATGCTGCTTCGTTCCTCGCCTCAGGTGAGTCAAACTTTGTCAACGGTATTACTCTGTTCGTAGATGGTGGGTGGTTAACGCAATAGTATAGCCCTCCAGATAGAGACACACATCTACAATCTTTGATTTCAGTGGTTGTTGTTTATTTTGCAAAACAAAAAAAACATCATCATCATAGGTGCAGGATATGCAGGACTTCATGCTACTAGAAAATTAAGCCGATCTTTGGGTAAGTATACTAGTATTACGCTAATCGACAAAAATGATGTGCACATAAGATTGGCTGAGTTGCATGAGGTGGTGGGAAATAGGATTGAACCAAAGTTAGTGACAACTCCGATAAAAAAATATGTTAATCATGCATCGTTTTTAAAGGGAGAAGTCAAGAAAATAGATTTCCAGCAGCGAAAAGTTTCGACTGAGACTGATATCTTGAAATATGATTATCTTATCTTTGCAGTCGGTAGTGAGCAAGAATTCTTCAACATTTCTGGAATGCGGGAACACAGTTTTCCTTTATGGGGTCTCGAAGATGTAATTAGGATAAAGGCCCATATAGAGCACATATTTGCCTCTGCTCAGAAGGAACAAGATGAGGTAAAAAGAAGGGAGTTACTCAACTTTGTTTTATGTTGTGGAGGTCTTACTGGAGTTGAGATTGCCGGTGAATTATCTGAATGGTTTATAGATTTATCCAGAAAATACAACATCTCTCGGGAACAAATAAATTTAATTTTGGTGGAAGCTCTGCCAGATATCTTGTCCACCCTACAACCAATTCTCGTCGATAAATCTAAGAGAATCCTAAGATCAAAGGGCGTTAAGATAATGGTAAATTCACCAGTTACAAGAGCAAGAATGAACCAAGTAGAACTTAAATCGGGTGAGAAGATCACGACCAGAACTTTGATCTGGATGGGGGGCATTCGTGGAAATCACCTTATCGATAGTTTGGAGTTAAAGACCTGTGGACGAAACCGAATAGAGGTCAACAAATATTTACAGGTTACTGATCATCCTGGGGTGTATGCAATTGGAGATTGTGCATATTTCATCACCGATGATGAAAAACCTCTACCGCAATTTGTCGAAGCAGCCCTTCAGACAGCAGATTGTGCTGCCAATAACATCATAGCTGAATTTAAGGGTGCAGATAAGAAGGCATATAAACCTAAGATACATGGAACCGTGGTATCTATCGGAGGCAAATACGCAGTGGCTGACATAGTTAATCTCCCCATTATAAGAAAACTTACCTTCTCAGGCTATCTTGCAATGCTTTTAAAGCATCTACTTAACATACACTATTTTGTTCTAGATCTCGGTGACATAGGACTTGCTTTTGGATATGTCTATAATAGGACTATATCAAACCGCTGACAGCTTCTTATTTTATTTATGTATTTGGTGTACAATATAAACACTAGTGACCATAACATTTAAAATCAATGGACGTCCAATAATAATCATATGAGATATAGTCCGCCATCATGTTGTGATATGCGAGGTATGTTATCATTCATGATCCTCTGGTTGTTATCCAAAAAACAAATGTATGGACAAGAGATAGCAGGAGAAATAGCGAAGAGGAAAGGATATACCCCAAATCCCGGAACTTTATATCCAACACTCAAGGATTTGGAGAGTAAAGGATTAGTCCAATCTGAGCAAGTAGGGAAAATGCGCATATACAAACTCACAATTGATGGTAAAAATGGTCTAAAAAGCGCATGTGACTATTTTTACCAAGCATTCGGAGATATTTTTGAGGATTATAAATGCACATTTGATATTGAGTATGAGTTTTAGGGGTTTTTGAATGTTAGAGGCGCGTAAAAAATACGAGTTCAAAAGGAAATTAGAGGAGTTAAGGGAAAAAACCGGAAAAGGCACAGAGTTGATTACGATATACATCCCTCCAGATAAGCAGATATCTGATGTCGTGTCGCAGTTGAGAGATGAACACGGTCAAGCATCAAACATAAAATCAAAATCAACTAGGACCAATGTCCAGAGTGCATTATCCTCAATCATGGCCAGGCTTAAGTACTTTAGAAAACCCCCTGAAAACGGAATGGCTCTTTTTTGTGGAAATATCTCACTTGGTGGAGATAAGACCACGATGGAGACCTTGGTTCTGGAGCCACCTGAACCCATTATGTCATATCAATATAGGTGTGGTTCTGAGTTTGTACTTACGCCTCTAGAGGAAATGCTCGAGGAGAAGAAAAACTATGGTTTACTTGTATTAGATAGGAGGGAGGCAACTATTGGATTGCTTCATAGGAAAAGTGTCGAAACAATCAAACACATGACGTCTAATGTTCCAGGCAAACAGAGAAAGGGGGGGCAATCTTCGCGCAGATTCGAAAGATTGAGACTGGTATCGATAAACGAATTTTATAAGAGGATTGGCGACAAGGCAAGCGAGATATTTCTTGGTATCAAGGATCTGGAGGGCATTATTATCGGTGGGCCAAGTCCGACAAAGGATGAATTCATTGCAGGCGAATACCTACATCACGAACTACAACAAAAGATTCTTGGAGTATTCGATGTTTCATATACGGATGAATCTGGCTTGTATGAATTATTGGATGCATCCCA
>JAAEEL010000095.1 GCA_013415795.1 Methanocellales archaeon | reverse complement strand
CCGGGTATTCGAATGGGTCGTACGAAACTGGAATAAGAGGAGTCAATCTATGGCTTCAGAACGATTGAAGCAATGTAATTGAATGTGGCTTGCAGATTTCCTCCTAAAAGTGTAACAGCACCTACGATCACCGCGGCGATCAAAGCCACGAGGAGGCCGTACTCCACAGCGCTTGCTCCAGTCTCGTCTTTCAAGAATTTTCGAAGTCTTTCCATTGGCAAGTCTCCTTTCGTTGGATTAAATTTAGCAATATTTGTGCCAATAAAAGGCACTCCCTGGGTTTTGTGAAAGTCCTTGAAAATATGAGGAGTTATATGATTTTCTCTTGGTATATCTCCGTGCCTTCTCTTTAGAATTCCTGTAAATAAGTGTAAAATTGTTACGGGATGGACAAATTTTTGCCACAATTTTTGATTCTCTCTATTTTTTCACATTTTACACTTAAAGGAGAAAGGGAGGACAGATTAGATACGCGCCGTCTTCCTACTTTGAATTAATTTAGGGGATCCCATCGCCATTGGTTGGGCGATTTAATGAAAAGAGAGCGGTAGTAAAATATTTTCAATGGAGAGATTTTTGAACTGTCCACACTCAGGGCCGAGCAAATACGGTAACTGATCCGGAAGACCATTCTTTCACGTAGCGATGACCTTTAAAAAGAAGACGATTATCCCCTTCGCCGTTCACGCAAAGAATAGCACAAGGGTTGAAGTTATCGAAGGGAGGAACGTCAGAGTATTTAGATGAGATGTTATTTACATTGACGTGTTCGAGTCGAAATGAGTCTGAAACTTGGTTCTGTATAAGTACCACGAACGGATATTCAAAATCATCCTCACCTAGTAGCACGATGCCGATATCTGAGCATCTTTTCGTTTTTAAAAAATCAATTGCTCCAACATACGAATCCTTCACGTCCCATCTATTAGAAAAATATTGTTCAATGCGAGAAGTGGTAAAAATATTCCCAGGACCGACTAATTTCTTAGGCCAATTATAAAAGAGCCAGGGAGGACATGTAAACATAAGGAAGAAAACTATCGAGAAAAAAAAGATAGAATTCCTCCGGATAGAAGATAACCTAGCATTCTCAATTGGATTAAAGGAACGCCAGAGAACCATGGCAATGAATGGGGACAAAAGCACAAACAGAGGAAGGTGGAGACGGCTATGCCAAGGTTGCCACTTTAAATAAAGACAAAATAATAGAAATCCTCCCGAAACAGCGGCGTAATAGCTGACCATATCTGTTTTCTTCCATTGCTTCACCCTGGCAAAGAAAAAAATGCTACAAAGCATCAGAAGAATCAAATGAATAAGATTCCCACTGAAATCTTCGTGCAGCGAAAAATAAATATGGAATTTCGTTGTCGAAAAAGTAGTTGCCGGGTCATTGATATTTATCCCTAAATTTGCATGGATTATTTTGATTACATTATAGGTGGCCGTATTAACGAACTTGCTCGGCAAAGCAACGTGTATCGCAATGTTGCGTATGAGGTTTGAGGTGAGTGACTGGGCATTCATGAGTTGATTTCTACATATGTCGACGATGTGTGGATCGCCGAAAGGGTAACCGAAAAGTTGAAGATTACGTATATAGTAGCCGAGATTCAAAATGACTGCGAGGGCGATGAGGAAGCAAGAATGGGTGATTGACCTAAATTTGTGAGTTTTAAGGTTTCGAAGAGCGAAATAAAGCAGAAACGGAAATGCGTAGAGATAGGCCGTTGCTTTCGTTAACAAGGCTAGGCCTAAGCTCGATCCCGCGGCCAGTGTGTATGTTATGCGTAATCGTTTATTTAGCAACATGAGATAATAAACCAAGCAAATCAACCAGAAAGTGACCACATAATCGTTCTGAGTGGTCGATGCTTGCAAGATACCCATGGGAATTGTGGCGGCGACTAAAACAGTAAGGATCTGCTCCTTACGATTTGCTCCTAGCTGCATAGCGATCATAGAAATGCCAGTGAAGCTGCCTATCATGGTGAGGAATTGAATGACGTTTGCGAATCGGTCGTTACCAATTAGAATTTGGAAATGCATTATTGAAAATTCAGCCCAAGGATTGAGACTTAACTGTCGCAACACGTGCGTTGGATAATGATGGACACTGCGGTTTTGGATCCAGTGAAAGATGCGCCCCATGTGGTAGGTCATAGAATCCCAGTTATTCGGGGGCGAGACCAGGGCTGTGATACCAACGATTAACGTTATAAGGGTTACGCTGCATAAGCTGATCTTTTCAAATTGTGAGAGTATCGGTAGCCTGAAATTAATTTGTTCGCGCCTGCTTCTAATTAGGGATGCACCCGTGCATAAAGCCAACAGGCTAAAGAATCCCCACATACTTGCAAGCCAGAAGAAAGAAATAAGGTGAAGGAAACTTAGCACCTCTGTAATGAGGACCACTAAAATCCCGGTGATTAGAGCAGAGGATAAAAATGAGTTACGCCAAGGGGATGAAACAATTCTTCTATCTGAATTTATATAGAACGTGAGTGTGGTTCCTGTAAAAAATATTAAGGGAAGGACTATAAACAAGATTCGCTGACTCCCACCTGTAAGTTGGCCAGGGACATAAGTTTACTCAGGTTCTCATCGACTTATTTTTTGTACAGACGGCAATGAGCGATAGTCCGAAAGGAATGGAAAATGCACTTTCCAGCTTCGAGAGAACGAAGACACATTTATCGAATATATGGATTTGCATGCTCGACATAGTTTTTCTTTTTAGCAGCCGGGCGTTCAAATACCACCCAAGGGCGCCCAAGAAATTATGATAGTACAGCTTATTGACCGTAAAACCTTTGGCACGGATCTTCGCTGATAGCTCATGCCGATTATATCTCCGAAAATGGTTTAATTTTTCGTCAAGAGAACCAAAAAGAGCTTGTAAGGCAGGCACGAGGAGGAACAAACGCCCATTTTCATCCAGAGTTTTATGGATATTCTCCAATGCGAGCTCGTCATCCATAATGTGTTCTAATACGTTGATACAGAGAATGGTATCGACCTTAAAGGGAAGCCCATCGGTACAATCAGCTGAAAGAATATTGAGCGGCATGATGTGTACTCGTGGATTCCCAACAAAGGCCTGGCGAAGATATTCAAGATAATATCCGTTCGTGTCGGTCAAAATGAAATGTTTGTCAGGAGAGACGAGGAATCTTGAAATATTAGCTATCCCTGAACCGATTTCCAAAATGTGATCACCCAAATATGGTTTTAGTTGTTCAAAAATCCATCTATTGTTATTTTCCATCAATTTCATTCTGAATAAGGTGTCTTCGCCAACGTCCAACGTCTCGAACCTACAACGAATTAACCAGTAGAGTGCGCGGAAAAAATCCCTCCACGTGATTTTCTTTCCCTCATCGTACGTCCTGCCGTCATAGGATATAGGCACTTCATATACCCTGAGTCTTCTCTTGAAGAGCTGTCCCGTAATTTCAGCCTCAATTCCAAAGCCATTGGCGCGTAAATGGAGTGTCTTGAGGACATTTGATCTGAAAGCCTTGTAGCAGGTCATAAGGTCGCTTAAGTTAGTATCATATAAAATATTGGCTGCAAGGTTCAAACATTTATTCGCTAGATAGTGATAGAAATGAAACACGCGCCGCGCCCCTAAGAATCTCGTCCCATAGACGACATCTGCTTTCCCTTCAATGATCTTTTGAATGAGAATGGGATATTCGTCGGGGTAATACTCGAGATCGGCATCCTGAATAACTATTATGTCTCCTGTGACGACTTCAAATCCTCTTCGGATAGAGAACCCTTTCCCTCTGTTTCGTTGATTTAGGATGATTCGGATGTTGTTTTCTTTAACCTCTCTTAAGAGTTGTCTTGTTCCATCCGTTGATCCATCATCAACAATGATTATTTCTTTAGGGATAGGAACAGCTTGTACGCGGCGGAGGACCTCCAAAATCGTGTTCACCTCGTTGTAAACAGGAATCACAACCGAAAGCTTCATCAGGAAGCTCCTCTTTTGAGGCAATCTCCGTTTAGGGCAGGGGCCGTGTGGCTGCAGCAGAATCCCCTACTTGTCAGAAATATTTCTCATAAAGATATTCGCCACTCTGTCTGAATAGATAAGCCTCCAATCCTTTCTCTCCATCAGATACCTCGAAAGGATCGAATCTGAATTCAAGATCATCCAATTGATCTTGTATTTTTCGATGACCTTTTCCCACCCAGGCTTGAAATAAACCATGGTCAGGTAATCTTTAAAATGATCGACGCCATACGTATCTATCCGGCTGTCGATGAAGACCTTATACTGGGGGTAGGCACTGTAAATGATATAGTCCCCGAATTCGTCATCATTAAACATATTTCCTTTGAGTAAAGCCTTTTTCAGGAAATGCACAGCCTCTACGGGTTTCCTGCTTTCATCAAATTTGTGTTCAATCCGATTCGTTGCGACCGCCAGCGCCACGATGAGAATTCCAAGCACCAACCAGAGATAACCGCTGGCAGAGGCATCCATCAAACAGAGATCGCTTGATTTTCTCTGGAAGAGATCAACGAACCGCCTCCTCCCCTGATTCAATATCCACTGAGCATTTCTTACGAAAATGGGCGCCACGACGATACAAAAAAGAGGGATAAATCTCTGCGAAAAAAGCGCCATGTTTGCAAATACGATGGTCAAGAGAATCTCTGTAACCTCCAAGTGTTTTTTCAAGATCCCAATTAACACGATCATCAATAATAAGACATACTTGTAGGGGACGAGGAGCAGATGGTGGAAGTTGGGAGATTGAAATTCACCAATATGATCTATAATCGATTTTTGCGAAATCAACTTTATGGGGTAGAGCATCAGCTCTAGGCCGTAAGGGTTGATCAGGGAAACAAAAAGACAAATGAGCAGGGTAATGGCTAGAGCTTTTGATTTTTGCCTGTATAAATTTCCGCCTTCGTCTCTTGATAGGAAGAATTTTAATGAATTGCCAATG
>JAAEEL010000094.1 GCA_013415795.1 Methanocellales archaeon | reverse complement strand
TTCAATAGTGCACCTACTAATAGCATATCCTTTATGATAAGATTCTGTATCTAAATATGTTCCAAATGTACTTGGCGTCTCTTTTTGTTGATATGGGAAGTTATAATGCAAAAATGAGCCTATTGACATCAAAAATATAATCAACAAAACAATGTGTTTTATAGGTTTCATGATTATTTTCATAGTTATTTATAAAATATGACTTAAAGTACCTTTCTATTTGTAGTACATCAATCACCAATACTATATGCGCTTTCCGACCTTTCAACAAAAAGGGCTATTTTGGGGTTTGTGCTTGATGAAAGGGGGTATTTAGAGGGGTTATTTGGTTAAAAGAAGGGTTATATGGGATTATCGTTGGAGAGAGTTGAGGGAAATTGTAAAAAAGTAAAAATTTTTTATACTCGAAGTTCTATTGAAAATGCCGTGTTTAAGAGACCTTAATCTCATAGATTTGGCATTCTTGCTGAAGCTATAAATCGAAGATTCTGCTTTATAAATTTTCAATAAGATAACTATATTAATTAATTAGACATGAAATGATAGATGTGCAATTTCATGGATAACGCCACATATAGAACCGTTAGACATATTATCGGGCACGAAAGTACCAGGGAGGGGTATCAAATATATGTGTTGGGATCATAATGTATTTTACAACTTCTATACTCCAAAAGGATTGCAAGAGAGGAAATGCGTGCTTAGATTGGTGTTGAACTTTGGCAAATGCTATCCAGAGCACCCCTATGAGCTGGAATACAAGAGATGAGAACTGTTAGAAAGTGGGATGCGAACATAGAGTTCGAAGAAAGAAGCATCAAGCTGTTTCTCGGCGATAGGGATACAGGCTTGTTCCTAGGCAGAAAATCAGTATCTTTTTCTCTTAAAGAGTTTTGGACATAATAACAAAATTCCATCAAATAGGGAATTAATACTAACATAAATAACATAAAAACAAACAAGTATGCAAAGGAGGTGAAAAACTGAAAATAGAAGAGCTTAAGCCTAGAGATACGGTTGATTATCTAAAGGGAACCATAGTAGATAAGCAAAGCCCGAGGAAAGTTGAGACGAGAAACGGTAGAACACTGGAAGTTGCTACCGCAACCTTGGAAGATGAAACTGGAACGATACCATTCACTCTCTGGGGAAAAAGCATTGAAGAGGTTAAAGTCGGAGATGTTGTAGAGATAAAGGATGCTTTTATCAATGAATTCCAAGGAGAGCCGCAGTTAACCCTAGGAAAAAGAGGGAGTATGAAGGTTGTCTAATCACGATACACTCATCCAAATCAGGGCAAGTAGAGAGATCAAGGAGAATGAGAGAAGATCAATTCTCAACATAATAGACAGATACAAGGGAGAAAGTGAGTACCAAATATCCGATGCAAAAAATGGGTATGACGTATATATGTCATCGTTAAATGATGCTAGGCATACCGTTGCGAAGATATTGAAAATTGTGGGAGGGAAAAAAATAGAGAGTACGAAATATATTAAGGTTCAAGATGGAAAAGCCGTCTATAGATTTACCCTTTGTGTGAGACTTCCTAAGAAACCGTCGAATGCAAAATACGGATTTGGTTAAAGTTCTAATGAAAATATGTGGTTTTATATCATCTTAGATAATGACGTGCTTCATGATCGATGTATTGTATTTTATTAATTAGTCTTATTCATGGCCTGGTTATTAGGTCTAGTCTCATAGACATTTTCACTATTTTGGGAAGTTTACCCAATTTTACGATGCTATCTCCATAGATCATCAAGGCACCTTCGACATTCTTGATAACATCAAATTCTCTGCCAATGTCTTTCTTATATACTATCTTGTTGCCCAATGCAGTCGCAGCCGCATCTGCAAGCGCTGCACTAGAGGAGATAACAGTGGCTGCATCTGAATTACCGAAACTGATCGAATGTCCAACTTTACCAGAAGATGTGCAAATACCTATTATTGACTCTCTAGGTTCGATTTGCAGTGCAAGATCTTTAACAGAAGATTCACCGGTATAGATACCAACATTTACAGGGATTTCGTTCACCAATGCTATGTCTCCCCCATTATCAACTATCGCGTGCTTAGCACCTTTTTGCATCATCGCTTCAACTGTCATTTCTGCAATTGTACCAGCCACAGCAGCCATTGGTCCCACACCGACAGCATTACCGGCTTCACACATCCTCTTCACAACCTTAGGAGCATTCTTTTTCGGATAGTACGGCTCAAGTGTTATTTGAAAAAAAGGATCAGAAAGAATATACCGATCCAAATATCCTCTTTCTTCTCTGATAACTTGTTTTGCAACTTCTACATATTTTTCTTCAGCAATGATGGTTACATTGGTCTCTTTTAGCTGAAATCTGGCTCTCATGAAAATTCCAATGCACCATGTGGACATGCCATTATGCATGCACCGCACTGATTACAGCTTTTATCATCTAATGCAATAGTCCAGTCATCTTTGAAACTGAGTGCTTTGATATAGCAAACAGAGATACATGCACCGCATTTAACGCATTCGTCCTCATACAAAATTACAGGGTGCTCTAATACAGATACGTCTACGCCCCTTGAGCGGAATAATTTTATAACCTCATCGGACTTTTCATCCGGAACGTCTACAACCACTTCACCACTTACTGCATCTACGCTTGCTCTGTTGATGTTCAATTTAGCCCCTGTTTCAAGAATCACCTCTGAGATATGCGGCTCTTGATTTATCTCTGGGGCAAATCTGAGAAATATTTTCATATCATTATCACCAATTAATACTACGTTCTTCCTTTCACCTTTTTCGTTTTGGGATTGCTGGTAGTTACGATGCCCTTTCGTTTCGCAATTAATTTACTTATGTCATCACTTGTTATTATTCCAATGACCTTGCTATTTTCGTCGATAACTGGCAATGCTGAGATATTGTATTTTTCCAATTTTCTAGCTGTGACTTCTATCGGTTCGTCTAATGTGGCTGTAATAACTCTTCTAGTCATCGTTTTGTCCAGTTTATCATACCTCGATTTAGCTACTGCCTTAGAGATGTCCCATGCAGTTACTATGCCAACCAACTTATCATCTTCAGATATGACCGGCAGATGAGTGAACTGCCCTTTCATGATCAATTTGGATGCATCTTCAATGCTTTTTCCTTTTCTAATTGTGGTCACATTTTTTGACATTACTTCTTTGACCAATGGGGTTTTATCTGTCTGTTTCATTGGCCTAAATATGGTGTCATTTGGTAGCTTTTCTATGGGCTGGGATATCGTAAACTCGCCACTCTCGATCCAATGCTTTAGTGTGGATGCAACTTTTCTAGCCATAAAAAAGCTGGATACAGATGAAGTACGAACTTCTTTACCATCAAGCTCAATCACACCTGATTTCAGTTCTTCATATGAGACTTTTCTGAGCGTTGGTCGTGTCCTTCTTGGATAGGAATAATCCAACACATTTGTGATGATATCTGCATCACTTATTCCAGTTTTTTTTGCAATTTGTTCATTTAGAATGGGGATGGGGATTCCTAGGCCAACATATAGTGTAGTACCATATCCATAGAAAGTAGCACCCCTGAGAAATTCAGTATTCATATCCTTTAGATTTCCTGTAACCATCAAGGTTCCAAGGCCATTTTGGGGTTCATGTTGTGTCCCCTCTCCGATGATATATCCAGGTGCACCACAAAGAAAAATTTTAGATCCAACACCTATGGTCTCAAAATATGGATCATTATATAAGGGAGATAACACTCCAGCACCACTGTATGTGGCGTTTCCGCAATTTGGTAGGAGCGTATCCATATACGTATACAATGTTCTATCAGATGAATTTGTTGCGACGTTGTATCTTTGATACGCATTTCTGGGATTCAACATAGTCGCTTGATTCAAATCATCTATCATGATAGTAGTTTCAATGTTTTTTCTTGGATAACAGTCTGTGCCATATGCAACAGCTCTTGTTTGAATGGATTTGCGAGCTACCAAGTCCTCTATAACATGTCCTCCACCATATTCCATCCCTCGTGATTCAGAAAGTTGAGTAGCGCCTATGTATACATCTACTGCCGCAAGGCCAGCATATGCTTCCACATCGTTCATCCACACTTTCTGCATTTTAATCGGGGGGTCAGAATGACCGAAGTTCAAAAACGCTCCTGATGAACACATCGCACCGAAGGTTCCAGTGGTAACAACATCCACCTCTCTGGCAGCATCCTTTGGACCTAGTTCGTCCACTATATCAGTCATATGTTCCGCAGTGACCACACGAACGCTACCATCCTTGATCTTCTGATTGATTTCTTGGACTGTTTTTTCCGCCATTCTGAACCACCCAAATGTTATCTTGATATAAATTTGTTATTCCGATATAAATAGATTGTTACATAGAATATTCCAAAGAGAATATATACTTGGAATGCATACAAATAACCATGCTTCCAGACCTAGCAGAAATACAAAAAAGGAGAAGAAATATTGGCCTCTCGCAAAAAAAATTGGCATCTTATGCAGGTGTGAGTCAATCATTGATAGCAAAGATAGAAGGTGGAAAAATCGACCCCTCCTATAAAAATGTCAAAAGTATATTCAAAGCATTGGAAAATGAGAGGAGTAAGCAAAAAAAGACGATATTGGCAAGAGAGATAAGCAATAAAGAAGTGGTATGCGTAGATAAAAAAGATTCGATTTATGGGGCAATAGAACTCATGCAAAAATATGATATCTCACAGCTACCAGTATATGATGAAAATACGCCTATAGGAATTATCACAGAAAATGTCATAACCAACCATATAGTGCAAAAGAAAGATCTGAAAAAACTATCAAAAAGACCAGTAGAGAGCGTGATGGAAAAAGAATTGCCACAGATAAGCGAAGATGCGCCGGTAGAGATAGTAATACCCCTCTTACAACATAGTCCAGCAGTATTAACAATAAAAAAGGGGATGACAACAGGCATAATAACAAAAGCAGATTTGCTAAAGATCGTTCGACTCTAAAGATTTTTGTAAGTGTCTGATATAGTCTAAAGTTTATAGGGGTAATTTATATCAAAGTCGTCTTTTATATACATAAATAGATTCTCTCTTTATTTCGCACCAAAACCAATATGGGAACATTATTGATAGATTCAGATACATAAATCATATCGTCTTTTCAACCAATCTCTCCCAAATTTTCAGATCTTCCGTCGTGTTCACATTAACAGCAAGTGCTGGCTCATCCATTATGAGCAAATGCTCTTCTTGCTCCTCTTTTATCAAGCACCCATTCAAGATGTTCAATCCTACGGGCACGATCAATTGTCCTTCCCTATTAAAGACAATATCAGGGCGTCTTCCAATCTCATTACAAACTTGAAGGGGGACATAAACCGATAGGGCAGGCTTGTTAACCTTCAAATATACGCATATTACCTTATCGATTATATCCGAATCTAGAAAAGGCAGGTCTGCCATTACAATTAGAAAAGGTGATTTTATTCCTATGTTTTCAGTGGCTTCTATTAAATCAGAGATATATCCAATGCCCATCGTCTCTATCACAGTAAAATGGGCATCCAAATACCTTTTTGTTTTCAAAGTATGGGGGGACGTTACGACAAAAATTTCGTCTACTTTTTCGCTTTGTAGAAGAGCATCCAATACGTAGGAGACCATAGGTCTTCCATTTAAATTTATCATTGGTTTATCTCCTCTGCCCAATCGAGTTCCAGATCCCCCTGCCATCACAATAGTGTCCATGCTGACCCCCCCACGATCAACGCCAATATGCGCCCAATTTCATTGATCGCTCCTAAAGAGTCCCCGCTAACACCACCAAAGTTATGATTTGAAATGCTTACAACGATCAATGCAGATGAAACTGCGGCAAATAAAGCAATGATTCCTACCATACCCAAAGTGAGCCAACAAGTTATCATCGAAAATGTCAGTCCTATGAGGAAATCGCGCATTGTAACATTATCAATGAATATAGATCCCAATCCTTTATACGTACTGCTTCCAAACATTGCTGCAGTTAACATGGATTGCTTTGCGCAAATCTCAGCCGCCAAGATTGAGAACAATATGTTCTGCTGGAGTGTAATTATGCCAGAGAAGAGTATCAATATTGAAATCATACAAAAAACAATTCCGCCCACACCCACCGAGGGGTCGCGCATGGCCCTTATTTTTTCCTCAGTAGTGTCATGTGTAAGGAGCGCGTCTCCAAAGTCCATTAATCCGTCTAAATGATTCAGTCCAGTAACGAGATATAAAATGAAGATGAGTAATGCGGAAAACAAATATGATGGCAAATGGCTTAGTACAAGTCCAATGCAGCCAACCAAAAGACCTATTATGGCGCCTATAAGTGGGAAAAAGTATGCATTTAAACTAAGCTTTTGCATACCATCAACGTCTATTCCAACTGGAATGGTGGTGAAAAAACCTATTCCTGCTTTTATTGTATAGAGTGTGCCATTCATTCTTGTCTCTCTCGATTCTTTCTTAGACCAGCATCATACATGTTTGCTGAAATGCCCCCTATGAGCCCTGCAACCACGTCATCCATGAAAGGACCAAGTTCAGCCACTATACCTGGCTTGGATTTATCGCATCGAATGTATTCAAACAAGCCCTTATACCCGCCTATGTATTTTGAAATGCTCATACCTAGAACCTCATCGGCGATAAGTGATGCATCATCTAGGTCATATCTATCCTCAAAAAAAATCAATCCTTTATCAACATCTCTCTCAATAGCGATGCCAGCATAAATTAGGGCGCATAGATTCGGATCTGCCAATGCGTGCTCCAGCTCCATTCCAAAGATTTTTCTCGCCTCCTCTTTGGTCTCAACACCAGGATGAGGGACATGCATCTGCATTGCAGCAGAAATTATTTTTTCAATCGATATGCCCTTAGATTCTAGCATCTCTTTAATTTTCATCGATATTTCCTCCACCTAATAGTACATTGGTAC
The DNA here is from genome assembly GCA_013415795.1 of Methanocellales archaeon. Classification (GTDB taxonomy): domain Archaea; phylum Halobacteriota; class UBA148; order UBA148; family UBA148; genus UBA148. Next base: position 3,206 of record JAAEEL010000094.1, on the reverse strand, counting down.
AAAATAGGCGATCATAAAGAATACAATTATTAAAAACGTTGTTGACATTTCCATAATACGTATTGCACTTTTTATATGATGTGTTTCTGGCATTTCAAGATCACTGCCAAGTATATAATTTTTTGGCTTCTTAAGAGATATCTCTAATGAACCTGCCATAGCGGCCATCGGCCATCCAGAGTTCGGACTTTTTGTCAAGCCATGGTCTCTCCACGATACTTTCAGTGCAGAAAGAGGTGAACCATATAAAACAGATCCTGCCAAGATAAAGAGCACGGATAGTCTTGCTGGTATATAGTTCACCAAGTCATCCAATCTTGCAGAGAAGTATCCAAAATGACCTTGTCCGACCATGGAATCAAGGGTGTTGATCGCCTTGTATGCCAATGCCCCTGGTAATCCAAAAAGCAGGAAGTAGAATAAGGGCGAAAAAATTCCATCCACGAAATTTTCTGCAACCGATTCTATAACTGCAGAGTTCATCTCTTTTTTTGATAGCTGCTCTGTATCCCTTCCCACAAGTTTGGGCAAATCCTTCTTAGCATTCTCAAGATCACCAATATCGAGATGTTTTTTCATCATATTTGCGGTGTCAGCTAGGCAAGTTATAGAAAATGTCGCCTTTAGAAAATAAGCTGATATAAGCAATCCAAAGACCCCGGGTATAAGGTCAATTAAATATCCTACTAATGTAAAACAGCCGACAACTCCTAAGACCAAAATAGCCCCGTATATCTTTGACTTTTTCATATGCGCCCGTAAACCATCTATAAGTTTACCGATCCATACCACTGGATGAAGTTTCTCAGAAGGCTCTCCAAAAAAGAGATCGATTAGGATTGCAATTAGCAAGATATTCAAGCTCATAATCTCATCTCTATGTTTTTCCAGACTTTGCTTAATTCATCACTTGCAAGGAGCCCTTCCAGTATATCCTGTACAATATCTTTTTGATGGATGATGTCACAGTTAATGCAACTCCATGCAAATCCGCCCGATGATTTTTTCACATTTTTTCCAAGGCGATCATCATTACAAGGGTAGAACGGGCAGAAACAGAACGTACAATCCTGGCCCATGAAATGACATGGATAGTGTTCACAACTCGCTCTAGAATTAGGATCAATGACCTGTTTTAGTGCGGCGACGAGTTTCTCATTATCTTTCCTAGTTCTCACAGCAACCCTGACATAGTCCTCTCCTAAAGATTTGAAGGAGCTACAATTTCTTATTAAAAAACCATGATAAAGCATACACTCTGTAAGCTCGCTAGAACTAAAACCAGTCCCAGTAATATCAAGCAAGATGAAATTTGCATCGCTTTCTAATGGACGTACAACCCCAATTTCGCTCAGCTTACTTATCAACCATTTTCGCTCACTTTTTATCAGTTCACGCGATTCTTCCAAGTAATTAGATTCTTGAAAATGATAAACGCCTACTTCCTCAGCAAAACAACTTAGATTCCATGAAAGTCGTGATTTATTCATCAGTTCGATCAAACTTCTGGATCCTATGCCATATCCAATCCTAATTCCTGGAACGGAAAAGCACTTAGTCAGTGATCGCAAAACAAAGATGAAATCCTCTTTTGCTGCAATATTAACGATGCTTTGCTCGGGATCTGAGAGTTCGATAAAAGTTTCATCCACAAATAGATATGTCTGATTTTTGACACATCTGTGTGCCAATTCTTCTAAACTAGAGCGCCGAACCAATTCTCCTGTTGGATTATTTGGGTTGCATAGGAAAAGTATCTTAGATTCTTCTAGCATTTCATCCGATATTGTATCTAACTTGGAATGTTCGACAAAAAGCGGTTTTGCACCGAAAAACCTGCAATTAAACTCATACTCACAAAAAGTTGGATAAGTTATTATTACTTTATCACCACTTTCAAGGATCAACTCAGCAAACAGACGGATTATCTCTACAGACCCGTTTCCTGGAACTATGTTTTCACGGTTAACACCTGTAAAAGATGCTGCTGCTCCTCTAAATTTTAAATATTGATTATCTGGATATCTATGGACGTTTTCATATGCACATAGCAATATCTCTCTTATATCAGGATGCCCAACTGGATTGACGTTTATGCTGAAGTCTATCATCTTTCCGCTAGTTCCAATAACTTCTGGAGCACTACCCCCATGTATGCATTGTCCTAATTCCAATACTTCTTTTCTGACCCTCATATGTCAACACCCAATATTTTTGAAATCAAATCGAGTTCAACGCTCATCCTCAAAATATCGATGAAATTGTCCTCTGCAGAGACATACGGAATTAATCCTAGAAACGGAACTCCTGTTTTTTCTTCCAAGAACTTCAGACCAGGCTTTAATATTTGATCGTCACCTCTGAATTTGTTTATCAAAAAGCCAGATATATGCCTACCCTTTAGAAGTACATACATCCCATATAGCACGGCAAATACGCCACCCCTCTCTATATCTCCAACCAAAACAATCGAGGTATCAGCCATATCTGCAATATTAACGTCTGTCAGTTCAGAGGCTTCCACTAGTATAGAATCATATCTGCCTCGAGATTGAGCAATAGCCTCCATAGGGATAACATCCTGCGCATTAAAGCAGAATAATCGGCAGCCTTTTTCAATAAGTAATATGCATAAGGAATCCATGATTTTGCTTTTTCCACAACTTTTCGCACCCAAGAAAATTAGGTTATTCATATAAATGCCTCTATTTTTCCAACATCCACGCTCTCAGAAAAGATTGTAGCCAACCTATTGATCTCATCATCCAGATCTCTCTCAATGCTTTCAGATGGCCTTTTAATGGCTTTTAATAAGGCTTTTCGCACAGGAGCTTTATCAAAAATACCATGAACATATGTTCCGAATACACTTCCTTTAATCGCACCGTCACGGATGACTTCATCACCTCTATTAATTAAAAAACATGATTTATCGCTTTGAGTGGTTTTGCCCATATGAATCTCATAACCAGTGATGACCTCTCCCTGAAATTCTTCCAATATTCCGTCTCCGATTACTGTTCCCTCAACACGTTTTGTGATCTTAGTACTTGAGTCAAATCTCGTTATGACGTCCAATAACCCAAGACCTTCGATCTCCTCCCTGTTAGATTCAAACCCATTATCGATTAGTTTTTTTCCAAGTATTTGAAAGCCGCCGCATATCCCTATTACGACATTGCCTTCATTCGCTGATCGGATTATTG
>JAAEEL010000093.1 GCA_013415795.1 Methanocellales archaeon | reverse complement strand
TGCTGATCTGGGGTCTGAGCTTAATTTAAATGCGATAGCCATCGGACTAGGTTTAGAGAACATAGAGTATGAGCCGGAGCAGTTTCCTGGATTGGTTTACAGAATAAAAGAGCCCAAGGTGGTCGTACTTGTATTCGGCTCAGGCAAACTAGTGGTAACGGGGGGTAAAACTTTAAAAGATTGCGAAAAAGGAGTAGAGATGGTAAGAAGCCAGATAGAGTGTTTAGGGTTGCTCTAATCTAGTCTACAAATTGGTGGATGCATTGACCCCTTTTTAAATTTGTACTTCAATAATTGATGTTGAAAAGATAGATATCCTTAATAGACGTGATGTATAAAGAAAGATATAAAATGATTGCAAGATTAAGAAATTATTTTATCGCTGGCCTAGTGGTATTGGTACCTTTATTAGCAACGCTATATATAGTGTGGTTTTTGTTTGATTTCTTGGATAGCATATTGCGACCTTTAGTGATAAGGATTTTTGGATACCCTGTTATTGGCTTGAGTCTTACAATTATGTTACTTTTAGTTTTATTGGTAGGATCAATGGTAAGTCATGCCTTAGGGAGAAAATGGGTTGAATTTTTTGAGAGGATTTTATGTAAAAGTCCTCTGGTGCGGGTGATTCATTCATCCATAAAACAAGCAAGTGCTGCTTTACTCATGCAAAAAGAAGAATTTAAAAGAGTAGTTTTGATAGAATATCCTCGGAAAGACATATATGTAATAGGTTTTGTAGCAGGTGGTAGTGCAGAAGAAATTCAAGAAAAAACTGCAGAACACACCCTAAACGTATTTGTACCGACAGCACCCAACCCCACCTCAGGATTTCTAGTGATGATTCCTGAAAAAGATGTTATACCATTAGATATGAGCATAGAGGATGGATTAAAAATGATAGTCACCGGAGGACTGGTGAATCCTAATAATAAAATTGAGAGGGGCTCAAAGTAAAACCTTTTCTAGTGCAATAGCAATTATTTGACATTCTATGTAAGGTCTCACTGATAAGGCTATTTGCTATTCAAGATTTGCACCATAAAATGCCGTACGATGTGCGTCTACATTTAAAAGTACCTTGGTTTATGACTTAGCATCAAAAATGCAAAATAGGGTTATTTATGAGGTCCACTTTGTCAAGTCTTCCTACTCTTTATTCGGGAACAACCTGGCATGTAATCCATTAATAGCCATTTTGACGATCTGGCTCTTGCTCAGGTCTATCTTCAAATCTGGTATTTCCGACGTTATGCCTTTCTTCAATCGATCCGTAATTGCATGTAGCTTCTGCTCTTCCTCATCACCCAGATATATTGTAAGTTTACCCAACTTAACACCTCTATTATAAGTTATGTATGTTTTAACATATAAATAGGTTTTGGTCTATGTAACTTTGCCCCTATTCCGGCGTTTGCCCTTAAAGTCTAAACCATTACAAGTCAAGTTTGGATTGTTTAGAGTCCATTTGTAATAGTGACCACCCGTTTAAGCATACTTTAGTGGGCACTAAGAAAACTAGTGTTCTTATAATATTTCTCGTCTTTCTGAAAGTTAGTCCACAAAAGTAGCATTTAACATCTATATTTGACATTTTAAGTTCGTATTGTTCTTTTTATTTTCATTTTACACCCATAACACAATTGCACATTTTTTCGCTAATGTTCCAAAATATTTCATAGCTCTGCTACAGCTCCGGGCTTCAGAATTAATACTTGCTCCTCTAAGTGATATTCTTTTGTTATCCTTGTTAGTCTCTCTGGTGGCTCAGTCATAGGTTCAAAGGAAAGTCCGAATGTCCCCCAATGTATCGGTATCATTTTCTTTGCCTTTAGAAGTATCATTGCCCTGATAGCATCTTCTGGACTGAGATGGTACTTCCTGAAGGAATTAGGTGAATATGCACCGATTGGCAGTAAGGCCAAATCAATTTCAAAATTTTTACCTATTTCCTCAAAATCGTTTTGAAGTCCTGTATCGCCAGCGAAATAAACGACTGCCTTTCCTTTGATGATATATCCTTGGTAATCGTTCCTTATCAACCAAGGAGGTCGACCAGCAAAATGGAAAGCTGGTACAGCTATGATCTTGGTCTTTCCTATTTTTGTACCCTCCCACCAAGATAAGGATCTAATGTCAGAGTATCCAAGTCTTGCAATGATCTTTCTCAAGCTTTTGGAAACAACTATTGGAATATCTTTTGCAAACTTTTTGAGAGTTGGTGTATCAAGATGATCATAATGTCCATGAGATATAAGGATTGAATCAATTGAAGGTAAGTCTTCAATATTTGCATCCAAAGGAACCTTTCTCCTTCTAAAGAAACGTGCAATCCTGTTACTAAATATGGGGTCCGTAATAAATCTGAAATCCTTAGATTCTATAAGTACAGTAGAATGACCTAGGTAAGTGATAGATATAGATTCATCTTTTTCACTTCTTTTAACTTCCTCTGGATAGGTGGTAGCCATATTATTCATATATACCGTACCATACCTAATCGACTCTAATGTAAGTCATAATAATACTCAATCCTCAGTTTTACAATTAGGGCATGATCGCCTGAGACAAAAAAAAATACCAATAAGCTCATTATCGTTCCCTAAATAAGTGAGTCTTGGCTGCCTAATACCCTCATGAAAATACTCGTCTTCTAATAGCTGGATCTCTAGATGCTATCTCATTAAGTGCTTTCTCAAAACTTTGATCCTCACATAGAACATAATCAAGATAAACGCCCGTCCTTCCAGTAATTGCTCTTCTCCTTAGAACTCGAATGCGTTCTTCAATGGTGTCTTTACATACACCGATGACTTTGGCAACATACTCCAGAGATAATTCGCTGAGAGGTGTCTCAATATGCCCATCAGAAGTTGGCTCAATAAGCATCAAACGTTTGTCGGCGCCAGCCACTCTATGATCAATCTCTTCAAGTCCTAGCTGACCTCCGAACCGATAGAATTCTGTCTCCCTCCTTTTAGGAGATGCGAGAGGAAATGTAACCATTGTTTTTTCATCTAGCAGAATATGTGCCTTTGGCAAATGAAAAGGCGTCGCCTGAACAATCTTTCGCTGAAATATGACGTACTTTCTCAGCGCAATTTCCATCCGAAATGACTGAGTGATCTGTGGAACGAAGATATCTATATCGCTGGAAAAAGATATATCCCCCCTCGCAACGCTACCATGAACGATGCTTTCGATGTTTGCTTTATCCAAAGATGTCATCAAACTTTTTGTCCTATGCCTCATTCGCTTTAAGATGTTCCATCTTTCTTGATCGTAAACGACAGTTTTACGATATCCCATTTCTGCCGGCTTTCTTCTCATTTTACCTCTCTTTTAATCCAATTCAGATAGTCCTTATAGCCATCGATTGCAAAAGAGATGATGCAAGGGATTTCATAGCTGTGCAATTCTTTTACACGCTGTTCTATTTTTTTCAACTTATCAGTAGTCGTCTTTAGGAGCACTACAACTTCTTCATTTTCCTGTAGGCCTTCCCAATGATATATCGATGTTATTGGAAATATGTTTGCACAGGCAATCAATCTCTCCTTTACTAAAGTTCTCCCAATAAACTTGGCTTCGTCCAAATCGCTCGTAGTTATATATACCATCGAGAACAATTTAAGTCACCAAATTTACATAGTAAAGGGCAATATAAATGCATATTGATTTCTTATCACCATGGAGTATCATTGCACTAGTGCTCATAGGATGGGGTGTACTGATAACTCTCCATAAGAAAGGGCTGCTACCACAAAAATTCGAAGTTTCTGGCCCAATGTTGCTTTGGCGTACTGATCATGGGAAGGATAGCATAGCATACATAGCACACAGGTTCAGACCTTTTTGGAAAAAAGCGGGGATTCTATGTATTATCGTCTCAACGATGATGATGATCTTCACAGCGATATACATAATTGCAACTGCGATCTTGTTAATCAAATATCCACAAATCATACCTACTGACGTTGGTGCGAGGGAAACTGTACTCTTTCCAGGTTTGGCTCTTCCAATTACATACGGATTAGTTGCGCTTATCATCGCTATAATAGTTCATGAGTTTTCACACGGAATATTATCAGAGGCAGAGGATATGAAAATAAAGTCGCTTGGACTTGCTGTCCTTGCGATCCTACCTGCAGCGTTTGTAGAACCTGACGAAGAAGAGGTAAAGAAGGCAACAGCAAAATCAAGGATGAAAATGTTCTCCGCCGGACCGACGGCAAATATCCTGGTGTTTGTCATATCGCTCCTTGTGTTCACCTATGTATTACTACCATTTTTCGCGCCGAATGCAGA
>JAAEEL010000092.1 GCA_013415795.1 Methanocellales archaeon | reverse complement strand
TGGAAACTATTCCCCAAAATCCACGGATATGCTACGAGAGATAATTTCGAGCAAGCAAAAGAAGCTAGAATCAGAACTGACATCAAGCCTCAATAAACTGCTCAATAGAGAGGGGCTATACATGGGATACGTTTAGGAGTTAGGACTAGTGTGCAGATATTTGAATAAACGTATTGATGACTACAAACAAGAACGCCCTAGAAAATATTTGCTGTAGAAATAATATTAAAACGCGATAAGATTTTGATTTTTTTACTTTTTTAACAATCTTGTTTAGAGAGTTAAAACTTCACTGTAGAATTTATCGGTTGGTGGTTTCAATAAGACTGCCAAACAGGCGGCAAAAGTAGCCTTTCCCACACCAGGCGGTCCAGCAACAACATTCCTCTTTGCCTCTCAACCAATAGTTTTATTCTTCGCTACAAATCCCCTGAAAGATTTATGGTGATTTGTTTTCCCTATTTTAATCCTCCCTTTCGCAAACATCTATGCTTATCCCAAGAATGCCTTCAATTCGATCTATATTCTTACCACCTTTGCCCAATATCCTAGGAATATCCCGACCATCAATATAAACGATAGCTTTTCCGTCCGATATCATCAACACATCTATGTCCCCACGTGAATACTTGCTAATAACTTTATGAATTTCCTTCTCTGCCAGAGACCAAGCTGGTTTGCTTGGATTCTCAACAGGCATGACCACAACTTGGTCTCCGTAGGAGTATATTTCGTATTCCGTACGTCCTGACTCAAAGTCAACCACTTCTATAACTGGGCGAGACAAATCCTCCTCAACCATTCCATTCGGCACTTTCACCTTGAACGTCACGTCATATACCTTGGCTATTTCGCCCCTGTCGATGAATACAACCGTGTCAACTATCTGCGGGATGATGCCAAGCTCAACTCTCCCTATCAATCGCTGCACGGCGTCTATTGCCCTGTTGGAATGAACCACCCCCACCATTCCCACACCAGCTAGTCGCATATCTCCAAATACACGAAAGTCGGATGTCTTGCGCACCTCGTCATAGATTGTATAATCCGGTCTGACCAGGAGAAGTATATCTGCCGTAGCAACCATGTCGTTTTCCAGAGGAGCGTACTGCGTGATCTCATCTGGTACCTGAAGATCTCTGGGGGATTCCATTGTCTTCACCACATATCCGCTCTTTTGCAGAAACTCTGCCAAACAGGCGGCAAAAGTAGACTTTCCCGCACCAGGCGGTCCAGCAACAACTATTCCTCTTTGCCTCTCAACCAACCTTGCTTTTAATTCATTAGAAAATCGATAGTCATCTAGCGTGACGTTCGCAATAGGGCGTACTGCCGTTATTTCCATGCCATCCGAGAAAGGAGGACTGGCTATCGCTATCCTCATAGATCCAAGCTGGACGATGGTGGCTCCCCTCTTCTCAAACTCGATAAAGCCATCAGGATCACTCTTGGCCCTTTCTAGGATCTCGTGCGATATGTCACGCAGCTCCTTTTCTGTACAAGGTTGATCTCTTATCTTAACCAATCGCATCCTTCCGACAGTCCCTCTCTTTGCCATTGGGCGAACCCTGGCCTTTAGAAGTACGAACATAGTGTCATCGGTGAAGAATTTCTGGATAGAGAGGGGCCCCAACTCTTCCTTCTCTGGATATAAATAGATAACTTCTAACCCTTTTGCTCGAGCTACCTCTGACTGTACGATATCACTTGTTATGAAAATGGCTTTGTGATGAACCGCTACAGCACGGATTATGGCATCTATCGCCCCCCTAGATGCAAGCCTGATCTGCTCAAGCGTGGGAATTTCGCCTGTGTATTCTAATGTAATCTTACCTTCTTTTGCCATCTCGTTTAATTTCTTCAGTTCATCCAAGCCACTGAATCCAATATCCCTACCTTTGTTAGCCTGTGCCTCAAGTTCTGTGACAACTGCCTCTGGGATGAGAATTTGGGCTCCCTCGAACTCTCCTCCTTCTATTTTAGCAGTAATTCTCCCATCTATGATGACACTTGTATCTGGAACTAGTTTCAATTTTTTCACCTAACTAATTATTGTTATGAGGTATAATATACATAATTGCTTTCATAGCTGAATAAAAATTATTCTAATATAATTCTTGATTATTTTTGTGTAAAGAGAGGACTGCATAATGAATAAGAGCGATTTTATTATCTACTTTCTTCTGAACTCCCTCATCACTTCTTTGTGGAATAACGATAGTATATCACTTAGAAGACCAAAAATTAACATTTGAACGCCCATAACTATCAGCAAAGTGGCAAGTATAGTCATTGGAATGCGAGTTATTCCTTTGAACCATTCTAATACGACGTAGAATCCTACACAAATGCCCAATACCATGAAAACCGCCCCAAGCAGGCCAAAATATAACAAAGGATTGTACGTTTTAGTAAGTTTATATATGGTGATTCCGATTCTAAGGCCATCCTTAAGAGGATGAAGTTTTGTTGAACCTCTTTCATGTCTAGATAGATAGGATATTGGCACTTCCACCATTCTCAAATCTTTTTTAACACTCTCTATGGTTATCTCTGCCTCTGTCTCAAATCCTGTCTTATTCAGCTCTAATTCTTTTACTGCTTTCTTTGTGAACGCCCTATATCCGGACAAAATATCGGTTATCCAAGTACCGTACGCAAGACCAAATGATTTGTTCAAAATTTTGTTGCCAAACAGATTTAATTTTGTAAAGGCTCCGTTCTTCTTTTCTGAAAATCGGTTTCCAATAACATGATCAGCATTTCCCTTCTCGATCGGCGCTAGCAATCTATCCGCCTCTTCTGGTAGATAAGTACCATCTCCGTCGATCATCACGATGACGTCCTCCTCAATTATATCAAATGCTTGTTGAATGGCCTGACCTTTGCCTTTTCCTTTCTGGGTCACAACCTTAGCACCCTTTTCACTTGCTATTTTGATGGTATCGTCAGTGCTATGCCCATCAATAACCAAGATGTTTAGAAATCCCATAGAACTGAACTCTTCCACTACATGGCCTATTGTATTTGCTTCGTTGAGTGTTGGAATTAAGATGCAAACTTTATCTCTCATTTGACGTTCACCTAAAATGTCTTGATTTTATATTATTTCACTTTACTGCTCATTTCTATCACCCCAATATAAGATTTGCTATGTGTGTTTTTCTATCAAGTTTCCTATTTAATTATCAAATCCCACACTTAGTTATCAACTCAATCAAAAATTGTTGATTCGAAGATTTTTTTGAGCTTTCAAGATATCTTGAGTTAAAAACACTAGCTGTTTCAGATATTTTAAACAATATACTATAAAAAGTATATTTTAAAAAGTGGAGAATTATCCAAAAAGCAAAAAGTAAGTGCTGGATGAACAAATACGGAGAGTTAATAGAATGACGGGAGTATAGTAGGATATAAAAATAAATCAAACTAAGTCAATATTATAGTTTCTCCTGTCATAACTTGATCCTCTGTGACTCTAAATTCCCCCCCCATATCTCCAACTATTATAATGTATGGTCCCACTGGCATCGTATCAAACTGTGTTCCACCAGTTATAGGACCCTCTGTAGAGTAAGGAACAATGAACTCATAGCTTCCATTGGAAGTTGTAGTTTGAGAATAAGTGAAAGTTCGACCTTGATTGGTCTTGATTTCAATGTTTATTAAAACGTTAGTACCTTCAGGCGCACTTCCAATTATCTTAGCCCCGGGAACATATTCAAAAACCTTCACAAATTTGACTTCTTCCCCACCCATAGTGATTATAGTGCTTGAAGACTCGTGGATAAGCCTATAATGAAGTAAAGGCTCCAGATAAATATCTTCACTAAGTTGTCCTCCTCTGCCATCAAATATGTGCAATCTGGCTTCCATTGTGCTGAAATATTTGGGGCTGGGTATAAATCTAGGCCCTTCCCCGGTATCATTAACCTGAACATAATATCCTTCAGTATCACCAGCCCAAACAGTCATCGCTCCAAACTTGTTATAATATGCATTCCATACGTCTGCCATCATGAAATCACTTATTACATATTTCACACCGAGCTCGTCTGCAACTTCATTTGCTTCTGCTTCAGTTTTTGAGATGAAAAAAACGCAAGCTCCGGGATTATCACTTCCTATGGGACCTCCTATGCCTGACTGAAATGGATTAGCATTAGGTATCCTGTGAGCTATTCTGGTGATCCAGTGACCATAGTCCCACCAGCTCATCACCCCGTAGGCAGATTCCGGGTATTTATATATCTCTCCTGGTGCAGGTGCTTCGTAGAGCTCATAGTAATCTATGCCAGGATCTGGTGTATTATATCTCATCCAGTACAAGGCAGAGTACCAGTCCATATTGGGCCCACCTGTCCACCTTGCTGCACCTGGTCCAGATCCCATCGTTATGTTGACGTTAGGATAGATGAGAAGCAAAATAACCAGTATAACGACAAATACATGACGATGTATTTTTACATATCTGGAAACGAAAGGACCAAAATCGCTAGAATCCTTTACCCTTCTTTTGAAATCCTCATACAATTTACCCAAGCCGCCCCATTCCAACATTTTGACGCCAAAATATCCAGAGAGAATTGCTACATTCACCACGAAGTAGTATGCAAACCTGTTCTGTCCAACTATTGCAAGGAACATGATGATGCTCCATACACCTAGCAGCGTGTCCTCTGGCTTCCATTCTTTAAAGATTCTATATCCGACCATTACAAGAGC
>JAAEEL010000091.1 GCA_013415795.1 Methanocellales archaeon | reverse complement strand
TGCTGATCTGGGGTCTGAGCTTAATTTAAATGCGATAGCCATCGGACTAGGTTTAGAGAACATAGAGTATGAGCCGGAGCAGTTTCCTGGATTGGTTTACAGAATAAAAGAGCCCAAGGTGGTCGTATTGCTATTTGGGTCTGGCAAGTTGGTCATCACGGGTGGAAAAAAAACAGAAGACATAGAAGCTGCGGTGAAAAAGATCTCAAAAGAGCTTAAAGGTCTTGGTTTGTTATGAGCAGAGCAAACTTCTTATGTTTTTGAACCATATAATTTAATATGCCAGTTTCGAAATGGGAGGAGTTCTTAAAGCAATATTATAAGCAGCAAATACTTCAATTAGCAAATTCCTACCCAGATGAGCGTAGTTTGATAGTCGAGTTTCCAGATATCGAGAGATATGATGTCGATTTAGCTGATTCTTTTTTAGAGAGGCCACATCATATACTTCAAGCTGCAGAAGAGGCTTTGAAGATCATCGACCTTCCCATTGATGTATCGCTCGATAGAGTGCATGTAAGAGTGATCAAGGTCCCCGAAAGGATATATATACGGGATCTCAGAAGCGATAATATCTCAAAGTTGATTTCTATAGAGGGCATAGTCCGCAAAGCCACCGCTGTGCGCCCTAAGGTCACTGAAGCTGCATTTCAGTGCGTACTCTGTGATGGTATTACTCTTGTCTTACAAAATGAAATTAAATTTAGGGAACCCTATGAATGTAATGACTGTAAGAGAAAAGGCCCATTTAAGCTTGTATTTAATGAATCTTCTTTTATAGATGCGCAAAAACTTCAGATCCAAGAATCTCCAGAAGAGCTGAGAGGAGGGGAACAACCACAGACCATAGATGTAAACGTAGAGGATGATCTAACTGGACAGGTAGTTCCTGGGGACAGGGTGGTCGTGACGGGCATCCTTCATTCATACCAGAGAACAGTTCCAACAGGAAAGAGCACTTTTTTTGATGTCTATTTAGAAGGTATCTCCATTGAGATTCAAGAACAAGAGTTCGAAGCTCTTGAAATTTCCAGAGATGATGAAAAAGCCATTCTTGAGCTGTCAGAAAGTCCGAACATTTATGAGATAATGGTAAACTCCATAGCACCATCCATATTCGGCTATGAGGATATCAAGGAAGCAATGGCGCTTCAATTATTTTCTGGCATACCAAAATCGTTGCCGGATGGTACTCGAGTAAGAGGGGATGTCCATCTGCTACTCGTCGGAGACCCAGGTACAGCCAAATCGCAATTGCTTAGATACGTGGCTAAACTGGCTCCAAGAGGGATCTATACCAGTGGAAAGGGTACGAGCGCTGCAGGCCTTACAGCTGCCGCAGTAAAAGACGAGTTCGGCGAAGGCAGGTGGACCCTTGAAGCAGGTGCACTTGTGTTGGCAGATAAGGGAATAGTTGCAGTCGACGAAATAGATAAGATGAGGCCAGAAGACCGGAGTGCTTTGCATGAGGCAATGGAACAGCAGACTATCAGCATAGCCAAAGCAGGCGTTGTGGCATCATTGCGATCGAGGTGCGCTTTGCTCGGTGCTGCAAACCCAAAATACGGTAGATTTGATAAATATGAGCCAATAGCAAATCAAATCCATATACCTCCTGCGCTTTTATCTAGGTTCGATTTGATTTTCCCTGTAATGGATGAGCCAAACATAGAATTGGATGCGAAAATCGCAGACCATATCTTAAAAGCACATTATGCGGGAGAGTTGTCAGCACATGTAAAGTACTTTTCCTCTGGAAAAATAACGAAAGAAGAAGTAGAATCTGCTATGGAGACTGTAAGACCTGCGACTGAACCAGAACTGATGCGCAAATACATCGCCTACGCCAAGCGAATATACCCTATAATGAGCGATGACGCTAGGAAAAGACTTAGAGATTTCTACCTTGGGACGCGAAAACAAGGCGATGACGGTGCACCGGTGCCAGTGACTGCACGCTCCTTGGAGGCTTTAGTTAGACTTGCCGAAGCTTCTGCAAGAATGAGACTGAGTGACAAAATACTCGAAGAAGACGCAGATCGAGTCATACGCATCACAGATGCCTGTCTCAGACAAGTTGGCATCGATCGTGAGACAGGGTTGTTCGACGTAGACGTGATAGCAGTCGGAATAACTAAAAGCCAACGAGACAAGATCAAGTTGATTAAGGATATAATAAGGGAACTTGAACGCGAACATGGAGGTGCACCTCCAAAAGAAGAAGTCTACGATAAGGCAGAAGAGAGCGGGATTGAGAGAAGAAAAGCAGAAGAATTGATAGCCAAATTAAAGCAGCAGGGCGATGTTTACGAGCCTGGATCCAAATTTATTAAAATAGTTAAAGAATGATGCATATAAAAATGTGTAACAGTTAATCTGAAGTTATGGGTGAAACATGCGACGGAGAACTCATAGGAAAAACGTTCTGAGAGGTCAAGTTGGATATTCATGCTTCAAAGGGAATCTAAAGTTTGAATCTTCTACTGAGACAGAAGTTATAGGTGCACTTCAAAAATCTACCATCGCTAATTTATTAGTAGAGAAGGCGATATACTGTGGTATTAAAAATTCGAGTTATCGATAAGGAAAACGTTAGCACCATAAGTGGATTGCAACATGCTAAAATGGTGCGGATGCCATAATGACTTCATATCTTTTCTGCCCAAATTGCGGCCGGAGATCGGATAATGGGCTCTATGATGGGTTCTGTGCACAATGTTTCTTGGATAGATTTGATCTGGTGGAATGCCCACTCCACTTGGTTGCAAAGGTTTGCACAACATGCGGATCGTTTTTGCAGAATGGTAAGAAGTGGATTAAGTGCGATAATCTTAGCATATCAACAGCTACCGTTAGGTCTCAGCTACATATCAATCCAGCAGCTGAAGAAGTTAATATTTCTTTTGCACCCCAAACATTGGGTGGGAATATGCGGGTGCATGTACATGTGGATGCCGTAGTGAAGGGCATGGACGTTTCTAAAGATTTTGATGTAGATGTTCGGATTGATAAAAGATCATGCGATAGATGTAGGCTGATCGCTGGAGGATATTATGAGGCCATAGTTCAGATCAGGGCGGAAAATAGATTTCCTACGGCAGATGAAAGATCAAAGTGTAAGGACATCGCATACAATATGATCAATCGACTTCAAAAAAGAGATAGGATGACCTTTATATCGGAAATAAGAGAGTTGAAGGAGGGCATCGATATCTATGTTGTGCCCACCTATGCTGGCGAGCAGGTATCTAAGGCCATTATAGAGAGATTTGGTGGTAATTTTTCTAGAGCATCAAAACTGGCTGGGAGAAGAGAAGGAAAAGAGGTCTACCGTATATCATTTGCTGTTCGACTGCCCCAATTCATGGTTGGGGATATAATCTCTATTGGAGACCACATAATTGAGATTAATAGTATGGGGAAAAGGATTATTGGGACGAACTTAAAGACGGGTATAAGATTTAACTCAGATTCGGGTAATGTGGCCGGAGCTGATCTTTTAGGTCATAGAAGTGATGCCAAGACTACCATCCTAACCATGGTGCAAGATGACGATATTCAAGTGCTCGATCCAGATACATATGAGCCAATAATTCTGTCACGACCAGCATTTTTGAGAGCAAACGGTGGAGACGAGATATCGGTCATAAAAACTCGCAGTGGCATATTTGTCTTACCAGATTGAATCAATTATACCAGTCCAAGCTCTCTGATACAAAGTTGATTAAATCTTTGAAAAAATTTTTGGATTCGGCAGTCAAGGATGTCTTATCTACAAGCTTAATTGCTTTATTTGCATGATCTCTCGATACCTCTTTTGTCTTAGCCAGAGCACCGCATTCTTTTATTATTTCTCTTATCTTGTCTATCGTCTCTTCGCTTGATTCCCTAGCTCTGATGATATTTCTCAGCTCATACTGAGCATCCCTATCGGACATTTGGTAAGCATAAATTACGTGTAATGGCTTTTTTCCCAAGAGAATGTCTCCGCCCGTTGCTCTTCCATACTGCTCTTCCGACGCGAATGTGCCAATGATGTCATCTTGGATGTCAAACGAATAACCGATGTGCATAGCTGCCCCTTCCAATATCTTAATATCTTGTGCAGATGCCCCCCCTAGGATAGCACCTGTTAAAATACTAGCCCTGAACAGTGAGGCAGCCCTTTTCGAAGCCATTACATACCACTCCCCTACATTAGGTTCTTTGTATTCAAAAAGCAGGTCAAGAGTCTGACTTTTGTTGACTGCTTCATAATCCTCCAGAAAGAGCCGAATTACTTTATTAATTGGCTTTACATCAAAGTTGGAATCAAATAAGATCCTTAGAGCTTGGCTGAAAAGGACGTTCCCATAGAAGACTGCCAGGCTTTCACCAAATCGGTCATCATAAATGAAGATTCTATGAAATGATTTACCACCTCTTCTTTGCTCATCTCTGTCCACTAAATCATCATGGATCAGGATTCCATGGCGATACAACTCG
>JAAEEL010000019.1 GCA_013415795.1 Methanocellales archaeon | reverse complement strand
CTTCTTCCCAGTGTACCTTCTGCTTGATAGCCTACGAATACTAGCGTATTTAGCTCGTCAGGACCCAATGCCCTAAGGTATTCCATCACTGGCCCTCCATTTAGCATGCCTGATGTAGCAAGTATTACAGAAGGCCCCCCCTCAATGATCTCTTGGCGCTTCGCAGATTCAACTTGGGTAAAACATTCTGATAAGAAGGGGTTCAGCCCCCTATGAAATATTAATTCCTGTAGATCGTTGTTTAAGTACTCTGGATATGTCGTGTGAATAGCTGTCGCCTCCCATATCATGCCATCTAGGTAAACTGGAACTTTATCAATGAGACCAGTTCTGATCGCCTCCTCCAGTACGATCATTACTTCTTGGCTTCTACCCACAGCGAATGCTGGTATTAGAACTTTGCCTTTCCTAGAAATAGTTCTTTTTATTATGGCGTGCATTTCTCTTTCTGCTTCTCTTCGATAGGGCTGATTGTCTTTAGATCCACCATAAGTAGCCTCCATTATCAGCGTTTCTAATCTAGGGAATTCGTTTACAGCAGGATCGAAGAGCCTGGTTGGCTCATACTTAAAGTCGCCTGTAAAGGCAATATTGTAAAGCCCCTCTCCAATATGGAAGTGTACTATCGATGACCCAAGTATGTGACCGGCATTATGAAAAGTCAACCTTACATCCGGTGCTATATCAGTGACATCTCCGTAATTTAATGTTATCGTACGTTTCAGTGCTTCTCGGACCATCGATGACTCGTAAGGCGTCTTCTTTCCTTCTCTAGCAGAAACTTCGATGTAATCCAATTGTAACAATGCCATTAGGTCTCTAGTAGGGGCGGTCAAATAAACGGGACCTTCGTAACCATATTTGAAAAGCAAAGGAACTAAACCAGCATGATCCAGGTGAGCATGCGTTATGACAACAGCATCTATCTGTTCTATCGGACATGCCTCTGGCACATATAGATAGGGAGTGCCATTATTCTCAGATCCAACATTGATGCCACAATCGATTAGCACTTTCGTCTCTGGTGTGGACAATATAAACGAACTTCTGCCTACCTCTCTACAGCCACCCAGTGTTGTAACGCGTATCCACGAATCTTTAGAAGTTACTTCTCGATGAATTTTCTTACCAATTTGCCTTAGAAAGGCCTTCCTAACATCTCTCTCAGAACGAAGATACTGGCGAATATTTTTGATTATGGATGACTCAATTGGTGGCGCCCTAACTACCTTAGGAGTCCAACCAATGTTTTTGGTGATTTCCCGAAGCATAGATCCGTGTCTACCAATAACTAAACCTAGTTTTTCTGCCTCAATGATCACCTCACCTACACTTATATCAAAATATTGATTGATAATCCCCGCTTCCGGAGGGACAATCTCCTTAATCTTTTTAATGGCATCTTCTTCTGAGGCTAAAACGCTGGGATCTGGTCTTACGACGACTCGCTTGCGTAGATCTTTTGCAAGGGCCCTAAGGATTTCTCCGTTATCTGCAAATTTTCGAGGCTCGTTTGTATATAGAACAAGCTCTGGTCCCTCAAATTCCATGTGAGATATAGTTATACCCTTAGGAAGTACCTCTTGGACTCTAACTTTAAGCTCATTGAGAACTTCTTCTACTGTCATTTAGTTTTCCTTTAAAAGAACCGGCTATGCTAGTTCTTTTATTCTTTTGGAGATGTCTGCTTCATCCACTGTTTCATAACCCTTCGACGTTATCTTCACCACATCAATACCATCTCCAGAAGCGGAATCTCGCTTCATAGCCGTATGTAATGCACGTATGGCAAGGGTAACACCCTCATCTATTGGCATATTGTCTACATATCTATCCTCTAAGACACCATATGCAACTGGTGAACCGGATCCTGTTGCAACAGCCTTTTTTTCTGTTAGCTGCCCCCCAAATGCATCCAATGAATATAGTCCCGGACCTTTTTTATCTACTCCGCCTATGATTAGTTGAACGTAGTATGGGAAGTATCTATTACCACTCAGGATATTGGATAACAGCGTTACGATAGCACCGATGGTCATGGGCTCTTGTCTCCGTATTTTATAGAGTTTTGATTCCACTGCAATTGACCTTACAAGGGTTTGTGCATCCCCTACCATGCCTGCTGTGGTCATACCTACCTTATCGTCAATTTGATATATCTTTTTGGCATCCTTGCTTGCGATAAAATTACCCATCGTTGCTCGTCTCTCTGTCGCTAAAACAACTCCATCATCACAAACTAGTCCAACCGTGGTAGTACCTTTGTATTGTTCAACGTTCATATGCATTCACCTAGTTAAAATTAACAAAATCAGTTATATAAAGTTTCATGGTTACCCTCGTATTTAATACTATCGCCTAGCATATCCTTTATAAAATTTCAACAAATCTCAATAAACTTTCTTTTTTCCATATAAAATTTGATTTCATTGAAAGATTTTTTTTAATTACTCTTATTAACCTTCTTTCATTAGATATACAGCCATATTTGCCAATAAATACTATTTTGAAAATTCCAGATAGGTTCTTTTTAGATGCATTCATGCCCAAGCAAAAAGATTTGGTTTTTAATCTTGTTATTAGGTACTTTGAATTAGGATTGTCGACAATTTTATGCGACTTTCTTTTAATAGAACTAAATTATAATTTCTTTTAATAGAACTAAGTAATAAAACAGCATATATGAAAGATATAATTGTATTTCAAATATACGAGGATGGAAAATACGAGGATGGAAAAACCCAAGACCAAGAGATGATGTTCATAGTAGATCGAATGTTGGGTAGGCTAACTACCTGGCTAAGACTGCTTGGATATGATACGTTCAGCGCAAGTGATTTCATCTTAGATGACAAAGAGGATGATTTTTTACTCAAATTTGCAGGACAGAAAAGAATCTTAATCACAAGGGATAAAACACTTAGAATTAGGGCAGAACGTTCTGGGGTCAGAGTTTGCTTGATTAACTTTGATCACATTATGGAACAATTGGGAGAGATGGTATCTCACTATGATATCGATCTGGAACCAAAGATGACCAGATGTACGCTATGCAATGCACTTATAAGAAAAGTTCGGGCCAACGAACTATGCATGCTGAAAAGAGAAGATTATGTACCAGATGAATTAATTGAAGAAGGAGTAGATTTTTGGATTTGCGACAGTTGCGGAAAAGTTTATTGGAAAGGCAGCCACTGGGAGAACATTCATAAAAGACTTGAGAAGTTACATGAAAAGATATCTTCGGATTTATACCTCACACAAAGTTAGACAGGTTCTTTGATATGGGTTTTATCCTTTAAGCCTTTAATTCCCTAATTTCATCGTTTCTACAACTTATTATATCTCATCACTTGATAAACCGTCAATTCTATTATTTTGGCTTTCAAACACCTTCTAAAAAACTTCTGAAAAAACAGTCTTGACTAATACGAAAGATTTTTAGGATGACTATTCAAAGAGTTATCATGATTTTGATCAGTAATATGTACACATAATGAGACATCAGCATGAAAAAATTTGAATTTCTGGAATTTGCTACGGCAGACGTATGTTTCAAAGCCTATGGGAAAACTTTAGAAGATGTTTTTGCCAATGCCGCACTTGCGATGTTTGATGTCATGCTCGAGACTGATAATGTAAAGCCTATAATTGTGAAAAACATCGATGTCAAAGGGGAGGATTTGGAGTCATTGATGTTCGAGTGGCTTAACGAATTGCTCTTTTACGTCGATTCCGGAAGTCTCGGTTTCTCTAGATTTGACGTCCATATAGATGAAAATCAGATGAAACTTAGTGCAAAAGTTTCAGGTGAACCCATAGATCAAGCCAGGCACAGAACGAAGACGGATATAAAAGCTTGCACATATCATGGTATGGAAATCAAGCAAATTAATGGTATATGGGCTGCCCAGGTAATTCTTGACGTATGAGAATCTATGAAGAGAGAGTGTCCAAATTGTGGTTCAGACATGGAATTCATCCTTAAGGAGTGGATTTGCCCAGAATGTGAATATCATGAAGTAGAAGTAAAAAAAGATTTTAATGGGTCTTTTAGGTGAATATTTCTGGCTTAATAGGTTAGATGGGATGTACTGTAATATGTAAAGAGAAACTGAATTCTATGAAAAGAGCGTCTTGATTCTAATGGTTTACAACTTTTAATCGATGTGATTTATTTCATATATCCATACTTTCTCAAAATTTCTTCCTCAGTTACTTTTTCAGTATATCCACAGTATGCAGGTTCAGAACACACCCACCACAATACACCGTTTTTGTCTTCGAGGAACATGTCGTTGTTCTTACATTTTGGACAGAGTTTAGTTTCTGTAAAGTCTTTAGTTGTAGTTTTTGATGTTGGAGTCGGCTCTAATGGTGGCCTTGGCGTAGGTATTTTGGCTGGTGTAGTCTCTGGTGAGGATACACATCCTGAAAATCCAATAGTGACTATAGCACCTGCAAGTGCGAGAGACTTGAGGAACTTTCGACGTCCTATTTTCATAAATCCTCCAATTGCATGTTATGTCTTATATATACCATAAAGCTTTCAAATCTAGGTTATCTTTTTGGGTTTTTCGCCCTGGTATCATTATGCCATAAAATATAAGTATATAATAAATTTATATTTTTAATAAATGGCGAAACGAAATAAGCTAGAAAACAGGAATTTATTGTTTTTCTTTTTTATTGCCTTTGGCATAACATGGTTATTTTGGATTCCAGAAGCATTGGCAATGAGGGGACTTTTGGGGTCTTCAGTTCTAGTCGACTTTTTACTCAGCTCCAATAATCCAGCAGCATGGGGACCTTTTGTGAGTGCTTTTTTACTCACTTGGTGGAATGAAGGAAGTACGGGAGTAATAAGATTGTTGAAAAGAGGTTTCGATTATAGATTTGCAAAAGTTTGGTGGATCCCCCTTATTCTGATATTCCCCCTAATATGCGGAGTTGGTCTCTTATTGGCAATACTTGCGGGAGACGCTATCCCTGAGCTGTTCTGGTTATCTGATCCATTTTCGATCGTTTCTTACTTTGCTATTGTTTTATTATTTCAGGGACCCCTTCAGGAGGAGTTCGGCTGGAGGGGATATGCTCTTGATAGAATTCAGACACGATTTAATGCACTTAATTCCAGCATATTCCTTGGAGTTATATGGGGGCTTTGGCATATTCCGTACTTCTGGATAGGTGATGAGGTCATTTACATGTACACTTTTCTTCCTTTCTTCCTTTCTGCTATCCTGATTACAATACTAATAACTTGGTTGTATAACAATACTGGAGGTAGTATACTTGTTGCTCTTATTTTTCACGCCATGTTCAATTATTCAGCTCAAATCTTTCCAGTACTTGAAACTCAACAAGGCGGTTTCTTTTACCTTATCCTGTTCATTTCAACTGTAATTGCAGTGGTAGCAATTGCAGGACCTAAAAAACTAGTTCGTGAAAGATCGATAAAAATTGCTTCACCTAACAGCGTCTAAAGTAAAGATAGTGACAAAATCTGAAATGACAACTTTGATATATTAGATAAGAGCTGTATTAATTGGTGGGGTTTATGATCGGACAACTACCAGAAGCTGTTTTAGTGTCTATAATTGAGACCATACCTTTGGAATTCTCAGT
>JAAEEL010000090.1 GCA_013415795.1 Methanocellales archaeon | reverse complement strand
GCAATCATAGGCATCGTGCTTAATATATTGGCCAATGCTTTTATGGGAGAAGATATCGCAACCTTGATACTTTCTCAGCTCGGCCTCTGATATGAAATTAAATGTCATCGTTCCAGTTTCGTTGCATGAGCCTCTTTATGTAATAGATAAATCCTTGAAATCTTTATCAAGATTGGATTGCACATCTATGGATGTGCGCATAACCTATGTCATAGACTCTCTTGATGACGATGCCCGCGTTAAATACTTGCAAGGCCAGCCTATAGATGTCATCGTCAGAAGTCCTAAGGGAAGGAAAGCAGGTGCTATAAACGATGTGTTGGAAACAGTAAAAGCAGATTACATTGCATTTTTTGATATAGATAGTCGTCCAGATAAAAATTTTCTTGTTGAGTGTGTCATTTCACTTGAAAAAGAAGATGCAGCCATCGCTAGTTCACCTAGGTATGTTACGAATCCAGATGCTAGCATAATATCAAAGATTATATCAGCCGAATATCTTCTTATATCAGATCTATATAGGCTTCTTGATAAAATGGATGGATTTAAGCAGTTTAACGGATTGATAGGCGTTCTTGATGGCAAAATATTCGATAGTATAAAATTTGATGAAACTGCAATATGCGAGGATGCAGATCTTACGCAACAAATCTATCTAAAGGGCAAGATCGCCGTTCTTGCTAATACGCGTGTGGGCGAGCAAGCTCCCATGACTTTAAAAGACATCTTTAATCAGAGGGTTAGATGGATATGTGGAGCATTTGAGGGTCTGAAATATTTTCCTGAATTCTACAGAGCAAAAATTCCATTTAGTAGAAAGATAACGTGGTTTTCCGCGATGATGCTACCGTTTTTCGTGTTCATGGCCAGTCCCCTCGTTCCATCTTATAGTATGCGATTATGGCATTCTTCTGATGGCATAAAGGACTTCACGATCAAATTTCTTGGGCTTATCGTAGATGCATGGATCATAGAGCTTTGTGCCTTGGTGGCTTTATCCAAAAAATTGCTCCACATACAAGTGAAATGGAAAAAAACTGCCAGATATAGGGTTTGACAACTTTTCGGCTTAAAATATTGTTGGGAAGTGGACGGTTATTTTGGAAGAATCGGCAATATACAAAAGAAAATAATATCCATAAAAGAATAGTCCTTTTTATGTCTAAGTGGGAACATAGAATTATCGCAATTGTTGAATAAGCCAGCAGTTTCTAACCATATCCGAGTTTGTTTCATTATAAATAATACTAAAGATTGCCGTCATTTTGACATATCCCCAATTAATTTTATATTAAATCAAGGTGAATCTCAAAATATTCTGGCTAAAACTAATATAACAAATTGGAATCCTCAAACAAATCAACTAAGAACTGATGTAGTCTATGATAACAAAAAAAGAGTTCTTCAGTATTTTACAGAGATTTAAGATAGGACATAAGCTTTGTTCAAATCCTATATCCTATCCAAACTATTGGAATAACCCCTTTCACATTTGATTTTCAAGGTTTCAACAAAAAGGGCTATTTTACGATATTGTTGTAGGAAGTTAAGGGAAATTGTAAAAAACTAAATTTTAATTGTACTATACTACGACATGTAATTTAATTAAGAAGTGAGAGAAGCATATTCTAATGCATTAACTATTGCATTTCCGAACATCTTAGCGCTTTGTGGGCCGTTAGCGGTGATAATTCTGCCATCAATTACAACAGAATCGGAGACATATTGTGCTCCCCCCTCTTCAATCTTAGAGATCCCCGAAGAGAATACTGTGGCCTTTTTTCCTTTCAACACTCCAGCCTTGGCCATTACAATTGGTCCAAGGCAAATTGCTGCTAATATCTTGTTTTGATCTTTTGCATCTCTAAGAATTTGTAGGACTTTATCATATTTGTTAAGTATGGGGGTTCCTGCACCACCAACCACAACTACTGCATCAAACTCCCCCGAATTGAGTTCGTCAATGATATGATCTGGTTTGACATTGGTGCCAAACATTCCAACGCATGTTTCGCTGGTAACGCTTGCGACCACTACATCCAATCCGGCTTTTTTGAGAACCTCTTTCGGTTCCAAAAGCTCCTCGTCTCTAAAATCTCTTGGGGATATGATCATAAGTATCCTTCGCATCATCATCAACCATATGTCATTCAGTCTAGTATGTCTTAAAATTTTGTGGAACAGATTAATATACTTATACAGATTCATAGGCAACTGATGAACGACCTAGTTCCGGTTACCGTCAAAGGCATTTATATGATGAAAACACCATTAGGACCCACTCCAATGGTTCTATTATATAATGGGGATAAAGTTCTTCCAATATATGTGGGTATATCTGAGGCAACATCTATAGAATCTGCATTGAACCATGAAATAACGCCCAGACCCATGACTCACGATCTTTTCATTTCACTTTTGGATTGTTTTAATGCTAAGATAAAATGGGTTTTAATTGATACTCTAGATGACGGCATATACTATGCTCGACTGATCATACAGACAGACGATTTAAAAAGAGAGCTGGATGCTAGGCCAAGCGATTGTATTGCACTGGCATTAAGGGCGAATGCAGATGTTTTTGTAAGAAAGAAAGTAATCACGAAAGCTGCAATAGATAAAAATGAGATAGAGGAGATTACACGTATGGCTCTATGATCTCTCAACAGAGATTCCAAATTTTTCATTTATCAAACTCTTTTTGACACAATCTCCAGATTTTAGGACGGCTTCTGGCCATATCCGAACATCCGAATTAACGATAACTTCATTCTGAATCATGACTCTTGGGCCTATGACGACGCCACTTTCCAATGTACAGTCTTCACCTATATTGGTATTATTGTCAATTATCGCACTAGATACTAATGACCCTTTTCCGATTTGAACTTCATCATATATGTATGATGACAAGATCTTTGAACTATCACCAATTAAGCAGTTACGCCCGATAGAAGTATATGGGCCGATTAAGACGTTATCTCCGATCTTTGTGTTTTCACCTATTATCACATGGTCTGCGATTGATGAATTTGATCCGATTGTTATGCTATGCTTAAAAATCATCGGACCGTTTAAACTTGCATTTTTGCTATAAAATTGCCCCTCAATTTCCTTCGATAAATTATCCAATTTCCATCTTGTTGCAGCCATGTATTCAATTGGATCCCCGATGTCTGTCCAGTATCCTTCTGCCATCCAACCATATATTGGCTCTTTTTCTTGTAGTAATCTTGGAAACAGGTCCTTTGCAAAGTCGTATTGTCTGCTAGGAATCCATTCCAGCAATTCCGGATTACACACGTATATTCCAGTATTAGCTATGTTGCTAAAGATTTGATCCTGCTTTGGTTTTTCGATAAATCGTTGGATCTTATTGTACATGTTTATATCTACAATGCCGTATTTTTGGGGATTATCTACTGGCATAAGCCCCATAGTGATCATTCCTTCGTGATCTTTATGGAACTGATACATCTCTCTCAGATCGAAATCGAGAACATGGTCTCCACCAATAACCAAGAATGGTTCATCCTTCAGATATCTCTCCGAGTTCTTAACGCTGCCTGCTGTTCCAAGCTTTTCCTTTTCGTATACATAATTGGCTCTCACGCCGAAAATAGATCCATCTCTTATGTATTCTTCGATCTTATTTCCGAGATATTTCAAGGTTAAAACGATTTCATTGAATCCACTAATTGACAGATGTTCACACAAATATCCTATCGAAGGCTTGTTCAAAATCGGTATGCATGGCTTCGGTCTTTCGAATGTCAGTGGCCTCATCCTAGTTCCCTCACCGCCGCACATGATACATGCCTTCATTCGAATCCCTCGACTCAATTATCTTGCTATATAACTATAACTCTTTTACCTTATGCTCTCTCAAAAAAGCATTGACTTTTTCCAGCGTGCTATAATTATTCCAACCAATGCCTTCAATGCTTAGGGCAGCTGTTGCATTCGCAAATATTGCGCATTCAATTATGTCTTTTCCGTTTAGATATGCAAAAACAAATCCGGCGTCAAAAGCATCTCCTGCACCAGTAGTATCAGCAGTCTTAACTTTAAATGCCGCTAATCTCGTTATCTTTTTTCCATCTGCAACAATGCTACCCATTTCACCCATTTTTAAGGCTATGATTTTGGTGCCAAGTTTTAGGAGCTTTTCTATAACTTGCTGTAGCTCTCTCTTGCCAGTTATCCTTCTTGCCTCATTGAAGTTTGAAAAAAAGATATCTATTTTTGGCAATATTTCCCTGAGTTGCCTTAGTTTTTCAGGATGCCATCCCAATGGGTCACCACCAGGATCAATTGATTTTAAACCATATATTGAGCTAGCAATTTTTTTATAATCGCTTTGAAGTGCATCAAGTAGGAAAAATGAGGTCAGATGTGTTAAATCGACTTTGATATTCTTGAAATCCACTTCTCTCATAGAAAAGGTGGCGTTTGTACCCCGGTATGTTATAAAACTACGCTCTGAACCTTGTACTATTGATACAGTCGAACCAGTTTTTCCATCTGACATCAATACATTGGATATATCAACGATGTTATGCTCTAAAGTTTTAATTATATGTCTTCCAAATAAGTCGTTGCTAACATTCCCGAAAAGTTTAACCTCAGCACCTAATTTCGTGCATGCAAAGGCAAAGTTCGCTGCGCAACCTCCACAGTGAATTTCAAAATCATTAGTTATAACCTGCCCTCCTTTCTTTGGGAGAGTTTCTACTGAAGTGATTAAATCGACGTTTATATCACCGATTGCTGCAATTTTCATGATAATCTAACCCCTTGCACGACCTTCTGGATTTTTATATCGACTGATTCGACGCAATCGTCTAGGTGAAAAACATGATCACCTTTATAAGCTATAAAATTCTCTGATTTAATTCCTAGGTTTATTAGCAGGCTTTCGTATTCAATCCCATCTTTGACTTATGGTATATATGTCCTCTACAGAAACTATAGTTACTTTTATTTTTATTATCACCACCTCTTAATATGTGAAGAGAATATCTATTTAAGTTTTTGACTGCTCTTATGCGTTGTGCCGGGGTGGCAGAGCGGACAAATGCGGCAGGCTCGAGAGTTTAACGGCTCTAGCAAGGAATCGTTTAATATGGAAACCTGTTGCTCCTTTGGAGCACTTGGGTTCAAATCCCAACCCCGGCGTTCCATTTATAATGGCAATTGAATTCTATTAGCTTATGTTGTATTTATCAGATTTTATGTTGTTTTATGTTGTATTTATCAGATTTTATGTTGTATTTATCAGATTTTATGTTGTATTTATCAGATTTCTTTATTTATTAAGTATTAATTGCTTAAGGTTAAATGATTTTATATTTGATAAAAAGGAATGTATACTTTAGCTAAGGTCTACATTCTTAGCGGCAAATAATGCGCATTTATTTTCCTAAATATGTGCATTATGATATATTAAAATTCACAGAATTTGGTCACTCAATGATAGAAAGGTATAATAAGAACGACCTTTAAGAGACAAATGACAACTAAGGGTAATATTAATCAGTCTAAAGATTGCAGGAACGTTTATCTTAATAAATAAATAAATAAATAAATAAATTAAATTCAGAAGAACTTAAAAAATGAAAAAGTTAATAATAGTCATAGGTTATTATATCTTCTCGTGCCGGGGTGGGGTAGTTGGCTATCCTTTGGGACTGTGGCAACCTCCTTTCCGCTTAGCGCAAAGCGTTAACGGAAAAATTGCGGACATCCCATGACCCGGGTTCAAATCTCGGCCCCGGCCTATTTCATACATATGGACTTGATATAATTGTTAAACTTGGTAGTCAACATCCTGCTCTGGACATGGGAATTTACAAAAGAAGCATCGCCTTGGTTGTTACTTGGCTTCCTATTCGCAGGTCTCCTAAAAGCGTTTGCTCCTTCTGAACTCGTTTTTAGGTGCCTGGGTCAAAGAAACCTTCGCTCTATCCTAACAGCGACTTTGATTGGAATTCCATTGCCTTTGTGTTCTTGTGGAGTTATTCCAACTGGTATTGCTCTATCCAAATCTGGAGCTTCGAGGGCAGCAACGCTTGCTTTTTTCGTATCAGCGCCCGCTACTAATATCACCGCAATCCTAATCGCCTTAGGAATGATAGGGTGGAGATTCACCATTGCAATGATTCTTGCCTGCTTTGGTGTAGCTTTGTTAACCGGATTATTGTCTTTTGTTATAATCAAAGATAATGTAAAACAAAGGAAGTTAAAAAAAGAAGCCTACGACTTTAATCTAAGAGAGATGCTCTCTAGTAAAGAGGAGTTAAAGGCAAAATTAAGATTCTCTTTTAATTATGGGTTTATAGATATGGTCGAAGATATAGGATTGTATCTAATTTTAGGTCTCATAATAGCTGGAATCATAGCTGCTATAACTCCAGAGGTGATCATTGAGCGATATCTTGGAAGTGGGATAATTTCATTATTTATAATGGTATTGATAGGCACTCCTATGTATATATGTTCAACAGGCTCCATTCCATTCGTTGCCGCTTTGATAGGGAAAGGTATGAATCCCTCTGCAGGATTGGTTTTTTTGATAGTTGGTCCAGCAACTAATTTATCTACAATCCTAGCTATTTTTAAGTCGATGGGTAGGGGAACCGCTTTACTTTATGTTAGTTCAGTAGCCATAATATCAATCACAATCGCTTATTATCTTGGTATGGTGGGGTGGATATGATAAAGACAATCTCTGCTTTGATACTGCTTGTCTTGGTGGCATATACATTTATGAAAAAATTTTCAGCTAAGCTTAGAGGCAAGACTGTTAATTGTATGTCTTGTGGTAGATCTATGGATGCTTGTATCAAAAGAGAAATAAATGAGGCTGAAATGATTTTTTGCTGTGAAAACTGTGCAGAGGAGCACTCATACATTTTGTAAAATCTCTTTTTACGCAATTTTAATCAACGTCACCGAAACCAGCTTTGCTCCTAAACTCCATTTTTCAGCCGACTTTAGGAGCAACTTTGAGACTTTAGGAGCAAACGCTACTTTAGGAGCAAAGCTACCGAAACCAAAACTCTTAAATAGTGATAGATAGAAGTAAGGCGTCTCAATAAAGGATTTCTAACATGCTTATAGATATTAAATATCTAAAGCAAAACTCTTATATATCGTCAAAATCATACTATACAACTGGACTGAATATCATAATGTAGTCTATGTGGAGACGTGAGTAATTTCACGTCTGACGTTAGCCCTAACAATTAGGTCATTCCGATCGGTGTATTTTATAGAATTTTGAATACCCAAAAATTCCAATTCTGGTTGATCCTGCCAGAGGTCACTGCTATCGGGGTTCGACTAAGCCATGCGAGTTGTGTGTTCTTCGTGAGCACGGCAGACTGCTCAGTAACACGTGGACAACCTACCCTTAGGTCTGGGATAACCCCGGGAAACTGGGGATAATACCGGATAGATCATAGATGCTGGAATGCTCTATGGTCTAAAGTTCCGGCGCCTAAGGATGGGTCTGCGGTCTATCAGGTTGTAGTGGGTGTAATGTACCTACTAGCCGACGACGGATACGGGTTGTGAGAGCAAGAGCCCGGAGATGGATTCTGAGACACGAATCCAGGCCCTACGGGGCGCAGCAGGCGCGAAAACTTTACAATGCACGAAAGTGTGATAAGGGGACCCCGAGTGTTGGTGCCTAGCATCAACTGTCCAACTGTCTAAAAAACAGTTATTAGCAAGAGCCGGGTAAGACCGGTGCCAGCCGCCGCGGTAACACCGGCGGCTCGAGTGGTGACCGCTATTATTGGGTCTAAAGGGTTCGTAGCCGGCTTAGTAAGTTCTTTGGGAAATCTGGCGGCTTAACCGTCAGGCTGCCGAAGGATACTGTTAGGCTTGAGACCGGGAGGGGCTAGAGGTACTTCAGGGGTAGGGGTGAAATCCTGTGATCCCTGTGAGACCACCAGTGGCGAAGGCGTCTAGCTAGAACGGGTCTGACGGTGATGAACGAAAGCTAGGGGCACGAACCGGATTAGATACCCGGGTAGTCCTAGCCGTAAACGATGCGAGCTAGGTGTCACGGTAGCTGCGAGCTACTGTGGTGCCGTAGGGTAGCCATGAAGCTCGCCACCTGGGAAGTACGGCCGCAAGGCTGAAACTTAAAGGAATTGGCGGGGGAGCACCACAACGGGTGGAGCCTGCGGTTCAATT
>JAAEEL010000018.1 GCA_013415795.1 Methanocellales archaeon | reverse complement strand
GTCGTTTCCAGCCCTATCATCTGGGACACCACGAGGTCATTAAAAAGATCGCAAAAGAAGTGGATGAACTCATCGTTGGCATCGGAAGTGCCCAAAAAAGCCACACCGTTTCAGACCCTTTTACAGGTGGTGAAAGGGTAATGATGATTTCACGCTCCCTTGCAGAACTCGACATCGTCTATTATGTTATTCCCATAGCAGATGTTGATAGACATGCAATTTGGGTATCACATATACGATCCTTGACACCCCCATTTAACATCGTATACTCCAATAACCCACTTGTCATCGGCTTATTTAGCGAAACAAAAATCGAAACAAAACGATCTCCTTTGTTCAAAAGAAGCATATATTCTGGTACCGAGATACGTCGTCGTATGCTCGACGATGAGAACTGGGAGGATTTGGTTCCAAAAGCCGTAGCTGAGGTCATCAATGAGATTGAAGGTATAGACAGGATTAAGAATCTCTCGAGTAAAGACACTCTATTTTAAGCAACCGTTTTTTAATCTCAATGTCTTGTGAATAGCCACCTATGTTGTACTTGCCAACAACTCTATGGCATGGGACGACTATGGGCACAGGATTCTTGCTCAACGCATTTCCAACTGCTCGTGCAGCTCCTGGATGTTTGACACGATCAGCCAGCTCTGCATAGGTAATCCTATCCCCACAGGGAATTTTTCTGGTCTCATTTAGTACCGCTTGTTCAAAGGGGGTAAATCCTTCAAGGCATACATCGTATTTCACAAAATCCACCGGTTTGCCGCTGAAATATCTTTCCAGATCGTCCGTGATCTGCAACTTTTTTAGCTCTCCAGAAAGCCTAAAATCTACCGATTCTAATCTATCTCCTGACAACTCTACGTATACGTAACATCCTAGGGTTTTTGAGAATATGGTGCCTGTTTGCTTTTTCGCAATAACCATAGTTATTAACATATTATCAGAGATTCTTATATGATATGCGCTTATGAATATCGCATTCGAACTCTCAGGAGAACATGCCACGCTGCCAAGAGCAGAGGCTATTGCATGTCTGGAATCCTTGAATGTTAATTTTAGGGAAGTCGCATTCATGGACCAGTTGCTCCTAGTCGACGTACCAGAATTTCCCCCAATTGCGAATCGTCTTGCTATGACTCATCATATACTGGATGTGCTTTTCGTTTGTCAGGCAAACATCAAATCCATCCTGCGATTAGTCAGCACAGCCGACCTTGGTATAAAGGGCAGAACGTTCTGCATCAGAGTCAAAAACATTAAGAGTGCAGGTCTAAGCTCTACAGCGCTGGAGAAAGAGGTGGGTGCTATCATCCACAAAAAAGGATATCGTGTGGATCTGGACAACCCAGATGTCATTTTTCGTCTAGTGCTTACTGGGAACAAATGTGTTTTCGGTCGACTGATCGAATCAGTAGATAGGGGTCAATATGAATTTAGAAGACCTCATCAGAGGCCATTTTTCCATCCTGGAGTTTTATTGCCAAGAGTTGCACGTGCTTTGGTTAACATCTCATCCTTGAGCGATGGAATATTGATAGATCCGTTCTGTGGAACCGGAGGCATCCTAATAGAGGCCGCATTGATTGATGCCCAATGTGTTGGCATGGATGTCCAGCAAAAAATGGTGCTCGGTACGAACCTTAACCTAAAGTATTATGGCGTAGATGGTATGCTAATAGTTGGAGATGCATGTGAAACCCCCTTAAAGAGCGAAAAAGTGGACGCGGTAGTCACAGATCTTCCATACGGCAGATCTGCTTTGATACAAGCCAGATCTTTGGAGAATCTGTATCATGATTCGTTGAGGGAAATGTATAGGGTGTTGAAAAAGAATAAAAAGGCGGTCATAGTATCACAAGTACCCTTAGACAAACTTGCTGATGAAGCCGGATTCGTCGTTATAGAGAGACACCAGCAGCGTGTCCACAGGAGCTTAACTCGACATATCATCGTATTACAAAAGAAAAGTGAGGTATGAGTATGGAAAAAGAAAGGGCTGTAATCACGGTAAATGGTGCCGATCACCCTGGTATCATCGCAACAATCACCAATGTCCTTGCTGATATGAACATCAACATCGAGGACCTGAGCCAGACGGTCTTGCAGGACCTTTTCACAATGATCATGATTGTTGACCTCAGGGGTGCAGATATTACAGAGCTCCAAGGTAAGCTAAACAAAGCTGGGGCCAAGCAAGGTGTTCGAATTACGGTACAGCACGAGAACATATTCAAATACATGCATAGGGTGTGAGCCTTTCATGTTATTCAGCACAGAAGAGATTCTTGAAACCATCAGAATGATCGCAGTCGAAAATTTAGATATACGTACTGTCACGCTTGGAATCAATCTCCAAGGATGCGCAAGCGATGATGTTGACGTCGTCAGCCAACGCATACATGATAAAATTGTAACCACAGCAAATCAACTGGTTCCCGAAGCAGATTCAATAGAGTCCAAGTACGGCATTCCCATAGTTAACAAGAGAGTTGCAGTCACTCCGATAGCAACGTTGATCGATGCCTTTGTAGCGAACATGTCCGAAGATGATGCTACGGTCGCAGGAGTTCAAATTGCTAAATCCATGGACTCGGCAGCAAAATTCGTGGGCATTGACTTCATTGGTGGATATTCTGCCATGGTTCACAAGGGCTTTACTGGAGGTTCTACGGCTTTAATCAATTCTATTCCCAAGGCTTTGACTGAAACGGAGACCGTTTGTTCCTCTGTAAATGTGGCTTCAACCAAAAGCGGCATCAACATGGATGCGGTCATCAAGATGGGCAAGATCATCAAGAGTGCATCTAAGAAACCTATCAACTGTGCAAAGCTAGTAACCTTTGCGAATGCCCCGCCGGACAATCCATTTATGGCCGGGGCTTTTCACGGCTCTGGTGAGCCCGAGGCTGTAATAAATGTTGGCATATCTGGTCCCGGCGTCATACGTTCAGTCGTTGAGCAGGCAGAGAATTCGGATCTGGGCACTCTTGCAGAGAGTATCAAGCGAACCGCGTTTAAGATAGCACGCGTCGGCGAGTTAGTGGGGAGGGAGATAGCATCTCGCCTTGGGGTGAAATTTGGAATAATCGATTTATCACTTGCTCCTTCCCCGATTAGGGGAGATTCTGTCGCAAACATACTTGAGGCGATGGGCTTGGAAAGATGTGGAACTCATGGAAGCACTGCAGCCTTATCACTGCTAACCGATGCCGTAAAAAAGGGTGGTGCTATGGCCTCCTCCTATGTGGGCGGCTTGAGCGGTGCATTCATCCCCGTAAGTGAAGATT
Source organism: Methanocellales archaeon (assembly GCA_013415795.1). Taxonomy (GTDB): domain Archaea; phylum Halobacteriota; class UBA148; order UBA148; family UBA148; genus UBA148. Next base: position 3,882 of record JAAEEL010000018.1, on the reverse strand, counting down.
ATGGCATGGCAAAAGCCGTCGAAGTGGGGGCAATCAACCTTGATAAGCTAGAAGCTATGACTTCTGTCTGCTCGGTTGGTTTGGATATGGTGGTGGTGCCAAAAGATACCACGTCGGAAACGATATCTGCCATAATAGCAGATGAATGCGCCATAGGTGTTGTCAATAACAAGGCTACAGGAGTGCGAATTATCCCCGCTGGCAAGGAGGGCGATTATGTGGAGTTTGGTGGGTTGCTCGGAAGGTCGCCAGTGTTATCCGTTGGAAAATTCCACTCTGAAAAGTTCGTGCTTAGGGGTGGCAGGATACCGGCACCAATACAAAGTTTGACAGGCTAAAGTGACGCCAAATGTTTAAATTAACCTTTCTTGGAACTGGTGGAACGCTTCCGACGGCAAACAGAAACCCTTCTGCGATCATCATAAACAGAAAAGGCGAGCTTCTTCTCTTCGACTGCGGGGAAGGTACGCAACAACAGATGATGAGGGCCAAGACCGGGATGAAAAACCTTACATCCGTTTTTATCACTCATTACCACGCAGATCACATTCTTGGTATACCTGGCTTAATACAAACGATGTCATTTCAAGGAAGAACAGAGCCATTACACATCTATGGTCCGCGTTGGATTCACGAGTTCGTCAATATACTTCTAGCACTGGGTTATTACAAGCTGAACTTTGAAGTCAAGGGATATGAACTTCAACCTGAAGATGTCGTTGAGAGGTCCGAATATGTGGTCAAAGCGATAAAAACCGATCATGGCATCCCAAGTCTTGGTTATGTGCTGGAAGAAAAGGAGCGATTGGGTAAGTTTGACAGGGAGAGAGCCATCGAGCTCGGCGTTCCACCTGGACCTTTGTTCTCAAAACTACATTCCGGAAAGACGATCTTCGTTGGGGGAAAGGAAATTAAATCCTCTCAAGTGGTAGGTCCTCCACGCCGAGGAAGAAAAGTTGTCTACACAGGGGATACCCGCCCTGTCGATACGATAGTTGAGGCAGCAAAAAATGCAGATTTGCTGGTTCATGATGGTACATTAACCCATGACCTATTGGACTGGGCAATCGAGGCAAAACACTCCACGGCCAAGGAGGCAGCGGAAATAGCATCCAAAGCCTGTGTGGCAGAACTCATGCTAACGCATGTCAGCTCACGTTATTCTGAGGATACAAAACCACTCTTGATGGAGGCCAGGTCGGTCTTTAAAAATTCACATATCGCCAAGGAACTCATGGAAATCGTGATACCTTATCAGGATTAGGGTTCTGATGAATTATCAAGTGATAGCAGACCTTTCTCGTGCTAAGATTATAGTTGATTAATTAGCGATTTATAGAGATTTTTCGTATTTTTGATAAGTTTCTTTTGAGTATACCTCACAGGGAAAAATGTTATGGTAATTGGATTTTGTTATTCGTGCGAACAAAAAAAGAAAAAATGGCTAAAGACCACCCATATTTAAACTAAAATCTTTGGCCTTTTCGGGATTGAGTGATTATATGGAATCCAATTCATCGAATAAGTACCGTCTGATAGCTTTTGATATGGACGGAACCTTGGTCAAAGAGAGAAATTCCTGGGGTACGCTGCACCAATATTTTGGTACCAAGGATGAGGCACAAAAGAATAAGGAAGAATATTTTGGGGGAAGAATAAGCTATGCTGAATTTATGCGAAAGGACGCAGCCCTATGGCTCCCTCTTAAGCCAACGATGGGCGAGATGGAGCAGATTCTATCTAACTATACGCTTATGCCTCATTCAGAGCAAGTTATAAAGGAAATCAAGAAAGATGGCATTGAAACCGCGATAGTCACCGGAGGACTTGATATACTGGCAAGAAAAGTAGCAAATAGGTTGGGTATTGAAAATGTGTTGGCAAATGGCCTGGTTTTTGATGATGACGATTACCTTACAGGAGAAGAGATTTGCAACGTTAATGTCTTAAGAAAAGATATGGCTCTAGAGCAATTTGTACAAGAGCTAAATATCCCCCTTTCAAAATGTGTTGCTGTGGGCGATAGCCAGTATGACGCCGAGTTTTTGAATTGTGCAGGCTTGGGAATTGCATTTGATCCGGATCCTTTACTGTCAAAGCATGCATCTGTTGTTATATATGACCTCAGAGACGTCTTAAGATATATTTGAGGGATATCAAGTACAGCTATTATTGGGTATGCTTTATTTAATTTAATATTTAAGAAGGAGAGAGATAATCAAATCAAAATCTCCAAAATAGGTGCTTTCGGATATCTACCTTAATAGAAGACTGTAAGACGTTGATATTTCCTTGCCGTAATAACTAAACCCCAAATAAAATAGCCTTTTTACCATCATTTCAGCCAAGAATAACATTAAGAAAAACGCTTTAGATGACCGAAGTATGAAAAGCCCTATTTTAGGTTTTAAGGGATATTAGGTAGGAATTTTCGCTATCAAAAGTTTGATATATCATTAAATACATACTTAACAATTGTTAATTATGAATATCGGAAGGCGCGAGTTCCTCAAGTCTCTCGCATTTGTAGGAGCTATAGCAACTATGGGATTTTCAGGATGTGTATCCACTCAAGAGCACACTCCGGATCCTACACCAACTATCACACAAAAACCAACACCAGTAGCAACACCAACACCCGTCTCCTCAACGCCTATGCACACTCCTAACACAAAACCAAGATCCACACAAACACTACTTCTTGCACCCGATTTTAATCTGACGGATGCGATAAGTGGGGACAACATAAAGCTCAGCGATTACAGGGGCAAGGTTGTTCTGTTGGACTTTTTTTCGACAGAATGTGGGGCATGTATAACTTCTATCCACGATGACTTATTACCGCTCCATGAACAATATGGCAAACGGATGAAATTCCTATCCATCCACATTCGGGAACCCGAGGTTACAGTTAATTATCTGGATTTTTTTGCAAAAGAATGGGATATAAAATGGCCAATATTGATAGGCTCTAATTCTCAAATTCAACAAATTTACAACGTAAAGGTTGTACCAACAATATATATCATTGATGATACTGGAGTTATCAGATACTTGCATCTAGGATCTTCACATACACAAACTCCTGGATTCGATGTACTCAAAGTTGTGATAGATAGCTTGTTGGTTTGAAGTCAGATTGTGAAATAATTAACGACTGAAAGCATAGCCTTTGGTGGACTTTTCTGCCAGCTTTCTAAAAATATCTTCCTACCCGTGACATCAAAATTGGTAAAAAAATTTTTATATGGATGGTTGCTATTGAACTTAAAAAGAATGAATCTAAAAAGCATTTCATTAGGTGCTTGAAAAGACAAATCCAAGTTAAGATAGTGCTGGTTAATCTGTATATGGGCGGATTGATATGGATCTAGATGATAGAAACCGTATAGGTCAGAGGATTTCTGGAATAACACTTATTACAAATTTTGTTTTATCTTTAGGCAAGATTTTTGCAGGAATTATTGGTAAAAGCAGTGCAATGGTAGCAGATGGCTTTCATTCACTTTCTGATATGGTTAGTACAATAGCTGTAATGATAGGTTTAAAACTTTCTTCCAAACCACAAGATGAAACACACCCCTATGGTCATGAAAAGTTAGAATCTGTCACAGCGAAGTTTCTTGCTGTCATATTATTTTTTACTGCACTATTTATTGGGTACGGTGCTATCGGAAAGATTATCCTAGTAGAGTTCACAAAGCCAGGTCTTATTGCACTATATGCAGCAATTATTTCTATTCTGGTTAAGGAATGGATGTATCGCTATACCGTAAAAGGTGCAAGAAGGATAGAAAGTTCAGCAATGCTTGCGGATGCATGGCATCATAGGAGCGATGCCCTATCTTCAATAGGTGCACTAATTGGCATAGTTGGAGCCAG
>JAAEEL010000017.1 GCA_013415795.1 Methanocellales archaeon | reverse complement strand
CTTTTATTCTGTAAACCAATCCAGGAAACTGCTCCGGCTCATACTCTATGTTCTCTAAACCTAGTCCGATGGCTATCGCATTTAAATTAAGCTCAGACCCCAGATCAGCAGATGCAACGATATTCTGGACGATTATGTTGGGCTTTCCTATGACTTCAATACCAAGCTCCATCATCTTTCCAAAGACTATTTGTAAACTTCTCTCAACATCATCGATACTTTTGGCCCCAGTGCAAACGATCTTTCCAGATCTAAAAATAAGCGCAGCTGCCTTAGGATTTTTTGTTCTATATACTAAGCCGGGAAATTGTTCTGGATCATAATCGGCGCCCTCCAACACATGCGCGATCTCTCTAAGGTCTATTTCTACTCCTATCGCCGTAGATGCCACAACGTTTTCTATTTTGATTGACTTCACCAATTATAACACCCAGCATATATAATAGACAGGGGTTTATAAAAGTTGGTTATTCTGTCCACAACTGAGCATCGATCACATAATTCCTGCCTGTTCGTTTAATCTGTGGAAAATCCATAATCTCTTCTATCGTAAATCCAACACTATTTGTAAGATATCTAGTTTTAAGATATTCCCATTTGATTATGTGGGCTCTTATTGGCATACCTTTTCCGTATCTAAGTTCAACGGCCAAGAGTCCTTTTCTACCAGATCTACGGAGAAAATCGTTTATGCGCTCTATTTGATCGCTGCCGAAATGTTGAGAGAAATAGATTGCACCTGTCTTATTTAAAATGCTTTTGCACTCAATCCCAAGATAATAATCATCCTGAGAGGAGTCTACTAGCACATCAAGTACTTGCGAGGAAAATCTATGCTGTTTGATCCTATATGCAATAGCATCTATATGGCTCTGTTCAAAAAATTTATTGAACGACCTAACTATATCACGTTCAAATTTTGTCATTTATTTTTACCTAACAGGAGATATATCGTTAGTGATAAAATACCTAATTGGTGTAAATTTGATAAGAGTAAGTGATCTAAGGTTATACTTGTCGTGCCCACGACAAATTTATTTCGGCTATAGGGGCATAGGTTCCAAATAAAACCAAGCAAACACCCAAAATACCCAATTATACACAAACAGAACTGATTATACAGAAGGCTTCTTTGAGAAAGGTACTTTTAGTATTGGTCTAAAAATTAAATGTTCTTTTTGGGTTAACTCGATTATTGAAAAAATGCATTTCAGAATGTCCTTGTGAAATTTAGGGCAGGTGTATACAAATAAATCCTGATATCTTGCCCAAAAATGCGCATAGTCTAATTACACTATATCTGCTTAATTGATTCGATATTGTTATATCTCATTTACCTATTAATAAGCAAATTCAAAAATTGTCCCGGGGCATTTTTTTTGGGATTTTATACGCGCCTTTTGTATTACTTAATGTATTGTTTAGTTCACGGAGCATATAAATAAATCCTGAGCATAACATGAAATACGATGTATAAGTTTGTTTATTTCTCTCCTTATGTTGAATATGTTCTCTTTGGAGAGTTTCGAGATGCCAAAATAAAAAGTTGGGGCCGTAAGAAGGTATTGCTAATACTGGATAGGATCAGGAAAATAAGGGGCGGAGCGCTCCCTGGTAAGTCAAAAAGGGCACCTTGTGAGCATTGTGTATTTGTTGAAATGTGCAATACGAGAAAGTCCTTGCTTTCTAAATTCTTTGGTGAGTAGTATGACGCAGATTGAAGAGGCTAAATCGGGGGAGATCACAAGGGAGATGGCCGATGTTGCTCTTCATGAAAATATTGCGGCTGAGATGGTACGTGATTGTATTGCTAGGGGTGAGATCGTTATCATGAAAAGTCATAAATGCAAGTCTCTGGGGATAGGTAAGGGACTGCTAACGAAGGTCAATGTGAATATAGGCACTTCATCCGTTGCGATCAATCCTGATGCCGAGGTCAGGAAGGCTATTATAGCTGTTGAGCATGGAGCTGATACAGTATCTGATCTATCAATGGGTGGCGATATAGACGAGATCAGGAGGTCAATTTTTCATTCTATCTCTGTTCCATTAACGACAGTGCCTATTTACCAGACCGCTGCTGAGAATGGCCCATTTAATGAAATAGATCAAGACGATTTGATCAGGAATATAAAAAAGCAAGTTCAACAGGGAGTTAGTTCAGTAGTCATACATGCAGGTTTCACTTGGGACACACTTATCTCCTTGAAAAAAGCGTCTCGTACCATGGGAATGGTGTCAAAAGGAGGATCATTTACGGCAGCATGGATGATAGCGAACAAGAACGAGAATCCTTTTTTGGAGCGATATGATGAGATACTGGAAATACTTCTGAAAAGAGATGTCGTTCTTTCTTTGGGAAATGCCATGAGAAGTGGATGCGTTCATGATGTGAGCGATAAACCCCAGCTATCAGAGATTTATAAGAACGCAGAGCTAGCAAGACGTGCCAATGATATGGGTGTGCAGACGATAGTCGAAGGTATGGGTGGTCATGTTTCTGCAAAAGAGATCTTTACATACGTTAAATACCATAAGAAGGTCTCTGGCAATAGACCCCTATTTGTTTCTGGTCCTCTTCCCACAGACATCGCAGTTGGCTATGACCATATGGCTGCCTGTGTTGGCGCTAGCATTGCCAGTGGGGCTGGTGCAGATTATCTTTGTGCCATAACTCCGTCTGAGCATCTCGCCCTTCCAGATATAGAACATGTTCGTGAAGGAGCTATCGCTTTTCGGATCGCGGCCCATATAGGGGACTCAATGAAGTACGGTCTCTCTGACCTAGACTTAAACTTAGCCAGAATGCGACGTCAACATAATTGGGGCGGTCAGTTTAAGTTTGCCCTTGATGGGGGAAAGGCAAGACAAATACATTCGACTGGGGACACATGCACGATGTGTGGAGATTTTTGTGCACTAAAGATAATGGAGCAGTACCTTGGCAGTTAAAAGCACCAAGAAGCATTAATTTACCCTACTACTAACACTAAATCTTAAATTGTCTTACTAAGATCAGATGCATATCCTACAAAGACATTAAGGATAAAAAATGTAACACATTGTTCACCAGAAAACATAACACCTTATTAAGGACAATCATGATTCAGAATTCTAATTCAAAGGCTAATGACTTAGATAATCTTAAATGAACGTAGGATAAAAAGTTTCATCAATACAGGTTAGCAGTGCAATGATATTATTTATCCAACTTGAAGGAAAATTAGACATTGATTTTATCGAAACATCTTTGATTTGAACTTGGAGCCGATATACTTAACCGCTTCTCCTTTGATCCTATCTTCGATATCAGGCTCATGGTCTCTACCTGGTTCAGGGAACTCTTCGATGTCATCAGGCTCACTAGATTCCTCCTCTGATATCATCTCTTGTTCTGACCCTATAGCCGAATCTATAGTAGACTGAATAGAAGATTGAATAGGATCCTGTATCGAAGACTGAATCTCTGATGTAAAATCACTTTTGAGCTTTTCTAACTCCTTTTCAGCCTTATTAACCTCTCCAAGGGCTTTTCCCACGTCTCTGGCGATGCTAGGAAGTTTGCTACTACCAAATATAAGTGCAGCTACACCCAATATTATCATTAACTCTGTTGTTCCTATCATAACATCACCATTATTAGGTACTGGTCTTTTTATCTATTTAAAACATACGCGATTGCTCGTATCTTTTCAATGCGTTCTTGGCAGTCTTCCACGAATGGCGCACAAAAGATGGCAAAGAACGGTGCTCTTGGATCCAATCATCTAGAAAACACATTGTGCGAACATCAGATGGATAACCAGAACCGATATTTTTTTCCAAGAGACGTTCCAGTTCCTTCACAGTTTCATCCCGCTTTACTTTTGCAATAATAGAAGCCGCAGAAACGAGAGGGTATCTTACATCCGCATTATGCTCTGAAATAATCTTGATGTTTTTGCCATATCTTTCCTGAACGTTCTTTGCAAATCTATTAGCGTCCACATCAGCCGCATCCAAGAACGCTTTATCCGGTTTTAGCTGTTTGAGTACTTTCACATAGCTTTCTACTACGATTTCGTTCATAGTTATTCTCTTACGAAGGGCGTCTATATCACTAGGTGAAACCTCCAACGTATAACAGATTCCAACCTCTCTGATTTTACTCGCCAAAAACTCTCGTTTTTTTGGTGAAATGGCTTTGGAGTCCCTAACCCCCATTCTTTCCAATATCGGGAGCACATCATCTTGAACCACGACCCCTGCAACGATCATGGGTCCTATTACTGGCCCCTTACCCGCCTCGTCAACCCCAGCAATTTTCATTTATTTTTTCCCTAAGATCATCTTTTTTAACTCATCAACGTGCTCAGCTGTGGTAAGAGCCACAATGAGGTCACCAACTTCTATCACAGTTCTGCCCCTTGGAAAAATCAAGTGACCATGCCTGATAATTGCAGTAAGAATACATTCATCTGGTAGACTAAGGTCTTTGATTGTCCTATTGATCGCAGGTGATTCTTCTGGTACATGAAGTTCCACCAACTCAACATTGCCCTCTTTTAGGGTCAAAAGCGTTGTTAATTCTCCAGAAGTAACGGCATTCTTTATAATCATCGATACTGCCGTTACAGAACTGATCGCAACATCGATTCCTAAACTCTCAAAAACAGATTCATTTTTTGGCTCGTTAACCCTTGCTATAGTACGGTGAACATCGAAGTTCTTCTTGGCCATTTGACAAGAGACAAGATTCACCTTATCCTCTCCGGTTACGGCGACAAATACATCTGCTTTTTTCGCCCCCGCATCCTCCAGATATTTTGAATCAGTTCCATCTCCGTTGATGATCAAAATGTCAAGTTTTTCAGCTAAACTCTGGCAAATATCTTTGTCGGATTCTATCAGGGCAACTTCTTCCCCTTCTTTGGAAAGGGTCCGGGCTAGAAAATTGCCTATTCTTCCTCCGCCAACTATTACAATGTACATGGTTAGGTACACCCTATTTAATTAAGAACGCTTAACTATATTGGCCAACAGTATCATTACGGGAAATATTTCAAGCCTACCCATCCACATGGCAAGGATCAGGGTAATCTTTTCAACGATCATTAGGTTAGGGGTAGCTAGTCCAACTGAAAGTCCGACATTGCCCTGTGCAGATGCGATCACGAAGAATGAGTTTGCCATTGAATGCCCATGTGCCATAAATATTGTTGCGCAGAGTGTGAGGATGAACAGATAAACGAATGCATATAATCCGGCCATAGTTATCTCCTCCTCTTTTATGACAGTTCTGCCGACTTTAAGTGGAACAATAGCTGACCGCGGCAGGAAATCTTTTTTCACTAACCATATAATCGATTTTAAAAGTATGACACACCTAATGAGCTTTAGAGCAGAGGAAGTGGAGCCATAACCACCACCCATAATCATTGGAATTGTAATCAATATTTTTGAGAAGTCACTCCACTGCGCCATATTTTTTGCATTTGTAAATCCTGTACCAGTTAGGGCAGAGATCACGTTGAATGATGCTATCCTAAAGTTTTGTAGTTCTACTGTGAGTAAGATCGTCAATACAAATAAAGTTGAAAACATCAATATGATTTCAGGGCTTCGAATAAACTCTCGAAAATTTAGCTCGATCAATTTTTTATGAAGAGCAAAGCTTATGGCACCAAAAACCATAATTGGGATTAACATAAGCTCTACAGCAACGCTATCATAGGACGCAATGCTTAAGTTTTTTATCGAGAAGCCGCCTGTAGCTAATCCGGTCATGGTGTGGTTTATAGAATCCCATAGTGGCATGCCTAAAACCCAAAGCAGTATGATTCCTATGAAAGTGTAAGCGACGTAGATCTTCCATATCCAACGCGCTGTATTGATGATACTTGGTTCTATTCTTTCTGCTCGCCCCTCTGCAGTATATAATCCCCTTGCAGCACCACCAACACCATGAACCATTATCGCTATGAACAGGACTATAACTCCTACACCACCTATCCACTGCGTCAAGCTACGCCAGAACAAAATGGATTGGTATCCAGATGCCAACCATTCAATTCCTATTGGTGATGAAAACATCGTTAGGCCTGTTCCTGTAAATCCGGACATACCCTCGAACAATGCATCTTCTAATGGCAGAACTCCGCATAAATTATAGGGCAAGGCACCAAAAGTCGCCAGAGTTATCCAGGTGATTGCGGAAATCACCATTGCCCTTCGAAGGTTCAATTCTTCTGGAGATGAAAATTTTCTTAGGATATATCCTACTAAAAGAGAGAGCATAGAAACAGTCAAAAAAGATACGATCACATAGAATCCGTCTTTAAAATATAGGGCTACAATTATAGGAATTGCTACAAGCACCCCAAAAAGCTGCAACATTAGTCCGATATAATGTAAAGTAGTCCCCGCATCCCCTTTTATCATTCGATCATCCTTCAATGGAGCTATTTCACCTACATAAAATGTTCCTGACTTCATCGGAGATGCCGGCCAAATTTACCACGACTGCAACATCACATTCTTGGATTATCGTATCTCCAGAAGGTATCAAAGTCTCTCTATCTCTTATGATTGCCGCTATAGTAGACTCTTTTGGCAATTTTAGGTCTTTCAGCGATTTACCAACGGCTGAGCCCTTGACCTGCATCTCATTGATCTCGATATTTCCACCAGTTACCGTCAGGATCGTAATCAAGTCGGGATGCATAACGGCATTTCTTAGGTGTGCTGCAGCTATTGTTGTAGGACATACGATAGCATCTATCTCAAGTTCCTTGAAGAGACTCTCTCTTTTTGGGTCATTTACTCTAGCGACGACTCTAGGTACTTTAAACACTTGCTTTGCGATCTGGCAAGACATCAAATTCGTGTTGTCATCCTCTGTAGTTGCAATAAAAACATCAGCTTTATCTATTCCGGCTTTTTTCAGAACGTCTTGGTCAGTACCATCTCCTTCGATGGTTAGCCCATCAAAACTTTGGTCGAGACATTCAAACTTCGTCAAATCTTTGTCCAAGACTACGACGTTGTTTTCATTAGATGATAATAATTGGGCAAGACGACTTCCTATCTTTCCACATCCAACTATTATCGCATACACAATCTATCCACCTTTGAATAACAACTATTTATAACAAGGACCTTAGACCCCAAAGTAGCTTTGGATTACGCAGTGCCAACTCTTTCAACAACCCAAATGCTGTAAGCTCCTCAAAGTTAATTCCTCTTATGGAGGCGGCCAAGGAGTCCCATTCAGCGTCATTCAGTTTTAAAAGCAATTCTTTGGCCTTGTATGATTTCTGTAGTGTTGGACCAATTTCTAATATCCAGCGTCTTTCATACTCATTTAGGCTTTCAACGGACGGATCTCCTGCCTTTACAGCGATTGATGCAACTTCTGCAGCAATCTTCCCAGATTTCATTGCATGAATAATTCCTCCGCCTGTAAGAGAGTCGGACATTCTAGCCGCATCACCCACGAGCATTAGTCCGTTTGTAGTAGTCTTGTTTGGAACGGTGACAGGCACCCCTCCCACGATTATTTCAATGGTTTTACCTTCTGGATACTTTCTCTCTACGAAACGTTTTAGATAATCAATAGGATGTAACTTTGTTCTGCTTCCCGATATTCCCAGCCCAACGTTTGCCTCTTTTTTACCTTTGGGAAAAACCCATGCATAACCACCAGGTGCAATTTGGTTGCCTATATAAAACTCGCAATATTCCGAATCAACGTCAATGTCAGTCATCAGAAACTGAGCACAGGTTTCGATATCCTTTGGTTTAAGGGTCGTGTTGATCCCTGCCCATCTTCCAACCTTGCTTTCAACGCCATCAGCACCAATCACGACGTCCGCCTGAATATCAAATGAGTCTCCGATGTTTTCTGCTTTTACACCTCTAATGAATCCGTCCTCTTTAATCAAAGCGATTGCCCTTGTTCTTACCATTACTTCTGCGCCTGCTTTTGCAGCCTGCTTTGCAAGCTCTCGATCAAATATCTTTCTTTCGAGAACATAGCCCACTTCTGGACCAAACTCTGACATCTCGATCTTTATGCCCCCAGGAGAGTATATCCTAGCTCCTTTGACGTCAGCAGCAATCCAACGCTTATCAGGCTTTATAAACTGCTTTAATCCTTCTTTGCCCACCCCTTCTGCACATCTAACCGGATTGCCTATTTCTGCCCTCTTTTCTATTAAGAGTGTTTCTAAATCATGTTCAGCGGCAGTCTTTGCTGCTATGGATCCTGCTGGACCAGCACCGACTATGATTACGTCATAGTGATCTTTCATTTTAATTCCTCGAGTGCGCCAACTGGACATATCTTAGCGCAAATGCCGCAATCGTTGCAATCTTCATTGATCTCAATCCACGTATCGATAAGCTCTATTGCGCTCACGGGGCAGACAGCAACGCATGCCCCACAGTATAAGCATTTGTTTTTATTGACAATCACACCTCCGAGTACATCACATCGATATTTAAGTTTTTTGAAGAATAAACTAATGTTTAATTGCACCAATTATTGCCGAATTCAAATTTGGGAATTTTTCAATGTAATCTCTTCTTTCCCCTATCAATTGGCTAACATATGTATCTATTTGTCTCTGGGAATAAAATTTAGATAGGTCAAATTTAGTTATATCTATTCCGTCCACCTTTTTCGGCGTCTTAAATCCAAAGTAAGGTTCATCTTGCCATTCTATGTTACCTCTAGCTATCTCCCTTATAATCGCAGACACCTCTGATATTTGTACTCTGACAACTTTTTGTTTGATGAAGGGGGTACCTTCTTTGTTTTCTTCTATAATTTCTCCTACACCGCCCGTGTTTACAAGATAGCACTGAATTTTATCGGCATTTCTTTTGAGAAATCTATAAAAAATATGTCCCTCAACGGTATCATCGCCTATTATGAATGGGTTTGTACCAACAACTCGAACTGATTCGCCTGCACGACGAGGATCTCCGGCCGTAGTTTCGATGGACTCGCCTAGCATGAATGCGGCGGCAGCTTGCTCAGGATTTAATTTTGATACTATGGGAACTACTGTGTTTCTCCTAGTGATGAACAGGATGATCATTCCGTCAAGATTATCCAAGGTAGGTATATCTATGCTGGAACAAGTGTGCTCATCGCCCAAGTCGATCCGCTGGATTACACCTCGTCCATTACCAGTTAGCGTGTCGTCCAAGAAGTAAACTTTTCCTTTATAATCCACCAAGGTGTTCTCAAATACAGCGTCTTTCTTCGTCGCCGCATTATGTATTAGCGGGTGATTGAGCGGATCTATATCAGTCTTAAGGAAAAAACCCTTCTCAGGACCTAGTGCTGAGCCATCTGGTCGTAGAAATACGACATCGTCCTGGACAATTTCCACCCCCTCTCCTTTACCGGTCAAACCATGAGTTTGACATGTGTGTGTCGTCTTACCAGTACCTGATAACCCAAAGAGAAGCATACTATATCTCCGTATCTTCCCAGTCTTATCCTCTGCTCGAATTATCTTCGCTCCTGCATGAAGGCCCAACATTCCTTTTTGTTTGGCATGCCACATAGCCAATCTTAGGAACCCCTTTTTAGCCTCGCCCAAGTAATCTGTCCCAAGAACATAGGTTATACCTATCTCTGGAAAAACGAGAATCTGTCTATCTTTTTCATGCCATTCTGGCACAAAAACAAGATAAATGTCAGGACCTTTGCAAATTTTGGGATCAAAAATCAACGTGCTCCACATGTAAGCTATGCGTAAACTATCTGTTCGTTGAACTGATAGAAACATCGTGCAGTTTGGTGTGAAATACGGATTATCACACATCGTCCTCTTCACGCAGATTAATGGAGCCTTCTGTAGATATTCGTGTACTAACTCTATAGTCTTCGGAGCATTCTTTATTATTTCTTTTTGCTTTAAACTCGGATTCTTGAGCATGACGTCTGAGCTACCTAAATAAGCTGTCAACGATGCGCTCCTGTTCCTTATGGTCGATATGAAAACATAATTTCCATATTCAGTCAGTATACCGCTTTTCTCCGCTGTTTGACGGAGTACCTCTGCTTCAGGATGAGATACATTAGGCTTATTATCTAAACTTTTAACGAAGCCTGAAACTTCATTGAGCATACATTCCAAGGTTTTCTGTTCCATGATAACCATGTCAATGTTCCCCTTTCGATAGGAACAGCTTGCTATAAAAATATTCGCCTTCAGAATTCAAATAAAGAACTCTGGCCAATTATATGTTTTTGAGTACGATCTTTTGGCAATTCCACTCGTCCATATTGTCCACCGCCTCCGGGATAAAGAATTATCTGTCCGCTCCTAAAAGCCATGATTGCATCATATATGGACATATTCCTCGTATCTGTTTGTGTTATTTTGGCGTCAACTAAAACCTTTACTTCGTTGCCAAACTTTGACATTAGGACATTCCACGAATCTGTCACAGCCTTTGTGTTCAATCTAGAATTGAGTGCCATGGCGATAACCTCTGTCAGAGGGATCAATTTGATATATTCTGGTCTATTCGGCGGATGCTTTGGTTTTTCGTAATCTGCAAGTTCATTCACTCTATCTCGAACGCCTTTTTTGATTTTTCCACCACAAGTACATCTCCATTTATTAATGAGGCACTCGTGAAGCTTATAGTGCTTATAGCATCTTATACATGCGCTTTCGTTATATTTCCCCTCCTCTGGAGGAATACCCACGTTCAATAACGGCCCTCTACCCTGTATACGCAAGATCGCTTTTCTGAGCTCCTCATATGAGATAGAATCCATCTTAAACCTGTTAAACTCTCTTGCAAGACGGATAGGCCATGGGCTATGGGCATCCGAATTGGTCAGAAATGTCAGATCTTTCAGCTCACTTATTCTGTCAGCATAGTCGGAGTCTGCACTCAGCCCCAACTCAATGAAAGATACCTGAGAGGTCATCGAACCATAGCATTCCTTGATACTGTTAAAATAAGCGTACATTGCAGTCCATGGCGTGAATGCATGGCAAGGGCCAAACAAAGCACCCGATTCTTTTGCGTACTCAGCGATTTGTTCACCATCCAAACGTATCTTGGGTCTTCCCTCTGAAGTTATATTGAAAGAATACTTCGCAAATTTTTCGTTAAGCTCCTCAGCCTTGGAGATCGATGGCAAAATCAAAAGGTGATGAACCCTATTTGAATCTTCAACCTCGCATGTCAATACAAAATGAGTATTGCCATTGATGAAAGTACCCTCATCTATTCGTTCCAATTCACTGATTTCCTTTAACCATTTGGGGTGTAAACAATCACCAGTTCCAATCAGCTCTATGCCCTTCTTTGCTGCCCACTTAGTTAACATGGGAAGATTCATCTGGGGAGATGTGGCTGCAGAGTAGTGAGAATGTATGTGTAGATCTGAGTTGACTTCCATCAGAATCATCCAATATAGCTCAGATCCTCCTCTATGGGTGATATTGAAGGGGCCTGTTCCATCTCTCTTAGCCTAGCGATTATCTTCTCCATCTCCTTTGCCCTATCTTCTAGAGCTCCCATGTCGATTTCCATGCCTAGGGCTTGAGATAAGCTTCTCAGTACAGCTTGAGCGCTTCTGGGATCCACTAAGTATCCAGATGTTTCGCCCATTATGCATACGGCGTCTATACCTTTTTGCTCTCCCATGCCAAGAAGCAATCCCGAGGCGCCTATTATGCCGCCGCCAGGCTCGTCTTCCTCGAAGGATACGCCGTATCTCTTCATCTCATCCACCAATTTTACGTTATTTACTGCGCCTAAAACTCTTGGTTTTTCGACCAAATGACCTACCCCATAACCACCTAATGTGTAAATTCTCTTCACACCATACATTTGAGCGATGTCCAGATAGATCCTAGTCAATTCATAGTGACCTACATTAGTTGTGCTTTGATAATCTCCTACCAGTATCAGAAGATCATATTTGCCACTAGAACATGCATAAACTTCGTTCTTTGCCAGTTCTACCGTCCCGTCACTCATCACTAAAACTTGTGGAGGGAAGTAAGAAGAATATATCTCAATTATCTTGTCGGCACCTAGTTCTTCTACTATGTGTTCTGCGACTAACTTTCCCACATGACCAACGCCTGGTAGGCCCTCAATCATTATTGGATTTTTTAAAATCACATCTTTAATTTGAACAATGCTGGTTTCCACCATCACACCTCTCTTTTTTAATCTGTCTCCTATATTTGCCATAGGGGTCTTCTGGAGAGAACCTAGGTGGTACTGGGTTTTTTGTCTCATTCCCACAAATTGGGCAAATTTTTTTGAGGGTATATATGCCGCATGTACATTTTCGCATTTTTGATTTCATAACCGGTCCCTATGAAACTTTCCCACACCTTCTGACTTTTCCACTATTTTAATGGCAGCCTCTGCTATTTTTCTAAGTACAACCTCTGCTCTTTTGTAATCCGGAGCTGTAACTCGAATTCGATATTTGGGTGCACCAACATAACTGACCTCAATGTCGACCTCTGGTACATCAAACTCAGATGCAGTCTTCAAGGAATCCTTAATCACTTCAACACCATTAGGTAATGGACATGTGAGACTGACATAACCAGCGATGTCGACGATAGGTAGTTTCACGTTCTCTCTTGCAACCTTTACAATTATATCAGCATACTCCTTGCTTATACTGATATCAGTTAAAACACTGCAACCACTAGTCACTACATCCTCGAATGCTAAGTAGATGCTGCCAAACTTTTTTACCAACTTATGGCCGATATCATCATATAATTGATCAAAATCTACATCTGCTTCTGAAGCGACGAAACGTAGCATTTTTTCCGCTTTCTGCTCATTTTTCCATACATGTATTTTATCACTTCTTTGATGTTGATTCACGTCTTTCAGCGATAAATCGATATGTCCCCTAGTGGGAACGACATTCAGAACTTTGCAAACTATCTTCTGACCCTCTCTAATATGATCACGAATATATTTTATCCAACCAGATGCGACTTCTGATACATGAATCAACCCCTCTTTATCGCCATATTCATCTAGACCGACAAATGCCCCGAAATCAACCACCTTTTTTACAGTACATACGACCAATTCCCCTTGTTCTGGCCACTCTTTACGAATGATTATCACCCTAACACTTCTAATGTCTGTGTTTTAATTGTTGCCTTACCACCTTTTGGCTCTGCCAATGTGCGGCCACAAATGAGACATTTTACTATAGAGCTTGATTTGTTAAAGATCACTTGCTCATTCTCGCAATCATCACATTTTACCCTAATAAATTTTGACTCCATTTTTATTCCACCAATTCGAATCTGGACGCCCTAAAACAAGGCCTTTGATGTGATTTTTTGCACTCATTACATCGATATCTTAATGGTATCCTTTTCGTAGGTTTATCTCCCCCAGGCACCTTGGAAAACTTCCCCAGATTACCTATGCCCTTTGCCCTTTTCTTCTGACGCGTAATCCAAGTTAATGTAGAAGATCTTCCTTTCTTGACCTTCTCTACCTCATGAATGGTATGCTTATTGCAATATGGACAATGTGTTCTCAACTCTTTAGGCATCTTCATATTCTTTGCTCCCAATTTTGACTGGCATTACTACATGGTGATCGCATAGGACCTTGAAATTTAATTTCGGTAAAATGACCAAATCATCCTTTGATAATTGGTAATTTCGACCGTCAGCACCCACAAACACTGGAATATCTTCTAGTACTCTCACTGCCTTGAACTCCTTCCTTATTTTCACGTTTGAAGGGTTCTGAAGTGTTAAAGAACTTTCGCTCTTGCCCAACTTTGGCATGATGACAGGATCTAGTATGGTAGTTCTACTTCTCGATATCAGGTCTGTCAATTGCTCGAATAGATCTAATTCTTCTGGTGTGACACCTTTAGGGGATTCTTGCGAACCGCTCGCTCTCAGAGATGCCATCTTCACAATCTTCCCAATGCGTCGGTCGAATATGCCCTCGATAACACTACGTACACTCCGCAGCTCGTCATCAATTTTCATCGCCCCTGAAGTTTCCAATTTATTTTTATCCTCCTCTAGCGCTTTGATATACGCTCTGACTTGTCCATAAAAGTCTCGCTCAAGCTCTTGTAATCCTTCAGATCGGCGTTCATTTACCTGAATCAGACGTAGGTCATCAAGGTTCATACTCTGCCGCTCCCCTGCACATCAAAAATACTGCCAGATGCTCAGGAAGTTTTTTTCCACCTCTTTTTAGCACATATACACTATCCTTTATCTCAACATCTATCTCTTTGGTCACATTCACCCCAATTGTTTCATCTCCAAATACGATGGCATCATTTAAGGGATTAAACGTCTCCAGCTCCTCGATTGTCAGTGGTGTTACTCGAAAACCATATCCGCCGTGAAGGGAAGTAGGGAGGCGAATAAGTCGCTTGACATCAGCGGTTACAGGTTCATCTGGCGTTCCCTTGCCTATATCTATACTAGGCGTTTCAATGCTTATACTTTCCTTTTCTATGGATTCTTTTACCAATGATCGCCAAAAATTCGATGCGCCACTAAATTTATCAAAACTTCCTTTTTTAATAGACTGAACCAGTTTCTCGTCTTGAACTTTTTTAAAAAACTCTCTAGCAGATTTTTCGCTAACGCCCTCGTAGCACATCAAAACCTCCAGAGCTTTATCTTTAGGCATCTGCCTTATAGCATCCACAAAATCATAAATTGATTTGTTAATCCTTCCGTACCAACCCCCGTCACTATATTTTGCCTTAAAGCGTTTGTAAGCTTTCTTGTGACCATTAGTCCCTTCTTCACTTCCTCCTTCCATCTCAAAAAAATGTTTTTTTATATCAATTGCCCCTTTAACGTAGTCCACAATTTCTCTGCGCTCCGGACTTTCTAACCCGATCAACCTTGAATCCCGCACATGTATGTGGTAACCTCTCCCTCCCGAAAACACGATCTCAATGTCGTCCTCAGCGATAGAAAAATCCTCCATTAGAAAACCTATGAGCTTAATCAGCTCTTCTTTCGTTCTCTGGAGCATGTCTCCGTAGTTCGTCCATTTTATAGGAAGATGATCTGCATCAAGATCAAAGATCAGGTCTGCACCTTGCCACCCCTTCTCCTTCATGGTAGGGGCACTAGGATACGTATAATATGCTGCCGAATGAAATACATGAGCGGGAACCATGGTCCTAAGGTAATCAGCAGTCTCTCGAGCACTCATAAATGACTTATGTCTCCTCATGACAATGTCTGGAAACGACTCATCGAAGAATATGAACCCCCACTCTCTTCTCTCAAACCTAACCGGAAGTTGAATGGATGTGGAATGATAATATTCTCTAAATCTCTCTCGGATAAATTCTTTTGTTTGTTCGTTCACAAGTTAATTGTTAGATTTTATACTTATTTGGCTTTTCTATCACATCTTCCAGTCTTATAGGGATATACTCTCTATTCATGACGTCTCTGAATAGCCTAACTAATACGGGCGCCTCCAGCCCATGCGATTCCAAGAGCTTAGAATCAGTTAAAACTTCTTCTACGTCTCCATTTGCGGCTATTTTTCCTTCGAACATCACGATAGCCCTGTCGCAAGTCTCGGAGACCAACTCTAGATCATGTGTTGCCATTATTTTGGTTATATCGAGTCCGTTCAGGAGTTCTATCAAATTCCTTCTGGCTCGTGGATCGACGTTACTGGTCGGCTCATCCAATATCAGGATTTCCGGCTCCATCGACAATACGGTGGCAATGGACACTCTTTTCTTTTCACCAAGACTCATGTGATGGGGTGCCCTTTTCTCATGGCCCGACATGTTTACCCGCTCTAACGCCATTCTGACTTTTTCTTTTACCTTTTCCTCTGAAAAACCCATATTTATGGGCCCAAAGGCAACATCATCAAAGACCGTTGGCATGAAAAGCTGGTCATCAGGGTCTTGAAAAACCACGCCAACTTTGCCTCTAATCTCTCTGATGTTCTCAGCAACTTTCATACCCAAAACTTCGACATCTCCTTCATCGCTTTGAAGAATACCATTCAAATGCAATAGTAGCGTTGACTTTCCCGCTCCGTTAAGTCCTATTAGTGCAACAGATTCTCCCTCGAAAATATCTAGGTTGATTCCTTTCAGGGCACTCGTTCCGTCTGGGTATTCATATTCTAGATTTTTTATTGTAACAACTTTTTTCGCCAATTCCAATTATAACACCGTCCAAATAATTGTGAGAAATGTAATGAAGGCTAACATAAAACAGAGATCGAGTTTTTTCACTTGTAGATCGCCCAGTATTTTTATCTTGCCAATGAATCCTCTCGAAACCATCGCAACATAAACTCGCTCACCTCTTTCATAGGTTCTAATGAACAACATTCCAATTATGTTCCCAATGGTCTTTATGTGCCACTTGCTGTTTCCACCAAAGCTTCTAGCATCTCTAGCGCATTTCATCCGCATCACCTCATCCCCTAAAACGAAAACATAGCGGTACATGAAAGAAATAATCATCACCATTACTCTTGGCATCCCAAGTTTTTCAAAGCCCTTCAAGAGCTCGGGAAACTTCGTCGTGGATGCAAGAGCTAGCATGCTTAAAACAGAGAGCCACGATTTTGATAGGACGTTGAACAGGATTATCAATCCGTCATAGGTCACAGTCAAATGCAAAGATGCAAAGCTGTATGAACCTGCGATCTCTCCTTCCTTGAGAAATGGAATGAAAATTGCTATAAGCAAAACGAAAGGAATGATCACCATTGATCTTTTAAATACAAAACTCAGCGGAACTTTTGAGACCAGAATGACACCAAAGATCAACAGAAAATACAATAGAAAATTTAAGAATTTGGTCGGCGAAGTGGATATCACTAATAGTATGAAACAGAAAAAAGATATGATTTTTATACGTGGGTCTAAACGATGTATTATGCTCTCAAGCTCTGCATACTTGTCTATGAAATCATGTTTCATCTTTAAACGCCTTTTTTTATTTCTAAAAAAACCTTGCCTAAGTTTCTAATGGCATCTTCTAGGCTTTTCAATAACTTTCTTTTCATGCCACTTCGTATGATATCCGGCGATCCAATAATTTCCTTAATTTCTATCTCCCTCGTTTTAACCATTGTGGTAGAAAGGAGCGCAGTTTTCACCACGTCTTCTCCAACGCATTAACCCAGCGAATCGTAAAGAAAAAATTGTGAAGAAAAAGGGTTTACTTCACTGAACTTTTCTTTAATGCTTTCCCAAATCCGTATACGATTCCAAACATCATCAGAGTTCCTATCAAGCCTGCAAGCGAGGCTGCCAAGGCTTCGTTGCTTATGCCCGGCACGGTGTAATCGGGCATCGGTGAATGAATCACCTCATAACCCTCCCCCAGTTCTATGAAGTCATGATCTATTGCAACCCTCTCCAAACCATCCGGGAACGAGGAAGCAAATAACGAGACACCTCCAGCAAGCACTAATGCTACGATAAGGCCAATATGCCACCATCTTATATCCATTTGTATCACCTATATTTTTGGCAGTTCCAGTAAATCTGGTCTAGACTTTAATACCATTCCCACGACTACCACGGTAATGCCCGCTTCGACGACTCCGATAAACATATGTATACCCGCCATCGCTGGCAATGCAACCTTCAAAGGAACGATTCCAGATGCGCTAAGCATTATCGCACACGCTATTGCTCCAAGCGTCAAAGCGATCCATGCCGCGATCCCTGCACCAATTAGAATTCCTTTGTCTCCTCCGATTGCCTTTCTTATTCCTTGATACATGTAATATCCCAGAATAGTCCCCATCAATCCCATATTGAATATATTCGCTCCCAAGGCGGTAATTCCTCCATCTTGGAAGAATATGGCTTGGACTGTAAAAACGGTTGACATAACTATCGTCGCAGCGAAAGGTCCAAGGAAGATTGCTGCCAGAACGCCACCGAGCAGATGTCCAGATGTGCCACCTGCAACTGGCATGTTCAGCATCTGAGCTGCAAATATGAACGCGGCTAGAACACCCATCATAGGTACATGCTTTTCTCCAAGCTTTTCGTTTGTTTTCTTGACCGCATAGCCAACGAACAATAGGGCTATGAGCCACATCGACATCCATATGGGCGTGCTCAAAAATCCGTCGGGTATGTGCAATTCTATCACCTTTTTAAGACTAAAATTATTTGTTTTTAAACTTCATTGGAGTTTATTAGCGGAATGATGACAAATTCATTGTAATCTCACTTCCAACGAATCAATAGTAGTTATTAGTAATAAATTTTTCCATAAAAATAACACTATGTTTGAATAATATTCATTTTTATGTTAAAATAACCTTGAAAACAGGATTTTGAAGATGTTTTTGTTGCTCCCCCCTTTTTTACGATTGATGATGTTTCTGGGTGGTTAATGATCGCTTTTTATTTCCATATCATATGGGGGATTGTATGCATTGCATGGAACTATTTTTTTTT
>JAAEEL010000089.1 GCA_013415795.1 Methanocellales archaeon | reverse complement strand
GTAATAGATGGATGCGACCAAATCATCCAAGGAACTTGATGATTGTTCCCACAGAATGCATACCGTGAATCTTTCTCCAGGAACCATTTCTAAATTCGTGAAAATAGCAGGATAGGTCTGCACCGTCTCAAGATCGCTTTGAGCAATCGAGGCTGAACCATCGCAAAGTATGTTAAAAAGCTCAGAGAGGGTATAACCTGGAGAAGGAGAGGTCCAAGATAAGTTGACCCGATACTGTTCGGCATTGTTTTTCATTGCCACAGTCTGATCCTTATTAAGGCTCCAAAAGAAGTAATAATTGCCTGGAGCAAGCGATCCAACGGTTCTTGGATTATCGTCATCTATTTCAAAGTCGGTAACAATGGGAGACTCATCACCGTTGGGATCGTGATTTGTATTTATCAACTCAATCTCAACGCCAGAAATTGCGGTATCGACTGTACAGTTCACCACAATCTGAAAATCGCTCGGGTCAGCGCTCCCAATTTTGGAGCCGTCAGGGAAACCATCTTTGTCCCCTGGAGAACCAGTGGAGGGTTCCGCAATCGAGGGGGTTGAAATGCTCGTAATTTTGCAAGTGGGTAATGCTTTGACAGCAGGAATTGCCCCAATAGCGGCATATCCAATGAGCATGAATAACATTAAAGGAACAAAGTATTTGGAAGTCATCTAATCCACCTCCAAAATAAATCTCATCGATGGCGATTCAGTTTTGATTTCATCCTTTAAATAATCTGATGTTCTAATTACCATTAAATTACGCCCTTATATATTGTCTGGATAGAAATGAAGTTGTTTTTAACCTTTTACTATTCTTGTATATTTAAATTTTAATAAAATAAGCTTTTCCATATGGACAATATTGCTCCAAATGAGCAATTTTTCTTAATAATAAAAAATGTTTTAGATAACCGACAATGTGATTATTTAGGTTAGTGAGACTCTTTTATAATGTGCTTTAAAAAAATAGGATAACAATAAAATGAACTTAAACAAAGAAGGCAGTAGCATTGAACGCTTAAGTCCACTAGAAAGCGAGATACTTCTAAGTCTAATGGAAGGGAGAAAGAGCCTAAGCGATCTTAGAGCAAGCATCAAGGCAAGAGACACAAGCATCCTTCATGCACTGAAGAAGCTCGATAACAAAAGAGCCATCTATAAGGATACGATTAAACACTCGTATTCTTTAACGAATATCGGTCATATATGCTCCATCATGCTAAATCAATTCTCTAAGACATCAGACGTTCTCATGGAGATGAAAGATTATTGGATCAATCACGATCTATCAGGCATCCCCGAACATCTACTATTGAGAATCGGGGCTTTGAGTAATTTGACCGTTGTAAAGGATACTCCATCTGATCTTGATGCGGTTCACAGGAGATATCTGGATTCTTTAAAGGGTTCAGAGTGGGTTTATGGTGTAAGCCCTGTCTTCCATTCAGACTTTGCCGGAGCCATAATGAAGATTTTGGGTAAAGGAGGCAAAGTTAAATTCGTTTTTACGAAAGAAGTACTAGATCGAACAAGAGAAACCATAAGAATAAAAGAATTGGCAAAATATGTGAAGAGAATCCTCATCGATCGTAACTTGGAGATATTTATTGGTAATAACTTGAAGGTTGGTTTGACGGTCACAGATAAATTCCTCTCATTTGGTCTTTTCACCCTTGACGGTGCATACGATTACAGTGCCGATCTCATGGGGAGCCACTCCCAAGCTTTAGAATGGGGAGAGGAGTTGTTTGAATACTACAGAGAAAATAGTGAAAAAATTAGACTTTCAAATATATTTTAAAAAAATATTTTTTCTGATCAGTTCATCCTCGATACTTGTTTCTATAACTAGCTCTATGTTGCTTTTACTATCATTCATACTGCATGGAATAAGGGCGGATTTGTCACTATTAATAGCCGCCTTTGCCCTAACGTTTGCAATATACAATTTCGATAGAACCATCAAACAAAAAGAGGATCTGATAAACGATCCTGAAAGAACCAGACTATTTGCAGGAAACAGGAAAATTTGGATCATCATAGGGACATTCTCCTTCATAGCATCCATGGCACTTGCCCTCAGGGAGGGATTAAACATTTTTTTAACTATGTTTTCGATAATATCTGTTTATGTTGGTTATGGCATTGGTTTTCCTTTGATACCTAGGCTGAAAGATATCCCAGGCGTTAAGAACTTGGTCCTTGTATCGAGCTGGACCATAGTGCCCACAATCCTGCCAAATTTATCCGAATCTGGAGTCTTAGAAAAAAAGGGCATTTTGTTATCGATCATGATATTCTACTTCATTTTCATCAAGATATTGGTCAACTCAATCCTGTATGACGTAAGAGACATTAAGGGAGATAGCGCGACAGGCGTCAGAACCCTGCCAGTGGTCCTGGGTGTAAAAAATGTTCGCATGATTCTACTAATATTCAACTCAACCTTGATTCTCTGGATTATGGTGTGTTGGCGTCTAAATATCTTTTTATCTTTCCTTCCAATATTAACAGCAAACATCTTTTATGGATTCTGGTACATAAATTTCTTCACTGAAAACATCAATAATAAACGCACTCTCCTCGACATCTTAGTTGATGGTGAATGGATCCCCTTGACTCTACTGATAGCGCTTATCAATATTCTAGGCTGGAGTTTATAAAATATCCATATTATCTCCAGACTCTTTTTCATGTGCTAGAACGAAAAAAAATCAATTTCCATTTATTCAGTCAATTTTAGTTAGAAGAGAACATATAATATATTGACTCGTTATTTGGTGTTGCTTTCAATAAGACGCTAATCAAAACCTTAATGAGCAATAAGAGATGATTTAATAAATCTTGGTTTGAGAAGAACGCACTAAAATCTGTTTGTAACAAAATAAATTAATGTGTAAAACGACCATTTAGAATCGAATCATGCATTTAAATATATTACAATAGGGGAAGAAAGTGATTCAAAAAAACTTGAAATATATAAAGTCCAGACTTAGTGAGGAAGATTATAAAAAACTTGTAAGGATCGATAATCCAATTTTATTTGAATTTATTGCCAAATACTTGGAACTGT
>JAAEEL010000088.1 GCA_013415795.1 Methanocellales archaeon | reverse complement strand
TCCTAATCGAGCGATAGGGCCTCTGACGGGCAAACTTCAACACAAAGTCCGCATTCAACGCACAGATCGTCGTCGACTATAGCGATTTCATCTTCCAGCGAAAGGGCGTCACTAGGACACTCCTCTATACACGACCCACACAATAAACACTTCTCTACATCGAGCTTTACTGCCATTTGTATCAGACCTGCCTACCTTGTTCATTCATTCTGATATTTATAGATTCGCTAAAAATGGTAAATACTATTTATCATTTCTGTGTTTATGGTCAGACATCTTCAGTTGAATCCCTCGCTGGCTCAGCTCAGACTCAATCTCCTCAAAGAATATTCCTTTGCCCGTCAAATGCTTATGTTCACA
The DNA here is from genome assembly GCA_013415795.1 of Methanocellales archaeon. Classification (GTDB taxonomy): domain Archaea; phylum Halobacteriota; class UBA148; order UBA148; family UBA148; genus UBA148. The sequence goes on along the minus strand of JAAEEL010000088.1, from coordinate 9,008 downwards.
TCTTTTGATTTTTCCACCCCGATACCCCATGGTAGTAATCTCTGCTGCACATGATGGGCTTTTTTCAACTCCGATTATTTCGATGTGTACGCCTTTTTCAACTAACTGCTGGATTAAATCTGCGTACGGTCTGAATAGTCGGCGGCAAAATCTTCTATATTTTGGAAAATCTAGTTGATTTTTCGTCAACTCCCATCGGCTTAGACCAAAGTATATTGTCTCAGGACATGGAAGTTGGATTACGGGTGTTTTTGATTCGAACTCCACTCCTTTTCCAATTCTCACCGTAGGGTCAAGAAAACAATGTGCAATCACTTGTATTTTTTGCTCAGCATTCATATGATTCCCATAGATTTATTCGTCTTTATTACCGATTTCTGTCCATTTTCTTCAAGTTCTGCCATCGCCCTGATGGCATCGATATTCTCTGGAATTACGATTGACTCTTGGTGAATCGCTTGGAAGAAGTATAACTCATCTTTGATGCTGATCGATTCGTCCCATAAGCAATTCTCCCACATGTCGTATCGTGGTCTGCTAAGATCCCTTCCCAATTCGATGATGGATGCGGTTGACGTTATGCCATCTGCTGCACTCACGAAGCGTATGCGGGGGGCCTTTTCCAAGACTGCTTTTATATTATAGACCTCCGGTTTTTTGTCAAATACTACGTTCAACACGTGCAGATGCATCAGAGTGGTAGGAATCTTGATGGCAAGAGTCGTTATATTTATGTGAGGAAGCACTGTCTGAACATCTGGCCCATGATGCGAGGGCAGTGTAACTGGGTCTGGCACTATTGAATTGATCGGCCCCTTCTTGTCATCGTTAGGATCGGCAGCTCGACGTATTAGCAAAGCTCTCGCTTTTTTAACGCCAAATTCTTTATCCAATGGATTCAGAACTCTACAGAGACCTGTAGTGTTGCAAGAGACAACTCGAAGAAAATCACGCCCTAACGCATCCTCGTAATTACAGGCCGAATTAAATGAGAACTCTGCTACCCCATGTTTCTCACCGCCTTGGAAAATAGCTTTGACTCCCGCATCCTCATATATTGACTTGTTTTGAGCTCCTATTCCCCCGGGTGTGCAGTCGATAACTATATCTGCCTTGCATAGCAGATCTTGAATCGTTCCAGCGATGGTGATTCCTACCCTCTCAAAATCATCACACTTCTCTGGAATTGCTGCATACATCTCATATCCCCTTTCGATAGCTATCTTGGCTTCAAAATTGGGTCGTGTCTTTGCAACGCCTATAATCTCCATATCGTCTTGAGAGTCTACAGCATCTGCTATCCTCTTACCGATGGTCCCATAACCATTTATTGCAACTTTAACCATATTACTCACCTTTTATCACGATTTTGTGGTTGTTCATGTCGATATCAGAAATGCGGCCCCTTATACTTTTTCTATCACCAAACAGTCCAATAATCTCGATGGTACCGCCCTTAACTAATATACGTATAACGTCTTCCATCAAGGTCTCCATCTTGCCTTTGTCATAAAGCACTACACTGGATTCGCACATTAGTATCACAATCTTCTAGTTGTACTACTTTTTCATAAAGATATGGTCGGTAAGATCTTGGGTATAGCTAGAGTATTAAATATAGCAGATCGAAAAATCCATTAAAAAGATGAACTTAGGATGAGGGAGTTGAAGAGAGTTGTTTGTTGGAAGAAAGTTCTTGAAGAAAATTTGGCCGCGAATTTCGCTAGTATGTACGGCATTGGACTTGTCATTTGTCTAATAGCCATGATCTCCTGACCATACATTCCAATAAGTATTGCAACAAGTTCTTACTACAAACAGAGCTTCGCTACATTCCATCCCTTCTTCACACCCAAAGAATTTGCTACAGGCTCGCATTTAGCTCTAAGAAGATATGCTATCGGCTTGAAGTCATATTCTGACAGCGATTCGTAGTTTGCCATACCTTTGCTGATTATCAACGAAGAAGAGTGCAAAGCTTCAACTAACTCATATGGGGATTCTTCTAGGTTTACTCCAACCGCGTTTGAGCCAGTCGTCAAAACTCTATCTGCTTTCCAGCTAACCCCGGTTTCATTTGCATCTTCCAGAGTTGCATCTGTGAGCATAGGTGCACCTTTGACCACTAGAGTCGTACGACCCCCTAACCTCTTGATCTGTTCCAAAACTAATCCATCAAAAACGATCTCCCCACAGTTATCCGTAATGTAAAGGACTTCGTCTAGTATGCAGATCATTCCATCAATATCATCTATTTCAAGCCCTTTTTCAAAGACTTCCATAAAATAATCCTCAAATCGCTCTTCGGGCTCAAACCCTAGCACACCAAAATCAAAAGAATTACCGATAATCGAGGCTATGACACTTCTTCTGAATGCCCCCTCAGGATCAGACTCTACGATTTGCTTGATTTTTGGAAGCAATTTTAGCGCAATCTCGTTACTCATTTTCTTTTTTTCGATATATGGATCCGCCCCAAAAACCTCATATGCTCCCCGATGAACTGCAGTTGCGACATAAGTGAGTGGGGCATTATGGCGATAGTCCCTACCTAGCCATTGAACTCCTGCCTTGATGGCTTTATGTTGAAGCTCCTTATCATCTGTGGACAGTTCAGCCTCGTAGTGGACCCTAGCGAACAAGCAAGGTATACATCTGGGATATATCTTCAAAAATAATCACCGTACTTTTTAATGCAAGAGTTCCATAAATCATTTTTGGGTAGGTTAGATTAGTAGATAAAAATTCAAAGGCACTTATTAGAATTAATTGATCAAAATTAGGACTCCGGAATATTTCATCATAGAATTTTTTTAGTGATCAGTTTTCTTATAGTGATTAGCATATTTTTAGCTGCACATGTCTATCAAAAATCATGGAAGACATATAAGTTGCAGAAGATTGTCATAATATGTTAAAGCCAAGTAACATGTCTATCAAGTTATCTTTGTTTAACAAGAAACAAAATTTTTGCGATTTATATTTAAGGAATTAATTTAATAATGATTATAGGAGGGGATACTGGAGGTCAATTAAAATGAAAAAGGTAGTAATCATCTTGCTTTTTTTCGCTTTGGTTGGATGTGCTTTTTCAGGATGCGTATCTGAGCCTGAACCCATACCAGCACCTTCAGTGCCTACAAGAACAGCACCGGCATTGCCCGCAGCACCAACAGCAGCACCAGCTGCAACACCAAGACCAGCAGCAACGCCATCGCACCCAGCAGAACAACCATTACCAACGCCAGCAGCAACGCCAGCACCACCTGTAGCGGCACCAACACCAGCACCAACGCCTGCACAGGCACCGGTGATAAAAGGGGCTGCCTTTGATATAGACTACAGATTATGTACAGGTTGCGACATATGCGCCGAAGAATGTGCTTTCAAGTATCAACCCGAAGACTATGAAGGTATAAACATAGAGTATTCAAGAATCAGGACCATGCGTTACTCATTTGTGGATGTTCCAAACGTATGCCACTTTTGTGGCCTCACTGAGTGGAGTGACGGAACTACGGAGATGCCATGTCAATATGTCTGTCCCACCAATGCGATAGAAACCGTTCCAGACGAGGAGACCGTAGCTGGATACTATGGTAATGGATACAAGCGTGTTAATGCAGATTTGTGTCTCGGTTTCGCTTCATGCGGCAAGTGTACTGAAATCTGTGAGCAGCTGTTTGCTAGCGGCGTAATTTACACACCTGATGGCGTAGCACAGGTTTGCACAGCGTGCGCTGGACAACCGACATGTGTAGAAGCATGCCCAGAAGCCTGTCTGAGATTCGTAGGTTGCGTACCAGGCAGATTCCACGCAGCTGACCCAACGAGACGTGCAGAGATGCTTTATAGTAGCTTGTACAGTGTAAGGAGGGAGTTATGATGTACGGTGCTTGGGGTAAAATCCTAAGAGTAGATTTAACGCAAGAAACAACAAGCGTTGTGGAACCAGAAGAGGAAATATACAAGAAATATCTCGGCGGCCAAGCTCTCGGAGCATACTTCATGTTCAAAGAGGGCACAGCTGGTCCAGATGTTCCGGCATTCGATCCCAGAACATTGCTGCACTTCTTAGTAGGTCCAGTAACTGGGGCATCACCAGGCGGAAGATCCTGTTGTGCCACCAAGTCACCCATGAGTTTCAATTGCGCGGCCCTAGCAGGAGGTCTAACACCTTCTGAGATGAAGTTCGCGGGATGGGACGGCATCCAGATAGTTGGAAAAGCCAGCAGTCCTGTCTACATTGCGGTCGTGGACGACAACGTGGAGATAAGGGATGCGAGCCATGTCTGGGGAACGGACGGAGAGCATACCGAGCTTGTACTTAACAAGGAAGTTCATGGACCCTACGATTACAGGGCAGAGAGCATGCTTACCACGGGAGAAATGCCACCACTGCTCGCCGCGAAACACCCTGCAGATCCAAATAAGGGCATTGGCAACAAGGTGTTGGCAAGGTCATGGGTGATCGGCAGAGCAGGCGAAAACATGGTATGGAACGCAGCTCCTATGACAGAGGGCGCCAGGGCTCACGGCAGAGCCGGTGGAGGTGCCGTCATGGGTTCCAAGAATCTCAAGGCAATAACCTGGAGAGGCACTATGGGACACCCGCTTTATGACAAGCAGAAATTTATGGACGTCTGTAGGGCAGTCCGAACCAAGATGGCAGCACAGTTCAGCTGGAGGAATTACGGAACTGCTACCGGGTGGCGTAATAGCATGGCTACATCCTGTTACCCCATCAGAAACTGGCAAGAAGGTTCCTGGGAGGACCCAGAAGCTCTGGTTACGATCTCAGGTCCATTCATGAGGGACTCCTCGTGGGTAAAGAAGCAATCTTGTCGAGGTTGTGCCCAGAAATGCCTGACCACAGCCAAGGTCAACAGCAAAAACCCGATGATGGACGGTACCATAGCAGATATGCCTGACTGGGAAGCAATGGGCGTACTGGGAGGAAATCTCGGTTTCATTAAGCCAGACGGAACTGATTACACTCCAAACGATCCGTATCCCGGAGATGTGTGGGATATGCATGAGGCGCAAAACAAGCTGTTGAGAGCTACCTTCATACACGACGACCTGGGTATAGATTACATAGACAATGGAATGAACCTCTCATTAGTCATGGAGTTGATGCAGAGGAACCTTATCACAGCGGCGGATATAGACGGAATCAACCTCGTATGGGGCAACATAGATGCCGTTAATGAGATGGTGTACAAGATCGCTACCAGAGACGGTATCGGTGACAAGCTGGCAAACGGCGCTTACGAGACAGGCAAGTACTTCGCTGAGCTGAAGGGCAATCCGGATATAATGAACTATGTCATGACAACTCATCGATATGGTCAGCCCGCCCACACTGTAAGGGGTGGATGTAAGTCAGCACTTTCCTACCTCACCACGGTCAAGCCCAATACTCACACGGAAGGCAGTGCAGAAGGTGAAGCCCTGATAAATCAGCAAGATGCAGCATATAACTCCAATTCAATGGTAATCTGCATGTTCGTCAGAGGAACATGGGGCGTAGATGCCATAGATGCTATGACACAGGCTGCAACCGGCTGGAATGACTGGGACAACGACCAAACCATGGCGGTTGGAGCAAGGGTAGCGGCCCTATGTAGGATAATCAATCTGTACACACAGACTGGCGATCCAGCGTTCACTCCGGCAGTATGGGATGGACAGGCTGCTCCGAGATGGTTCAGAGATCCATTTACGGCAGGACCCTGGCCCAAGGGAACCTCTATACGTTATGAGGACGGCCTCGTAGTTGACAAGGACAAGCTGTACAATGAGAAACTCCCAGCTTACTGGGAAGCGAGGGGATACTCTCGGAACAATGGTATACCCACCGCTGCAAAGCTCGAAGAACTTGGCATCAGCGACGTCTGTGGAAGCGCAGCAGCTGAGATGAGAAGCAAGTTCGGAAACTAAACCAACCTACTGCGTTGAAAACACGAAAACCCAGTCTCCCTTTGGAGACCGGGTAACTCTTTTTATTTTTTTTTATTTAGTTTGTGTATGTATGTATGTATATGGCTAACAAAAAAAAGGAAATCGTACTATCTCTCTGTTCATGTGATAAAACCATCTCCTTAAATTTCAGGTCCATATCTAAATCCATGATGGACCAAGGAGTTACGAGGGTTATCAAGAGCGATCGCCTGTGTGATCGCGACGGAATAAGTGATATCCATTACCATCTGAAGAAGAATCCCGATCATCTCATTATAGCTGGTTGTTCGAACAAGAATTTGTTTTACGAAATTCTGAGGTACAGTCATTTTCCAGAGGAGAACGTGTCTTTGGTCGATATTGCGGTTCTATCCGATTGGGTCCATAAAGACAAGGACGAGGCTACCGAAAAGGCAAAAAGACTGATATTTCAGGAGATAATGAACGTTGAGAACAAAAAGGATTTTGAGCCCGATGAAGACATGAAAGAGGTCGTGGTATCCCTTGGCATGGGGCCACTGGACGATTTAGTAATTTTCGGCAGGGTAGAGTCTTGCCCGAGTTACAGGTTTGGCGCCTGTTCCATATGCGCGGACAACTGCCCTAAAGGGGCAATATCCGGCATGCTATCAATAAACTCAGATTTGTGCAACGGCTGTGGCATATGCATATCTGTCTGTCCGCTGGGCATACTGTCCTCCAAGAATCAAGAGAAACTCGAAAGTAAAATGAAATCCATGCTAAAGGGTTTTGTGGAGAAAAAGCTAATCTCCCCTAAGCACATGATGAAAACTCCTGTCATGTTATTTGTTTGCGACAACCTCTCTAAGATGACATTATACGGGGTAGGATCAAAAAAGCTCAGTTATCCGGCTGACATACTCCCAATTCCGATTTCATGCCTGAGTCACGTTAACCTAGACGACATCTTGATGAGTTTTGTTTTGGGCTCGCAAGGTATCATTCTATTTGCTTGCGATTCGTGTAAAAAAGATTCCAAAAAATATATTGAGGATCTTGAGAGGACCTTTAGCAGCCTCTTCCAAAAAACATCTCTTGAAGGAAGGCTTTCCGTCTTCAGAAGCAATGGCAGAGATCCAGATCAATTTCATGAGTACCTGGTCAATTTTTTCGAAAAAATCAAATCTATGGACCGTTTAGATATACCCAATATCGACGAATTTTCAGGGAATAAGCGAGAAGACCTAATTTTAATGTTAAAAACTATGCTTGATGATGTGTCTTCTGATATAAAGGTGGATGGGGGCCTATTGCCCTTTGGTTCTATACAAATCAATGAAGGTACTTGTGACCTCTGCGGAGAGTGTACAAGGGCATGTTTAACCAATGCCCTGGTGATCAAGGATGAAAAACTTGTTTTTGATCACAAACTTTGCATCGGTTGTGGGGCATGTGTCAAAAATTGTCCCAGCAGTTCCATCGAACTGGAGAAAGTTATAAAAGTCTCAAAGTTGTTTATTACTGACATCGTAAAGTAACAAGAGGTCGATTTTAATGTCAAAAATTCCTCCAACAATCTTTTATATTACTGGTTTAAGGCTGTACATGTACAAATTTGTGGCAGAAGTCTTCAAGGGAGAGCCGTCATCCAAACTTCTTTACGGCATTACCCAAGATTTTTTCAAACAATACAGGTATGAGCAGGAAGAAGAAAATGAGTTCATGGAGGGATATGTGCAGATGTGCGATTTCGTCGATACATTTTCCGAAGAAAAAGAACTAAAGGAGATCCTTTCCAGGGAATACAGGGAAATTTTTTTAGAAAAGGTCCATGCACTGGAAAGGCATTATGCCCCTAAAAAGAGATCTGAAGTCATCTTGAAGGACTTACGAGAAGTATATGCAAAAAAGAGCTGGACGATACCAGAAGATTTTCCGAAAGAAGAGGACCACATAGCTGTTGAATGTGAGTTCTTAACCCACCTGCTTAAGGCTATGCGTAAAAACCTACTAAGCCTAAATGCGGAAGAATCCGAAGCCAGCTTCAATTTTCAAAGAGATTTTATAAGGGAGCATATTCTGAACTGGATTCCTAGCTTGTGCAGTAAAATTGCAAGCGAAACCGAGAATGAGTTCTATTTGGGGGCATCAAAAATGACTTCTGGAATCCTGGAAATGGATAAAGAACTGTTAACGATGTTTTACTAAATTTAAAAGAAAATATATTGCCACTTTGGGTAAGGCAATGTCAATGGTATTCTCAGCAGGAGGTTATATCCAGCTTTATTAAATTCAAAATATCTCGCCCAGAAGAAAATAATGTCAAATATTTTTTTTAAAATCTCATCTCACTTCTTTTCTATGCAGAAATTTATGTAAGTCTGATTTGATTTAATTTATCTTCAGGTCCCTATTTGTTAGGTTTATGCTAAAGATGTGTATATTCTACTTCAGTTAATGAAAGCATATCATAGACCGCATAAATCCTTTTACCATCGGGTCTGATGAGCGTTAGTTGTACTAAGCCGTATTCCGCGCCAAATGGTATTGTACTAGAATATTGCAACTCAAAGTTATATTCGCCCGTTTTGCCCATCGTTCTCTTTTCGCTTATGGTTGTTTCCCACCTATCCAGCAATCCACCTATTGCTGTTTCCCAGTTATGGCTGGGCACGAAATCTTTGGTTGTAGACCTTTCATACAATTCAAATATTAATTCAGCATCGGCATTCATGGGCTCTCCATTTTGATCTTTGACATGTATTGTGGTTGCTATGCCATCTGCCACATCATATCTTTCTGCTTGTGCACCCCAGTTCCTCACAACTGTTTCTACTATTTCAACTGATTCCACGGTTGCTTTCCCACTATGCATCAACATACTTGCACTGGGAGGAATGAAATGAACATTCAACGTTGTTTCCGCTTTTAAAACGTTGAAATTACCTGAAACCTCAACTTGATCACCGGTCAAACCTTCGGCATTTTTGCCCACGATTGCATAAACGGACTCAGGCTGATCCCTTTTGGGCGTAAAAATTACTGATATTTTCACATCATCAGATATTCTATCAAAATCGGTC
>JAAEEL010000003.1 GCA_013415795.1 Methanocellales archaeon | reverse complement strand
CCTCTGGCTCCCTACACATGGGTCACATACTGAATCACACGTGGATCGACATTGCAGCTCGATATAAAAGAATGAGGGGGTATAATGTTTTGCTACCCCAAGGCTTTGACTGTCATGGCTTGCCAACTGAGCTACAGGTAGAGAGACAAGGCATATCTAAAGAGGATAGGACAAAATTTAGGGATGCATGCATCGCTTGGACTGAAAAGAGCATAAAGAAAATGAAATCACAGTTTAAGAGACTGGGTTACTCCGCTGATTGGTCTCGAGAGTACAGAACAATGTCTGATGATTATATAACTAAAGTCCAGTTATCTCTACTCAAATTTAACGAGCTAGGCTTGATATACCGAAAACGACACCCCGTACATTATTGTTGTAACTGCATGACAGCGTTGGCAAAAGCAGAACTTGGATATTTGGAACAGAGTGGTACTCTAAGCTATATAAAATTAGAGATTGATGGGAAGGATGATCTGGTCATCGCCACAACTAGGCCAGAGTTGATGTGTGCTTGTGTTGCAGTCATGGTACATCCAGAAGACGAAAGATTTCATAAATATGTTGGAGAAAAAGTAAGGCTACCTATCTACGGTAGAGAAGTTCCTATCATAGCAGACGAAGAAGTCGATAGAGACTTTGGGACAGGAGCGGTTTATGTCTGCACATATGGTGATGAACAGGATCTGAAATGGCAACAAAATTATTCATTGCCAGTGATATCTGCAATAGATAAGAATGGATTGATGACCGAAGATGCTGGCAAATACGAAAGTCTAAGCATAGCTGAATGCCAAGAACGTATCATAGAGGATTTAAAGAATTGTGGGGCTATCATCAAACAGGAGTCGATATCTCATAGGGTCCTAATCCATGCTGAGCGATCTGAATGTCATAGACCCGTTGAGCTTATACCAACACCACAATGGTTCATCAGGATTAAAGATGGTACTGGAGAGGTGGTCAAAGCTGCAAATGAAATGGATTGGTATCCCTCTTACATGCTCCAAAGACTCCTTGATTGGGCAAACTCCTTGGAGTGGGATTGGGTTATTTCCAGGCAAAGAATATTTGGAACTCCCATTCCATTCTGGTATTGCTCCAAATGTGAGTTCATTATAGCACCTAATCCGAGAAGCCTTCCGGTAAATCCGGATATGGATGAACCACCCGTTGGGGGGTGCCCGCATTGTGGCTCGAAAGACATTTTAGGTGGCACGGATGTTTGCGACTGCTGGGTTGATAGTTCCATCTCACCACTCATGGCAAGCAACTGGATGGGGGATGACTTCGATAAACTCTATCCTACTTCCCTTAGGCCACAGGGATATGAGATTATTCGGACATGGTTGTTTTATACTATATTCCGTTGCTCAGCTCTAACTGGAGAGGCGCCTTTTGAGGCTGTTTTGGTTAACGGAATGGTACAAGGACCAGATGGCAGAAAGATGTCTAAAAGCTTGAGAAACGTTATCGAGCCTGAGGAGGTCGTCAAAGAATATGGTATTGATCCTGTCAGACAATGGGCTGCTACCGCCTCTCTGGGAGAGGATTATTCCTTTGAGTTCAAGGAGACCGTGTATGGAAAACGATTCCTGACGAAGATGTGGAACATCGCTCGATTCAGTATTCTTCATCATTCCACTGGTGTCCCTAAAAAACTGAGCATTGTCGATCAGTGGATGCTTAGCAAGCTAAACAGGTTGGTTAGAGAAGTCACATACGATCTTGACAGATATGAGTTCAAGACTCTCCAGAATATTAGGGATTTTGCTTGGACCGATCTGGCAGATAACTACATTGAGATGACCAAATACAGATTATATGGCAATGATGTAGAGTTAAAAGAAAGTGCTCAGTATACTCTGAGCACTGTTATCGATACAATACTGCTATTATTATCTCCGTTCGTTCCTCACTTTACAGAAGAGGTTCATTCTTGTTTTGGGAAAGGAAGTATCCATCTTCGTAAATGGCCAGAAGTGGATATTTCGTTGATAGACGAAGATGTTGAAAAAGGTGGTGAACAGATCAAAGATGTGATCTGTGCCATAAGAAGATACAAGTCAGAGAGGGGAATGGCGCTTAATGCTGAATTGGAAAGAATTGAGATATACGCACCTGATATCAGCTGGCTTGACCAGGGTATAAATGATCTCAAGGGAACTACGTGGGCAAGGAATGTTGAGGTTGCCGAGGGTATCCCTCGTACGGAGGAGCGCATAGTTGAAATCAAGCCGAATTTGAGTGTTCTCGGACCAATATTTAAAAGCAAAATTGATTGTGTGATAAAGGCGTTGAATAAAACTCAAAACATAGCAGAAAAAGTTGAAATGGGAAATATCACAATAGATTTAGATGGCGAAATCGCAGAGATAGATCCAAAAGCAATAGAACTCCAAAAAGAGGTTATATTGGGTGGAGAGGCTGTAGATGTAGTTCAGGTTGGAGATGTGATAGTCACAATTTCAAGATGAAGCCTTTGGCGGCTTCTTTCTATGAACCCAAGAGCCAATTGCAATAATCTTATTCGCTGAAATTATACATGCTAGACCTGCAAATAGCAGGACTTTTCGCCCAAGAGGCATTGGATACCACAGACATTCAGTCCATCTCTCTAAAATTTCTTCATATGGATGCGGTCTACCCATCTCATACTTTTCTTCAAATTCCAGTATTTGCTTTCCCTCATAATCGACCCAGAAATGAATGGGCGAAAAATGAATTTCATAATCAATATCTTTTTCTTCCAATATGCTGGCTAAGAGTATCGATCTGCCCTTACAATCCCCTTTACCTTTTTCCCAGACTTCTGCAGGAGTTGGAAAGTACCAAGGTACGCTGTAAACTTTCCAATCATAATCATATTCTAGTTCGTTGCCGAGAAATTCATCCACCACATTTGCATTGTTTGGTAGCTGTGTGCTGATATCTCTGACAGCTATTGGGTCCACGGGTGGATTAAATACTCTGTAAACGTTTAGAGGTACTATGGCAGGATTTGGATAGAGAACTATAAGTACCCAAATACAACAAAGAAGTGCTAGCAACCTTTTTTCTATCTTCATTAAGTTTTTATTTGACTTTTAACAATAAAAAATCATGCTCCGACTGGACTTTTAATAGTTTAGATACAGAATTTGGATCCAATCTTCTTTGGTGGAGGCCACGGATTCTGGGGGATTTGCCCAAAAGACGAACTATGCAAAATCTTTTGGACTTGATATCCACTTATATTCACATGCTTGGCATATGATTTCGATTTTTTTCCTGCCGATCAGACCCCCCAATAATCCCACTGGTCCAAGCAGAATTCCACCTGCAGCAGCCTTGCCAAGGCTGAATCCTTTTTGACCAATCGCGATGTTCATAGAACGACAAATCGGACACTTGATATATAGCCCAGGCAGACTTTCTCCACAGTGGGGGCATATGGGGGCTGTTTTGGATACTTCTTTTCCACAAGTTTTGCATTTTTTAAGCTCTGCCATTTTTCCCCAACCTTCGTTAATTATGAATGGTTTATAAATACTTATATGCTATGCGAACCCTTTATGAAAGATTCTTATTATATTTTATGGTATTTTTTCTTTGGAATTATTGCTTATTGACGTTTATATCATATTTAGTTAAATTCAATAAAAAAGATGACGTACTATCTAATTATAACTTGAAAATATATCTCTTAGTCCACATATTTCTTCTAGCTCTTCATGAAGTCGTCTTATTCTTTCAATGGAGGGGTGTTCCTTTCCTAATTTACGTTGCATGGCTTCAATAGCCTCATTGATCGTGATCTGTTTTGTATGGCGAGTTAGATTATCTGCATGTGCAACGATCTTTTCCTCAAGACTTTTTGGCATATAATTCTTTTTTGGTAAGCCCAGTTCTTCTGCTTCTTCCTTTGGTATTCCCGCCCCAATATGCCTTTCAATTATATCTACAATGCGATCATCGAGACCGAAATCCCTTGCCATCTCAGCCCCAATCAATGCATGATTGACGCTATTCGATCTAGCGTAGCCCATATCATGGAGCAAAGCACCTATGATTACTATTTCTCTATCTGCATCACAATTCTTCGCCATCTCATCTGCAAGTTCAGAGACTGCGATACAATGGGCAATTACATTCTGGGGGCATTGTACCTTTCTCAGCAGATCAATTGTGCTTTTAATGTTCATACATACTCTTCCAAAACAGCTTGCATCTTCTCTAACCTGTTCTCAAGAGCATTTATTAATTGACCGTTGTCTTGATATATAAGAGATTTTTCACAATCTGGGCAAACAAAATTTTCTTCAGCTGCTAAATCAAATAAAAACCTATTTCCATCCTCGCAAATATAAAAAACATTGTTTCTTTCAAAATCCAAGCGTTTTTGAAGATTGAATGACAATTTTCTCATTTCAACCTCTAAAACCAGATAGATGTCATGTAAATCTACCTTCCATAAATAGGTCAGCCATCCACTCTCTTTGTTTCTTTCCCTCCTATATATGGCCAAGCGATTTTCATACAAGATATATAATGTTCTTCGAACTATCTGTATCTCTGACCCAGTGATCTCTGAGATTTTCTCATCGGTTACTTCTCCATCGGGCATATTTTTGATCATATCAACGCCTTCTTGCCCTACAAGTTGGGTTAGACATCCAATAACGACTTTGTTTAGTATTATCAAATATATCATACCCTATTTGTTTTACAAATGCTTTAAATTTTTGTTTTCCTTGACCTTTTTACCCCTTCTCATTGCTACTATTTGGAGCTTTCCGTTTTTAAAATCCTTTAGATGTTCTTCTCCTTTTTGCAGGCGATCCATGAAAATTGCCAAGGCGGCCACTTCAGAGTGTGGTTGATGGGTTATTGCTATATTCCAATCTGCCATAGCAAAAATCTCGGCTGGGACTTTCTCTGCTCCAACGATAATCATGAGATCTTTGATATCACGAATAGCATTGATTTCACTCTCTAAACCAATACCATACATTGTCAAATGACAAACCTTTCCACCACTTTCTTTCCATTTTTTGATCTCACATTTCCATTTTACATCACTTCTGACATAGAATGATCCTCCCCATCTCTTGTTTACATCGCTTATTTTCTGTTCTATTGACTTGTCGCTGGAAACGAGCAACATTCCTTCAGCGCCAAGAGCTCTTGCAGTTAGGGCAACATGTGTGGTCATACGTTGGTCTCGATTTATTCTGTGCCCTAGGCGAAGGACCACTATTTTTTTCATGATATTCCAATAGTTACTTGTCCTTAGTTAACTTTATGTGCATTCCAAAGGATTAATAGAAGCGATGTACCGAACATATGAAGATATGCCAAAGATAAAAATGCCATCGCATCATGAGGTTAAGATCTCTGATAGCACTTTAAGAGATGGAGCTCAGATGCCAGGCATCGTGCTTAAAAAGGCCCATAAATTGCGTATATATGATTACTTGCATGAAATCGGAATAGAGAAGACAGAGGTATTCCTGTACAATGAGCGTGATAGAAATGCAGTAAGGGATATGCTGGGCAGGGGGTATGATACCCCAGAAGTTACTGGATGGGCAAGGGCAGTTCCAAAGGATATAGACTTGGTTTTAGATACGGATGGTATAAAGGAGACAGGCATATTGATGTCTGTCTCTGATGTACACATATTTGACAAGATGGGTCTTAATAGCAGAGAAAAAGCCGAGGAAAAGTATCTCAACGCTTTACAATATGCTGTTGATCACGGTCTTAGGGCGAGATGTCATCTTGAGGATATAACAAGAGCAGATTTTAAGGGATTTATTACTCCATTTGTTAAAAAGATAGTAGAGATAGCCCCAGACGCACTTATACGAGTTTGTGATACTGTGAATTATGGGCTGCCGTTTCCGGAAGTAGACCTTCCTTATAGCATCCCAAAAATGATCAAACTGCTTAAGGACCTAGGCGTCAAAGACATAGAAACTCATATTCACGATGATTTCGGTCTTGGATTGTCCAACACTTTAGCTGGGTATTGGTATGGTGCCAACTGGTCGAATTTGACTTTTCTGGGAATTGGTGAAAGGGCTGGTAACACTGAAATGGAGAAAATTTTGATTTTTTTGATATGCAGGGTTGAGGGTTTTCAAAAATATAATCCTAAGAGCCTCGTCAAATTTGCAGAGTACATGGAAAATGAAATAGGGGTCAGGGTACCGAGGAACAAATCTATCGTCGGAAAAAACGTCTTTGTCCATGAGAGCGGTATTCACACAGCCGGAATTATCAAAAATCCATTTACATATGAGCCATTCCCCCCAGAACTTGTCGGTGGTAAAAGGGAGCTGATGATAGGGGATTCATCTGGAAATGAAGTAATACGTTACAAGGTAGAGGAAGCTTTGAAGGGATTAATGCACTTGGATTTATCCATAGATAAAAACGATCCTCGCATACAGAGCATAAAAAGTGATATTCAAAAATTGTATGATGAGGAAAGCAGGGTTTCTTGCATTTCAGACGAGGAGTTGAGGGCTTATGCCGAGAAGTACTTTATATTAGAACCAATCGTCGAAAAAGATATCTCCAAAGAAGAAGAGTAGGTGAGGACATGACACTTGAAATAATGACAGAAACGCCCTTTAAAGGTGTGATAGAGTTTTATCATGCGATAGAGAGGTTTGAAAGATATTGTTCAATGTGCAAAAATTCTGTAGACAAAGATAAAAAAGTCTCCTATATCCTTGGTGCCATAAAGAACCTAGATATTGCGTATTCTGAGTACCTAGAGAACTTTCCATTAATATTTCCCACTAGAGAAGGAATAAAACCGATATTTCTCTCTCTTGAAACCAAGACAGAAGAACTTAAGGAATCCTTTGAAGCACAACTGAGATCTTTGGATAAGGACGAGATCAATAAATATCTAATTTTATTAAACAAAATCAAACATAACTGTACTGTTGAAAAGCCCTGTGAATACGAGGAATTGGTGGGAGATATTGGAAAATTAAGGGAACTGGCGAGGGATGTAAAAGAAGTCACAGAGAAATTATATCTAGAGGATTTTCTAGATCTGACGAAAAAAAGACTAAAGGAGGCAGCAGAAGATCCCGAAAAGTTCAAGAGCATGTTCCCATTACCGCCTAAGCCACTGGAAATGGAATATAGGGGTTAGTCAGGATAATTAAGATACTCAAGTTGTATTCATTCATTTTCATGAGAATATCGAAAAAGTATTCAACACTATTATTTGGCATGATTATGGCCTTGATGATGTCTCTTGCAATGTCTCTAGTTATGACTTATGTGGCTGTAGGTTTTGTCTCCAATTTTATCGCTATATGGACAAGATCCTTGATAATAGGATTCATTGTGGCACTTCCAACCGCTTTGGTAGTTTCGCCTATTGCTAAAAAAATTGTTGAAAGGATTATAAAAAAGTGAATTTGGGAAAAATATGTCTTCTGTAGACTCAGTCGTTGAAAAACTAAGGGAAAAAGCAGTTCCTGCCAAACTGGAGGGGATGGCCAGATACGGCATGGTAAATGAACAAAGAATGGGAGTATCTATTCCTGAGATTAGAAAGATAGCTAAGCAATCTGGCAAGGATCACACACTAGCTCTTCAATTGTGGAAGACCGGAATCGCTGAGGCAAGAATACTGGCTTCAATGGTAGATGAGCCAGAGAAAGTGACAGAGCAGCAGATGGAAGATTGGGTAAAGGAGTTCAACTCATGGGATGTCTGTGACCAGGTATGCATGAACCTTTTCGAGAAAACACCCTTTGCTCGGAAAAAGATATTGGATTGGTCTGATCGACAGGAAGAGTATGTTAAAAGAGCAGCCTTCGCTTTGATAGCCTGCCTGGCATGGCATGATAAGAATGCAGAAGATGACAGATTGATTGAGCTATTTTCCGTGATAACGCGTGGGTCAACGGATGAGAGGAACTTTGTGAAGAAAGCTGTAAACTGGGCATTGAGGAACATAGGAAAAAGGAATCTGGAGTTAAACAAACAGTCTATAAAAGTTGCAAAAGAACTGTTGGATATGGATTCCAAGGCTGCGCGCTGGATCGCCAGAGATGCCATCCGTGAGCTTGAGAGTGAACCCGTACAAAAAAGGCTGAAAAAGTGATTTTTTTTTGAATATCTCTTTTCATTAAATCTGGAAAGTATTGGTATTATGAGATAATCTATAACTCAAATATTACAACTAAACGTCCCCCTCTTTTCCAAATATCTTTGATGATATTCTTCTGCTTTATAGAACATTGTTGCCTTACTTATCTCCGTCACAATTCTCTTCTTATTCTTTTTTTCTTGTTCACTTTTTGATTTTATTGCGGTGTTTTTCTGACAGGTATCGTGATAAAATATAATAGATCTGTATTGTGTTCCTATGTCATGAACCTGTCTGTTCAATTGTGTTGGGTCATGGATTGCCCAGAAGGTATCCAATAAAGACTCATAGTCTATCTCGTCAGGATCATATTCTATTTGAACAACTTCTACATATCCGGTTTTATCGGTGCAAACTTGCTCATATGTTGGGTTTTTTATATTACCTCCCATGTAACCGACTGTAGTATCAACAACTCCTTTCAGTTTCCTGAATGTTTCTTCAACATGCCAAAAACATCCGGCTCCAAAAGTTGCTTTTTTTGTTTTCATTTTTCTTTAAAATCCAAAGCTATCGAGTTTATGCAATATCTTTTTCCGGTGGGTTCGGGGCCGTCATCAAAAATATGTCCAAGATGGCTTTCGCATTTTTTACAAATAACCTCAATTCTGTGCATGCCATGACTATTGTCCTCTATGAATTGAACAGCCCCATCGTTGGCATCATAGAAGCTTGGCCATCCGCATCCAGATTCAAATTTCGTGTCTGAGGAAAACAAATCGTTCCCACATGCAGTACAAAAATATCTGCCCTTCTTGTCAAATTTAACGTATTTTCCGCTAAAGGGAAGCTCTGTTCCTTTTCCCCTAAGTACGTGATACTGTTCGGGGTTGAGCTTCTTTTTCCAGTATTCTTCCGTCCTTTTTTTATCTATATCCATTTTTTTTCCTTCTTAAATTTTGGATATGATGCATCTAAAAAGCCATTAACAATATAAAACGGACTATTAACTTATTATGGCACTCATCTATCAAAAAAGCTTTCATTCAGATTCCCTGTCTTTGAGTAACCTCTTTTTTCCCAATAGCCCTCATAATCAGGGTTGTCGGATAACTCTATCTTGGTTATCCATTTTATCCACTTATATCCCCATTTGCTCTGAGCAACAAGTTGAAAAGGAAATCCTCTCTCAGGAGGGAGTGTTACATTGTTCATCTCATAGGCCATGATAATCTCGTTGTCCATGATGTACTCGAGAGGAAAACTTGTAGTGTAACCGTCATAGGCATAAAATATCACCGTGGTTGCATTTTGTAAAGGATCCGCCTGCTCAATTACATCCTTGACCAATACTCCCTCCCAAAAGATTGTTACACTCCAGCCTTCAACACAATCCAAAGTAACAACTTGCTGATAATGCCGATTGTCTTTAATGACCTCATCATAGCTGTACATTCTAGGGTTTTCAACAAGTCCTGAAATCTCCAGATTGTAGTTTTCTTTGTCAATATATTGCGGACCTTTTATTGAATTTTCACGAAAGTCCTCTACAGAGGAAAGTTTTTGACCTTCGTAGTCTCTAATTTCAATCTCATCCAATGTTATTGGTTTTTGAATGCATCCAATAAAAAATATTACTAACACAAAAACCAAAATTTTTTTAATCATAAATTATCTCTTTTATAATTATTATTCCTTTTCTTTTAATACTTTTTTTAAATTTTAGATTATTAAATATGGATTCCAGTTCTTAATATTTAAAATAAATACGTATGTATAAAATACGTCTTTTATGCGATTAATCCCCTTTAACTTTCGCTATGTAACATCCTTGAATGCAAATTAAGCAACTTCCACTTAAAGCAATGTATATTAAGGGGTTAATGCAATAAGGACATTGAGGGGGTCATGGAGGTCAATTTAAAATGAAAAAGATGTTGGCTATTGTGCTTTTCTTGGCTTTGATTACATGTGCTTTTTCAGGATGTATCACAGATAGGGTATCGGAGATAAGGTCAGAAGAGCCAGTACCAGCAATAATGCCTGCACCAATGCCTCCAACAATAACTAAACAGGTAGACACAGCTATGCCTGTAGAAGTAGGGGCAGCAGACTATCAGTATGTTGATACTAATACAGAGCAGAAGATAATCCAAAGGGCTTCCCTGAGCATCGAAGTAGTAGATTTCCAAGCAAGCTCTAACGCACTTATTCTAATAGTAGAAAGATCTGATGGTTTTGTTTCTGATTCCTACTCTTACGTCACAGGTAATGGGCTCAAGAGGGGAGATTTTACCATCAGAGTGCCAACTGATGAGTTTCTGTCGGTTATCTCAGAAATAGAGCAGATTGGCACTGTAAAGTCAAAACACACGTCAGGACAAGATGTTACAGAAGAATATATCGATTTGAAGGCGAGAATTAACAACTTAGAGCGACAGGAGCAGAGACTATTAGAAATACTTGACATGGCTAATAATACGCAGGAAGTTCTTGAAGTTGAAAGAGAAATATGGCGTGTGAGAGGCGAAATCGAACAGCTTACTGGTCGCATAAACTATCTTGAGAACCGCATTGAGCTTGCAACGATTTCCGTTTCATTATACGAGCAAGAGCCGATAACGCATAGCTGGGGTATAAGGGACGCTTTTCGTGCCGCCTTCGAAGCTTTCGTATCGGTGATAAGGGGATTCATAATTCTAGTAGGATATGCCGTGCCAATATTGATCTTGGTTGGTATCGGCTGGCTCATCAAATCGAAGCTGATGCCAAAATTACGGAAGGGGAAAGAAGGCAAAATTAATGAATGATGGGTAAATAGATACAATAAAAATGGATAATTGATGATGTGGGGTACATTCATCATTGTCTGATATGGTCTGATATGGAAAGTGTATTTAAATGTCAAATCTTAAGAAAAATAAAGTAAAAGATCATCCCAAAAAATCTTCAGTAGTTTTTGCGATCGCACTCGCCATTTCACTGAGTCTTGCACTCCCTCCAAGATCGTATGTTGTCATCTCCCCCTCTGAAATAACCTTTTCTGTGGCCTGAAAGATCGCATGGGCTTTCTCATTTTCACCCAAGTACTCCAGGATCCACGCACCTGCAAGTATTGTTGCTGTTGGATTTAAACAATCCTTTCCTGCATACTTGGGGGCAGAGCCATGGGCAGGTTCAAACATCGCATATTTATCGCCAAAGTTTGCCGAATATATCAAGCCAATGCTTCCTACTAGGGCGGAACACTCCTCACTTAGTATGTCCATGAACAGGTTGGTCGATAGTAGGACCTTTTGATTGAATAATTGGGGGTTTTTAATGAGCTGTTGGGCCATGTTATCAACGTGATAATCCCATATCTCGATATCTGGGTAGTCCTTTCCTACCTTTCGAACCTCGTCTAGGAAAACTCCGCATGTCAGCTTTAGAATATTGCTTTTATGGATTGCCACTACAGTATCTAAACCTCTACGCAATGCCTCTTCAAAAGAATATTTGGCAATTCTACTACATGCAGATCTGGTTATCCTACGAAGTGCTATATATGTATTCTCATCCGTTTGAGTCTCGGATCCGTAGTAGAGACCCTCGGTCCCTTCTCTAACACAGATAAAGTCGACATCGCCCAATGGCTTTGGAGTATTTGGAAATGTCTTTATGGGACGGATGTTTGCATATAGATCGAGTTTTTGTCTTATTGAAACAGCCACGCTTTTAAGGGTGCCTTCTCCCCCGGGAGTGGTGGTAGGTCCTTTGAAACATGCATCTGTCTCCTTCAAAATATCCCATGTGTCTTCAGGGATTAGCGATTCTCCACCATGTTTTTTCCACCAATCAACGCCTGCATCGCATAGAATCAGCTCAAAATCGTGATCTGTAGCATTTAAAACTTGTATTGCACCATCTACGAGTTCTGGCCCAACTCCATCTCCCTTTATCACTGCTATTTTTTTGGTCATAGTGTCACTCCTGCTCAGAAAATCCGCCTTTTGCATTCAGGTAAGGCATCAAACCACCAGCATTTAACAAGTCTTGCATGAATTTCGGTATCGGCTTAAATTTATATTCCTTTGAATTCGTAATATTTCGGATTATTCCTAAATCAACTTCTACCTCAAGCTCGTCCCCTTGATGCACTTTATGTGATATATCTCTGCATTCGATTAGAGGTAAACCAATATTAAAGCAATTCCTGTAGAATATCCTTGCAAACGATTCTGCGATAATACATGAAACGTTGCATGCTTTTATCACCAAAGGTGCTTGCTCGCGTGATGAGCCACATCCAAAATTGCTGTCAGCGACGATTATTGGCTTCTTAATTTTTTGTGAATCTTCATAGAAGTCGGGATCGATCGACTCAAATGCATGGGATGCCAATTTTTTTATGTCAAGCTCGTCATACTTGTACTTTCCTGCTATGATCTCGTCGGTATTCGTGTCCTTTGGGAATACCCGTATGATTTGTCCTTTTATAATCAATTATACACCTCTAGGGTCTGTTATCTTTCCAGTTATCGCGCTGGCTGCAGCCGTAGCAGGACTACATAGGTATATCTCAGAATTGTCATTCCCCATCCTCCCCCTGAAATTTCTGTTTTGGGTTGATAATGCCACCTCTCCGTCTCCTAGGGCAACGGTCCTACCAATACAGAATCCGCACCCTGGTGATCCAATGGATGCTCCTGATCTCAAAAAAGTTTCTATGAGACCTTCTTGAACGGCCTGGATAAGGATGCTCCTGCTAGCCGGATATATAACTAATCTTGTATCTTTTGCGACCTTTTTTCCTTTTAGCATCTCAGCAGCTATGCGGAGGTCCTCCATGCGTCCGTTCGTACAAGAGCCGATGCAGACCTGGTCTAATTCCACCTCTCCGACTTCGGCCACCGAAGCAACTTTGTCTACTCTATGGGGGCATGATATCATTGGCTCTAGATCAGATGCTTCTATGGCTAATTCTTCCTTGTAGGTTGCATCCTTGTCGGGGCTCAAAGACTTGTATTCGTTGCCCCTTCCCTGTGACTCCAGAAAGATCTTTGCCTTTTCGTCGGCTATACATAATCCTGTCTTACCTCCGGCTTCGATCGCCATGTTACACATAGTCAGTCTTGATTCTATGCTCATTCTGTCAATGGTGTCACCTAAAAACTCCATAGACATATAGGTAGCTCCATCTGCTCCGATCTCTCCAATTATGTGCAAGATAACGTCTTTTGAGTATACCCATTTTTTTAGCTCTCCTGTCACTTTGAACTTGAAAGATTCCGGTATCTTGAGCCAAGTCCTTCCGTAGGCCATGATTGCACCTATGTCTGTGGAGCCCATTCCAGTACTGAAGGCACCAAGAGCGCCGTGGGTACATGTATGACTATCTCCCCCAATGATGGTCATCCAGGGCGCTGCGAATTTTTCTACAACTATCTGATGACAAATTCCGTCTCCGTTCTCGAAGAAAGGCATCTTATTCTCCCTGGCGAATTCTCGCATGAAATTGTGTACGTTGGAGATCCTTTCGCTTGGTGAGGGTGATGCGTGATCACATATTCCTATGACCTTTTTTGGATCAAAAACCTCTCTCTTTCCCAAAAAATCCATTTGCTGAATCGCAAGTGGCATGGTCCCATCATGAGCGAAAACGAGATCTACAGGAGTGACGATCATATCACCGGCAGTGACTTCAATATTAGTTTTAGCCGAAAGTATTTTCTCAGCCATCGTTTGATTGCTCATAGAATCATAGGTAATACACTTCTTATATAGGAGTTTTTATCTTTGCTTAGATAAATAGATGATAAATGTGCATGAATTTGAACTCAAAGATACGACTTTATGATGTTGCAGTTAGGTTGGCAGAGGAAATCAACGCTGCAGCGATCATAATTTACAATGAAATCCCAAATAGACAGGAGACGAATATTCCGATTCTAGTTGCAATGCAGGAATTGCAAAGTGATTTGACTAGGATCTATCAACTGAGGGAAGTTGTCTTGGGTGCGTATATTGAAGGCAAACTAAAGATGAATGACAACGTTGTGGCGATCCTTGGCAAAATGATCATCGCATATAATCTGAGCGAAGAGCCAATAATCCTAAGTTTGAACAAAAGCGCTGACAGGGTGGCGCCGAAAGTAACTCAAAACATTTTGGATCTTTCCTTGCAACTTGGCTACGAAGGCAGGGAAGGCAAGAGAGTTGGAACTGCTTTTACTATAGGAGACTCTGCTGAGGTGCTAAAAAGGTCGCACCAGCTTATCCTAAATCCCTACGAGGGACATAGTGCTGAGGACAGAGATGTGACTAATCAGGATAATTGGGAAACAATAAAGGATTTCGCACAATTGGACGGAGTGTTCATCGTTGATGAGAATGGAAAAATCTTGTCTGCCGGAAGATACCTTGATGTAAATGCTATAGGTATAAAAATACAAAAAGGGCTGGGCGGAAGACATATAGCGGCAGCTGCGATAACAAGAGATACAAACGCGATTGCCATCACTGTATCGCAAAGTGGCGGAACAGTTCGAATCTATAAAGACGGACTACAAATTGCTGAGATAGAACCGCACTAGGGGTTCTAAGGGAACAATCGGTTCTTGTATTATATCTATTTAAGATAAAATTGCGGTAGATCATCAATCTCAAAATACAAATTCTTCACAACCAGTCCATAATTTTTGGTAAGATATTCTATCTTCATCCTCCTATGATATTTTTTAGAGGAACTTTTAATAAAATAGGTGAAAAACAGTCCAGTTTTCGTATATTTTCACATTCGAATATATGGAAACCTTGCACATACCACCTCCAACATTTCATTCTGATATTTCGATATGATGAATTTGATACTGAATAATATTTTTTTTTTTATTGTATGTCGAATTTTATTTTTTAATCAATTAAAATGCCTCATAATATTTTTAGGGTTTTCATTTATATTATATTTTTATATCATCTTCCGTGACTTTGCATATTTTGGATCTATCTCTATAGCTTTTTCAAAGCATTCTGTTGCTTCATCCTGTTTTTCGAGATTTTGCAGTGACAGACCTTTGTTAAACCAAGCATCAGCATGGTTTGGATTTATCTCTATGGCTTTTTCAAAGCATTCCATTGCATCCTCAAATCTTTCAAGGATTCCAAGTGATATGCCTTTTTTAGACCAGGCATCAGCATGATTTGGATCTAATTGGGTAATGCGGTCAAACATTTTTTCTGCTTCATCGTGAACTTCATGTTTCCCCAACCACTCACCAATAATAAGCAAATCTTTTATATCACTAACTTCAGTAAGTTCCAACGCTTCATCTAATTTCTTTTCCTTAAGAAGCGTATTTATTCTCTCAATTCTATTGTCTTTTGTTTTATTGTCAGACATTATTATTCCTCATATGGTCTATCAGTGAAATGTCGATTAACCCCTTTTGTCGATTAGCCCCCCTTTATATGTGAAGTTTGGTATATATAAATAAAACGAAATTCGCATTTTTTCAATTTTGGAATTATGTACTAATTTTCATTTTTATCATCACATATGGCTCACATCATATTATCTCTCAAGTGGACTCTTTTTCTCCTTCAGATTCTTCTTTCTTGTTATTTTATTTTTTAACCTCTAAAACTTAAATAGGCATTGACAAAGTGTTATATGCCCTTAAAAAGTAGATATGGATAATAAAATATAAGTGCTAAATGTAGAAATAACTACCTTTTTAAAACTAATTCTCTTCTACCTTATTTAGTGGTTAGACGCAGATAAAAGCCCCACGGTAAAAGAATAACTGATTAAGGCGAGACCTATCCAAAAAATAGGTTTTGATATATCTAAACCCACCAAGCATATTATGATTGCACCAACAATGCCTATCGCCATATCATATGAGATTTGACTTAGGCATAATATCTTGGAATTGGCCTTTTTCACTAATTCTTTAAAGATTTCTGGTTCTTTCGAATCTCTTGTAATATCCACTATCAAGGACTGATTAAGGTTATGGGCTGCTGCCAAGATGCCCATTACAAACAGCATAAGTGACGTATTAAACCAAAAAGCAAATATTATGCAGATCACAATGTTCAACAATATAAACCATCTCCATCCAACTCTCTTCGCGATCGGATTTAATTCCAACTTCAAAGTTGGAGTTACATACCTTGTGGTCGATAGATCTAAAGTTCGCCCAGTTAAAGCGATGGCAAAGTTTATTAAGTACTGCGAAGTTGGGAAAGCCAAGATAGTTACAATAAAATAATTTATCCAATGAGACATTTTCTACCCCCTATATTTTTTCCTTAAATTGAATTAGAATGTATCTAAGATTCACTCGCATAATTTCTACATAAGCGACTCTAATCTCTTCTCCCGCATATGACTTTTTCTTATAGCTCAGGGTACATCTGGTTATCCTAAATAAAACTCATATAAAATTATATTTCCTGGACTCAAGATCAAAACAAAATATAATCAAGCCTCTTTTACAAAGTTTCATCTATTTAAGCTATTCTTATAATGTTTATTTCTTTAGTATGCTGTGTCTATAAATAAAATTAAATATTTAACTAAAAAATAATAAAACACCTATGACAATATCCTTATATACAATAACATAAAGCTAGATAAGACCTTTTATGATTTATAGATGAATATAGGGGTATCAAATGACCAGGAAAAAAAAGACGGTCGAGCGAGTAAAAAAGCTCATGAACCAGCCGAAAATGATCAGGGACATTGGCATTGTCGCTCACATCGACCATGGTAAGACGACTCTGACTGATAGCTTGCTAGCTGGAGCAGGACTAATATCTCAAGAGCTTGCAGGAACACAGCTTTTCATGGATTTTTATGAATTAGAACAAGAAAGGGGAATAACGATTAACGCAGCGAACGTCTCAATGGTTCACGAATTCAATGGCGAAGAATACCTCATCAATCTTATCGATACACCAGGTCACGTAGATTTTGGCGGTGACGTTACAAGAGCAATGAGGGCGGTTGACGGCGCAATAGTTGTGGTAGATGCAGTAGAAGGTATTATGCCTCAGACAGAGACTGTACTACGCCAAGCACTAAAGGAGAACGTCAAACCTGTTTTATTTGTAAACAAAGTTGATCGTCTCATCAATGAGTTAAAAGTCGATAAAAAAGAAATGCAGTTCCGCTTGGGCAAAATAATCGATGAAGTAAACGAACTCATAAAGGGCATGAATAAAGAAAGATATGAGCGAGGTTGGAAACTAGATACCTCCACCGGAAGTGTTGCATTCGGTTCTGCTTTATACAAATGGGCCGTCAGCGTACATTCTATGAAAGAGACAGGCATTGGTTTCAACGAGGTTTATGACCATTGTAAAAGTGAAGATATAAAATCGTTGGGAGAGAAGTGCCCATTACACCAAGTACTTCTTGATATGGTTATCCCACTTCTTCCAAATCCACTAGAAGCACAAAAAGACCGAATATCGGCGATCTGGCATGGAGACCAACAAAGCCCAGTGGGTGAAGCAATGATAAAATGTGATCCTAATGGTCCAATTGCATTGATGGTCACTGATATCATGATGGATCCGCATGCTGGAGAGGTTGCAACGGGGCGACTCTTTAGTGGTACATTAAGAAGGGGGCAAGAATTGCGTGTTTCTGGCATGCCCAACTTAAGTAGAGTACAACAGGTTGGTATATTCATAGGTCCCGATAGATTAGATGTGGAGGAGGTTCCGTCTGGAAACATAGTTGCAATCACGGGTATTAAGGATGTTATAGTGGGTTCAACAATTTCATCTATAGAGATGGATCCTTTTGAGTCGATCAAATATGTTAGCGAACCCGTGGTTACTGTTGCCGTTGAAGCTAAGCATACAAAGGATTTGCCTAAACTGATCGAAGTGCTCAGGCAACTTTCAAAAGAAGACCCCACTCTCAAGGTCGAAATTGATGAGGAGACGGGAGAACATTTGATATCAGGCATGGGTGAATTGCATCTGGAGATAATTGCCTATAGAATTGAGAACGATCATAAACTTCCTATCACGACATCACCGCCCATCGTGGTCTATCGAGAGAGTATACAAGGCAAAGCAGGGCCTGTAGAAGGTAAATCGCCTAATAGGCACAACAGATTTTATATATCAGCTGAGCCTTTGCCAAACGAGGTCGTCCAATTGATCAAATCTGGTGCTGTGTCCATGCGTGTGAAAGAACTAGAAAGAAGACAACTGCTAATGGAAGCCGGAATGGACAAGTCGGAAGCAAAGAATCTCTCAGGAATCTATGGATCAAATATACTTGTCGACATGACAAAAGGAATCCAGTATCTAAGAGAGACCATGGAACTTATCCTAGAGGGATTTGAAGACGTGATGAAAACAGGTCCTCTGGCCAAGGAGCCGTGTCAAGGTATAAAGGCTAAGTTAATGGACGTAAAGCTTCATGAAGATGCTGTGCATAGAGGTCCAGCACAGGTCATTCCTGCTGCAAGACAGGCGATTCATGCGGCCATCTTGATGGCGAATCCTTCACTCCTTGAGCCGATTCTAGATGTTTATGTTCAGGTTCCAGCAGAACAAATGGGTAGTGCATCTAGGGAGATTCAAGGCAGGAGAGGACAGATTTTAGATGTTAAATCTGAGGGAGATATGGTTATTATCAGAGGTAAAGCGCCGGTATCAGAGTTGTTCGGATTTGCTGGAAATATTAGATCAGCCACAGAGGGAAGGGCTTTGTGGAGTACTGAATATGCAGGATTTGAACCCCTCCCATCGAATCTTAGGTTGGATGTTATAAGGCAAATCAGGGAGAGAAAAGGTCTAAAATTAGAGGTTCCTAAGCCAAGTGATTATATCGGCCAGTAAGCAAAAAGATTTAAATTAACAAGCTCTAAAAAGGTGTTGAGGAGATAATTTATGTCAAAACCACATTTAAATTTGGCAATGATCGGTCACGTTGATCATGGAAAATCAACCCTTGTAGGACGACTTTTGTCCGAAACAGGCGCTATTGATGCTCACACGATCGATCAATACAGAAAAGAGGCAGAATCAAAGGGAAAAGCCACGTTCGAGTATGCATGGGTCATGGATACCTTGAGAGAGGAGAAGGACCGTGGGCTAACCATAGACGTTGCTCATAGGCGATTTGACACGTCTAAGTATTATTTCACTGTAGTGGACTGTCCCGGTCACAGGGATTTCGTAAAGAACATGATCACCGGAACATCTCAGGCAGATGCCACTGTTTTAGTTGTTGGTGTAACAGAGGGAATCATGCCCCAGACGAGAGAACATGT
>JAAEEL010000087.1 GCA_013415795.1 Methanocellales archaeon | reverse complement strand
CCCTTAGGTATTGCTACAAACTTTGTCATCAACGGAAAAGACCGCCTCATACCAATGGCTATAGAAGAGCCTTCAGTAATCGCTGCTGCTAGCAACGGCGCCAAAATGGCGAGGGATAAAGGAGGATTTACAGCTAATACCACAGAACAAATAATGATCGGACAGATTCAGCTATTTTGTGAGGATATAGAAGGGGCAGAAAAAGCCATCATAGGAGCAAGAAAAAAAATCTTGGACGCAGCGAACGAACAAAATCCGATCCTGTTAAAATTTGGTGGTGGTGCTAAAGACATCGAAGTGAGAACCATTGAAACTCTAATTGGCAAAATGGTAATAGTTCATCTGTTTGTGGACTGTAGAGATGCAATGGGAGCAAATACGATCAATACTATGTGTGAGGCGATAGCACCCATAATTGAACAACTGACATCTGGTAGAGCAAATCTCAGAATAGTATCCAACTTGGCAGATAGAAGGTTGGCCAGATCAAAAGCGATTTTTTCTAAGAAGGCATTGGGTGGAGAGGAGGTCGTTGATGCTATTCTCCAGGCATATTATTTTGCTGCTGCAGATCCATATCGATGCGCGACCCACAATAAGGGAATAATGAATGGCATTACTGCAGTGACTTTAGCGACTGGTAATGATACCAGGGCCGTAGAGGCGGGTGCGCACGCATATGCATCTCTCTCCGGCAGATATAGACCATTGACAAAATACGAGAAAAACGAAGAGGGGGATCTGGTCGGATCAATAGAATTGCCAATTGCAGTTGGTCTAGTTGGCGGCGCAACCAAGGTACATCCAGTAGCCATCGCGAACTTGAAGATACTTGGGGTTAAGACCGCTTCGGAATTAGCAGAGGTCATAGCATCGGTTGGATTGGCACAAAACCTTGCTGCAATTCGTGCTTTATCAACAGAAGGGATACAGAGGGGTCACATGTCCTTACATGCAAAAAATATTGCAGTCACAGCCGGCTCAACCGGCGATATGGTGGATAGGGTTTCAAGTGCGCTTATTAGGGAAGGAACAATAAGATTAGATAGGGCTAAAGAGATTCTAGAGGAGATGTTGGAGAAGGAAAGATGAGAAAGGAAAAAGTCACCTTACCAAGATTGATGGAGATGAAAAAATCCGGAGAGAAGATCACCATGCTTACTGCCTATGATTGTCTACTAGCACAGATATTGGATGAAGCAGGAATAGATATATTGTTAGTTGGAGATTCCATGGGTAATGTTATCTTGGGCTATGAAAATACCATTCCAGTGACGATGAGAGACATTATCCATCACACAAAAGCAGTTTCTAGGGGAGTAAAAAACGCTTTGGTTGTCAGTGATATGCCTTTTATGTCATATTTCAGTACAGAAGAGGCTCTAAAAAATTCTGGGAGATTGATCCGAGCGGGAGCTCAAGCAGTCAAACTAGAGGGGGGTTTGGCATTTGAGGACAAAATCAGAACCCTGACTGAGTCTGGCATCCCTGTCATGGGCCATATTGGCTTGATGCCGCAACACATATATCAAATGGGAGGTTACAAAGTTCAGGGCAAGACCCCTGAAGAAACAAAAAGGATAATGGATGATGCAAAGGCTGTAGAAAGTGCAGGAGCCTTCTCAATCATATTGGAAGGAATGCCCTCAAACCTTGCAAAAAATATCACTGAGGAACTAAAGATACCTACCATCGGCTGTGGTGCCGGTGTTCATTGTGGAGGACAGGTTTTGGTAACTCATGATCTTTTGGGTTTCTATGATTTCGCTCCAAGATTCGTAAAGAGATATGCAAACTTGAGAGAAATAATCTTGAAAGCATCCAGAAAATATAAAGTAGAGGTAGAGGAAGGCATATTTCCCACAGACCAGTATAGCTATGATTGAAAATCGACAAAAAAGATATACTGATTTAGTTTTATTAATGCAATTTCAATCTTACTCTTCTTAGAAGCGGCAAAATCCCACCTATTCGCTACCAGGAATAATACAAAGGACATATGGCGTCTTCTTAATCCACTACTCTTCTTAATGAACTGAGATCTAAACTTCATCATCCGAGCTGATAAGCTTTCGACATCAGATTAAGACTTAGTTTAGGTTTTTATTAGATTAGATAGATGTAATATACATTTGGGCTGAGGCAGGTATTTTATTTAATACACCACCCACCAGCAACTACAAAAGATGGTCTGCGATATTATCAGAGATGGTTTGCTCACAATAGATGCATCTTAATCGTATTTGACTCTGAGACTTGTCAATAGTGAACTTGGATGTTACCGGCTCGTGTGTATTTGAGATGCAATTCGGATTAGCACATCTTACAACACCATCGACTGCATCTGGCAGAATTACCTTATCTTTTTTGTTAACCTTATAGTCGCGTATGATATTGATGGTGGCTGATGGTGCAATTAGAGCAATCTTGTCCACTTCATGTGGATTTAACTCTCGATCCTCAACTTTTACTATATCTTTTTTATGCGTCTTCTTGGACTGCACATTCATGACTACGCTGACTACAGCATCGGATGTACCAATGATACCAAGTATCTTAAGCACGTTTAGTGCCTGGCCAGGTGCGATATGATCTATCACAGTACCGTTTCTGATCGGATGAACACGGAGCTCTCTTTTCATGCTTCACACCCCAGCACCAAGGACAAAACTGCCATCCTGACTGGAACGCCATAAAAAGCTTGCTTGAAATATTTAGCATGTTTAGTGGAATCAACATCTACATCTATCTCATCTACCCGTGGCAGAGGGTGCATGATTATAACATCTTCTTTGCAGTGTTTCAGTGACTCCAAAGAGACCCTATAGCTTCCTGCAACCTTCTGGTATTCACCTATATCTGGGAATCTTTCCCTTTGTATACGCGTGACATAGATGACATCTGCCTCCTCAATAACATCTTCCAATTTGGTGGTTTCATATATATTTATTCCACGTTTTGTCAGATCCTCTTTGATCGCGATTGGGATGCAAAGCTGTTCTGGTGAAACCATAGATATTTTAGCGTCATATAGTGATAGAGCATAAGCAAGCGAGTGAACTGTCCTACCATATTTAAGATCGCCTATTAGCGCTATGTTCAGATTGTGAAGATGGCTCTCTCGCTTGATCGTGTACAAATCGAGCAATGTCTGGGTTGGATGATGCCCTGCACCGTCGCCTGCATTTATTATAGGAACGCCCGAAATCTCTGCTGACATCCTTGCAGAACCCTCTTTGGGATGGCGTAGCACTATAACATCTGCATATTCCCCTACTACCTTAATGGTATCTGCCAACATCTCACCTTTTGCTGCCGAACTGACCTCAGTAGAGACCATATTAATGGTCTCTCCGCCCAATCGCTTCATTGCGGTCTCAAAAGAAAGCCTAGTACGAGTTGAAGGTTCATAGAACAACATCGCCAAAATCTTACCATCTAACAGATTGGAACTCCCTTTTGAAGCAAACGTCTCAAGTTTTTCAGCCCTTTGGAGAATGCTGTCTATCTCTACCCGGGAGAAATCCCTCATCGAAATGATGTGTCTTTTGGCAAACATTGAACTAACTATTTTTAAGGACTGCTTAAAATATCTATCGGACATCCTATCTTTATAAAAGGCAGAGTAACTTTGCCTGAAGAAAAAATGGAAAAAATGTTAGAGGCGTGGATCAGGAGACCTCCAACTACTAAAAATTCCTATAATTTTTCCAACTGAAGAATATATAGAAACAATAAAATAACATAAAAAACGAGATGGAGAATCGAAAAAATGAATCCAAATCCAGACATATCAATAAATAAAATGGAAAACAATATTAAATCAAAAGATTGAGAGACAAAATCAAGAAATTAAATGATCAGAAGAACAAAGAGAGGACAAGGCTAGATTATCTTTTAGCTAGCCATTAGAGAGAGTAGCCCAAAAAATAAATACTAAAAAATAGGCAGTAAAAACAGCCTAATTTTCAAGTTATGAATTGATTTGTCTCGTCATTGATTAAAGTCAATTTGTTTTAAAAGTGGCGATGAGCTTTAACATGGCTGTGAATACGATAAATCCGTCCTCAGTATTTATATGCAGATAGAATATATTACTCCTCAATAAACGGAGACAAATGCGTTGAAGGAAAAAGGCACATTAAAGATAGAATGGGCTAGAAGGCACATGTCCGTTTTGGAAGAACTGCGTGGGCAATTCGAGACTGAGAAGCCCCTCAAAGGGCAT
>JAAEEL010000086.1 GCA_013415795.1 Methanocellales archaeon | reverse complement strand
TCTGAGAACTATTTTGGTCTTCCCTCTAGATGCACACTTCAAAGCAGCATCTCGTGGTTGATGCCCACTGAAGGTACCAACTTCTTCTCCATTCTCTATTAAACCAAAGTTTTTTCTTACTCTTTCTTTCATGTTTTACCTCCCAAATTAACAAAATTTAATTCACTCCTATCTTATATAACTTTTGCATTGTATCTAAGCGATTGAGCCCCATAACACTTAAATTGATGAAAAAGATTGTAAGATATTATAGATTAGATTCATGAATTAACATTGACGAACCAGAGATTTAAATCCAAGAAGGCTGAAATTCGATCTGGAGCCAATTTTTGAGTATTTCTGCTCATTTATACTCCAAAAAAGAGTGAAGAGGGTTTTAAATAGTGCTTTTTTAGGGTATATAGCAATTTAATTGGTAGAATCGCACAAAAATGAAAATGTGGAAGAATTATTCAAAGTTTAAATTTAGATATAGAAAAAATATGAATCCGATTTTTATTATTTTAAACACTACCAGCATAATTTAATTCAATGAGAGGAGCTGAATAGCCTTTAGGAGTGAAGATCGTCGAATTCTCTTGATGCTTGACAATAGATTGAATTTATTTTAGAAGAGCTTTAAATTTAGTAAAAAGATATCCCTAATTTTTTTTTACAACCGGGATTATCGCCATAGATAATGTCTTTATCTTTGATTATCTAAGGAATTATTATGAAACTTCGCGAAATGGGAGAGAGGGCTATCATAGATAGGATATCAAATTCATTGCCGCGTAATGCAGTACTTAGTGCTGGAGAGGATGACTGTGCAGTCATGGATCTGGGAGACGATTACCTTCTCCTTACTATTGATATGCTTCATAAAAGCACAGATTTTCCAGATAAGATGACACCTTGGCAGATAGGTTGGATGTCCGTTGCTGTAAATCTAAGCGATATCGCTGCTATGGGAGGATATCCGATCGCTATTGCAACCGCATTGGGTCTTCCGAATTATACCGAAATATCTTTTGTAGACGAGATAATCGAAGGAATGAATTTCTGTGCAAGAATGTTCAATACAAACATAGTTGGAGGAGATACTGATGAACACGATGAACTAACGGCCGTTTGTACGGCCTTAGGGCAGGTTAAAAAAGATGAATTACTGAGACGTAGCGGTTCCCAAATAGGTGATTTGGTCTGCGTGACGGGCGAGTTAGGAACGGCAGAAGCCGGCCTACAGGCAATTAGCATGGATATTCCAGAGTGCGTCGAAAAAATATTGACAAAGAAGTTGTTTGAGCCACAGCCCAGAGTTAATGAAGGTATAGCTCTGGCCAAATCAGGTGTTGTGACATCCATGATAGATATCAGCGATGGTCTCGCGCTTTCATTATACGATCTGAGTACATCAAGCAATAAAGGCTTCCTGATACATGAGGATAAGATACCAACATTAGATGAAACCAGAATAGTCTCTCCTGATATGGAATTGCCGTTATATGGTGGCGGTGATTTTGAACTACTCTTAACGGTACGGCCGGATGGCATAGAAAAAGCAAAAAAGGTGTGTAACCTAACCATCGTCGGAGAGGTGACTTCTCGCGATATATTGATCAAAAGAAACGGAGTTATATCAAAGATAGAGGCAAGAGGTCACGAGCACTTTAGTTGATTACATGAAAAAAGAGGCGATATTATGGGAAGCCCTTGAGGAGTGTAGGGTTAAATGTCATTTGTGCGCCCATCAGTGTACCATATCAGAGGGTGAAAGAGGCATATGTCGTGTCAGAGAGAGTCAAAATGGCAAATTATACAGTTTGATATATAGCAGCGTCTCTTCGGTGAACATAGACCCAATCGAAAAAAAACCATTGTTCCACTTTCACCCTGGGTCCGATGTATTCTCGCTTGGAACGGTTGGCTGTAATTTTAGTTGTAGGCACTGTCAGAACTATGGGATTGCAGCCGCAGATGTTGATGAAGTGCCAACAAGGAAGATAACGCCAGAGGAATCCGTAGCTCTGGCGATTCGGTATGACTGTGAGGGTATTGCTTGGACCTACAACGAGCCGACCGTCTGGTTCGAGTACACATATGATTCCGCCCAACTAGCCAAGCAAGCC
Organism: Methanocellales archaeon; assembly: GCA_013415795.1. Classification (GTDB taxonomy): domain Archaea; phylum Halobacteriota; class UBA148; order UBA148; family UBA148; genus UBA148. The sequence goes on along the minus strand of JAAEEL010000086.1, from coordinate 1,748 downwards.
GGCCTATATACGGTCTATGTTACCAATGGTTACATGAGTGAAGGGGCATTGACCAAGATAGCACCCTACTTGGACGCAGCCAATGTAGATGTCAAGTCATTTGATGATAAGCATTATAAACAAATCTGTAATGCGAAATTAAGTCCGGTCCTAAGAACGTGTGAGCGCATGAAACAACATGGGATTCACTTGGAGATCACATATCTGGTAATTCCGGGATATAATGACAATCTAGATGAAATCAGGCAGTTTTCAGAATGGGTTCTAGATGTGGGATCAGACGTTCCAGTCCATTTCTCCCGCTTTTATCCACAATACAAGATGTTAGAAGCCGCTTCAACGCCGATAAAGACCTTGGAAGATGCACGTCGAATTGCCGTAGATTGCGGCATACAGTATGTTTACATTGGAAATGTGCATGATCATCGATATGAGAGCACCTACTGCCCGAAATGTAATACTCTTCTCATCGAACGGCATGGTTATAAAATTATCAAAAAACTCACAGATAAAAGTTGCCCGAAATGTGGTTGGAGTATACGCCTATACACTTAAAATAAAGTATTTATATGTAAATATATCTAAGAATTTTCTGTCATATTTTAAATTCAATGGTGCCTACTATAAGCGATTTTTATAAACCGATAGGCTTAAATTACGTGCGATCAATATAGTATAGATTAAAGACATAATAACTTGTCTTTTTGAAAGTTTTCTTATATTCTAGAGGAAAGAGAGATGGATAATAAGGATAAAAAATATGATGCAAGCTACATCCAGGTTTTAGAAGGCCTCACTGCGGTGAGAAAACGGCCATCCATGTACATAGGCGATACCAGTCTTGGTGGATTGCATCATCTAGTTTATGAAGCAGTAGATAATAGCATAGATGAAGCCCTTGTAGGTTTTTGTTGCAATATAGATGTCATAATTCATAAGGATAACAGCGTCACGGTGGATGATGATGGTAGGGGCATACCAGTGGACTTAATTGAAAAGTACAATAAGTCCGCATTAGAAGTCGTCATGACCATGCTACACGCTGGTGGAAAGTTTGATGATAAAGGTTATAAGATATCGGGAGGCTTACATGGAGTTGGAATTTCGGTAGTCAACGCCCTATCAGAGTGGCTCGATGTGGAAGCCAGAAGAGATGATAAGATATATCATCAGCGCTATGAGCGCGGTGCCCCTGTATCTGAGCTGAAAGTAATCGGCAATGCAAAGAATAGTGGGACGAAAATCACGTTTAAACCTGATAAGCAAATCTTTGAAACAACAGATTTCAGCTTCGATAACTTATCCAATAGGCTTCGTGAGCTGGCTTTTTTGAATAGGGGCATCACAATATCAATCGTAGATGAGAGATCAGGCAAGAAAAACATATTTCAGTATGAGGGGGGCATCGTCTCCTTCGTACAACACCTGAATGAGAACAAGAATGTGCTGCATAAGGAGCCAATATACTTTGAAAAAACGAGAGGTAAGAAGCAACTCGAGGTTGCCATGCAGTACAATGATGGCTACATGGAGAATATCTTTAGCTTTGTAAATAACATTAACACACACGATGGTGGCACCCATCTGAGCGGTTTTAAGAGTGCGCTGACAAAGACTCTAAATGAATATGCCCGGAAGAACGATTTCTTGAAGGATTTAAAGGGCAGCTTGGGTGGTGAGGACGCTAGAGAAGGGCTTGCTGCGATAATCAACATTAAGATACCGGACCCACAGTTCGAAGGTCAGAC
>JAAEEL010000085.1 GCA_013415795.1 Methanocellales archaeon | reverse complement strand
TCCTGGACTGTAGGCGCTTTTCCCCTCGTTTTATTGATGCCTTCTTTTATTGTAATGCTAAATGAATCGCTACCTGCCCCAGAGCCAAAAGATGTCATAAGTATTCTAGAGCCTGGCTCTGCCTCATCTAAAACAGCTGCAAGGCCGATCAAAGATGATGCAGAGTATGTGTTGCCTAACTTTGGCACTATCAAACCTGGTAGAACTTGCCCTTTTTTGAATCCAAGTTTTTTTGCTACACGCAGTGGGAACTTGCCGTTCGGTTGATGAAATACCACAAAGTCGTAGTCTTCAGGCTTCGAATCAATCTTCGTCATCAAACCTTTTGTAGCGGAGAGGATGTGCCTAAAATATGCGGGCTCACCAGTGAATCTACCTCCATGTAGAGGATAGCTCATTCCCTCACGCCGCCAGAAGTCTGGCGTATCAGTTGTAAAAGAAAATGTATCTTCTATTTCAGCGATGATATTCTTTTGTCCGATGATATATGCGGCCCCACCTGCTGCTGCTGTATATTCGAGAGCATCTCCTGGTGCGGCCTGTGAGACATCGGATCCAATTGCCATACCATATTTGATCAATCCAGCAGCGACTCCCCCCATGCAGGCTTGTATTGCTGCTGTGCCAGCTTTGCAAGCGAACTCAAAATCTGCAACGGTCAACTGGGGTGTCGCTCTAATTGCCTCTGCCACTATTGTCGCAGTTGGCTTAACAACATATGGGTGACTCTCTGATCCTATGTAGATTGCACCTATCTCTTTAGGATTGATCTTGCTTCTGCGATTTGCATTTCTTGCCGCCTCTACTGCAATGGTCGCAGTGTCTTCATCCGTATTTGGAACTGACTTTTCGTATACCTTCAATCCTTTTTTGATGCTTTCGGGGTCGTCTCCCCAAACTCTCGCAATTTCTTCTACTTTGATCCTATATCGTGGAATATATACTCCATAGCTTGTAATTCCAATGCTCATTTCTCTCTCCTCAAAGATTCGATAATTTTTTTTACGGAAAAAGTGGTTCTCATTAAGGGAATTTGTTCTATTTCCGCGATCTTTCTAGCAGTCGGATCTATTTCTGATCTTTCAAGTCCTTGGAGTACTACAGCACCAGGTTTTAGGTTGGCTACTCTGACGGCTACCATAGGCGATTTGCCTGTCGATAGTTTGGTAAAAATCAGTGCTCTCTCCGTGGACCATCCGTATAACCTATAAAATTCGTTTGAAGATAATTCCAGAATCGCTTTTATGCTGTCTATGATGGTGTATCCATTGATAACCTTTTTGAAGTCTCCGAAGATCTTCTCAGCGCCAATTAGCTCGGCAAAATTTTCAAGCAGAATCGGCGTCGAATATTCATAGATATCATATATTGCGTTGGTGTTGAATCCACTACGCAGGATGTCTTCATAGGAGGAGAGTTTTTTACTCCCCTTCTGTAGGTCCAATTCTAGTAATGCATCTACGATTCTGCCGACAATCAAGGTACCAGGAGATTTTCTTCTCCCGGATTCGTAGTCACTGATGACAGAAGGCGATAATCCTAAAGATTTTGAGAGTTCTATCTGCGAAATCTCAAAGTTTTTTCTCCATTTCTTAAGCGTTTTACCTGGACAATCAGATAGCGTTATCTCCCCTGCCATTTTCTCTGCTAATCTCTTACGAGTGTCGTTATCACCCATCAGATAAGTAAAAAAACATAAAAGGTTATAAATTTAACGAATAAGAAATCGACATTAGACGTATTTTGTGGGGTTATAGAGTTTTAAATTCTTTTCACAAGAACTATGGTATCGCGGAATCAAAGGTTTGTGGATATGTTTTGATATACTTCATCTTGAATAAAGCTATCCCAGGTGGTACGTCAAGAGAGAAAGAAAATTATTAGTAAAATGAAAACTTAACAATTTGTGAGAGAAGGCTAGAAAGTAACGAGGTGACTAAAGACCCATGGAGTATCGTATAACTTATATAGACTCTTTAAAACATATCGGAGAACTATGTGATAAATTGAAGGAGGATACTGTAAGAAACTATTACCTCGAACAGGATTCTACTTCCAATCCAGATTTTTGTCATTATCCGCACTATAGGCAGAGATTTGATTTGATAAAAAGAATATCAGAAATATGTGACCTTTTTGGTGTAAAAAATTTAGAAGAAAATAAAAACAAGCTTATGGGATGCATTCGAAGGTTAAATGATACAAGGTATCTTGCTAAAAGAAAGGAGTTTGAAGATAATATAAATAGTGTAAAAAATATTTTTCAAGATTCAGAGAAAGAAATTAATGAAAAGCTTTCATTTCTAAGCCGTATTGAAACTAAAAGATTAGACGAAGCGATTCATTGTTATTTCGAAGGATGTAATAATTCAACGGTAGCAATGGCGATCTCTGCAATTGAATCTAGACTCCTATATCTTATGAAATCAGCTCAACCAAAAGAAAAAAAGCTCGATGAAATGACATTGGGGACTTCTATAAGTGAATATCTTGATAATAAAGACAAATATAGCAATGTCATCCCAAAAAGACATGAGCCACTTTTAGAATTAAGTAATACTTACGAAATATTTTCAGTACACCCTAAAAAAGAGACTGTAGCTAGAATAACAACAACCACGGTGTTAAGTTCAACGCTTGAGTTCTTATTGGATTCAGAATTAATTGAAACTCCAAAAGAATCAAAATCAATATAATGCCCTTGTTCCACGATAATAGGATGTAACCAATCTTCCGATGTATGGGGCTGCGGAGATTTGAACTCCGGTCACAAGACCCCCAGTCTCATAGGATAACCAGACTACCCTACAGCCCCCTAGCGAGTCACAAACTTTTAATTCTACTTTCTACCTCTGCACCAACATCGGTTAAAGTGTATGTTTTGCCGTCCGCCTTGACAAGTCCTGTTTCTTCTAATCCTTTTAGGACCTTTATAGTTAATTTCTCTGGTGTATGTGTAATCTTGGCAACTTTCCCAGCTTCAAGTTTGCCTTTTCCTAATACCTGTGTTACTTGAATTCTCTTTGTATTTCCAGTCACGTATCCGACAAGTTCTTCCATCATCATCTCTCCTATTTGCATAAACCATGATAAGTTTATTGTTTTCAATATAATATATTAAATTTTCAAACAGGTAGACTCTCTTCTTACGATAGGTTTATTAGTTTCAGATTCGATATCCAATTGGTGGGCTAGACTGGGTGGTTCGGCGTCACCTGTAACTCGAAACCGTCGATATGCGAGGGGCGAAGCTTGAGGGAGGGGTTCTAACTTCGACTAAACCTAAGAACTTTACTGTGAAGCCTCGTCCTGCGGGGTCAGTATTTGGTGTGGGGGCTAACTGGAGAGCTTGTCTTCACATCTTAACCATAGGCACCGGTTCAGGTCCGGAAGGAAGCAGACCTACTGTGGAATTCTGCCGCTCGTGGGGGTGCGAAGTGGAGACGGGTTTTTGGATCACTGATCGGAGAAGGGGCTGCAACCGAAAGCGTGCCCGCCATTAACTTTTAATAAAACATAGTAAAGCAAAATTATTTATCTCGTTTAAACACATTGAGGTTTGCACACATTGGTGCTGCATAAAGTCGGGATAGCCAAGTCTGGTCTAAGGCGCTGGTTTGCTAAACCAGTGTCCCTTTGGGACACGAGGGTTCAAATCCCTCTCCCGGCGTGGGTTAGAGAAAAAAGATAAAGGACTTAGTATTAATACTGATTTTAATATCGCCAGAGAAATAGATAGCATCAAGCGTATTGATTACAGAGGACTAGTGAATACAATATGAGCATTGCAAAATATATCACAAAGTTAATCGACATAAAGCCAAATCAAAGGGATTCTCACTCCTGCGACCTTGGCAACTTGATTTAGGATATAAGTAGTTACGTTCAATTGAAAAAGTGTGCCTTTAGAATGTTTTATAAATT
>JAAEEL010000084.1 GCA_013415795.1 Methanocellales archaeon | reverse complement strand
GAGTAAACATCTGGGGAATTGCAGAGATTTTTGATGATACTAAAAAAGAGTTTGCACACGCTCTAGAATTATTCAAACCCATAATAGAGTCTATGGTAGATGGTATGGGTGGCAAACCCATTGAGATTCCTAAAGGTGCAATACACTTAATCAAAGTAACACCTACAAAGATGGTGTATCATCATAATAGAAAGGGCATTAAAAATGCTCATTGGAGTGCTACATAATACTGTATGTTTTTCGATAATTTGTTCAGGTGGAATCTTATCTTTTTCATGACCTACCCCCTTTCTTACCTTTATCCTAGGACATTTGAAAATTACATGTGGACCGATTCTGATGGGGCACGTCAAGGTAATGTTAGTACATGTCGAAAAGAATTACGGGGAGGTTAAAATGGAAGTTGCTATTTTTATAACTGGTGTTTTGTTGCTGCTACTTGTTCTTGAGGTCATCTACTGGACCAGATTTCGGGGCCAGCCAATAGACGTTTACAATCCCCTCGTTTCATGGACCAGGGCTGGGATCGTTTTTTGTAGCTGTTTCATTATTTCCTGGGCTACCGGTACTATGAACAAAATTCTGGCAGCCCCTTTATTTACACCTGAGCAATTAAAAAATCCACAATGGATTGCATGGACGGGGCAGGCTGCTTCGTTCTTATTATCGTAGCCTACTGGGTCATTTGGGCACGCTGGACACCTGTTTTTGACCGAAAGCGTTACCTCCTCCCCCAAGTAATTTTTGGATTATTGTGGGGTGCATCCATCGGACAAATGTTTCTTGTTGTCTGGCACTTTGCCGGTATATTTAGTTTCCCAGTGTGGGGCAGGTGGATACTGACATATCTACTATTGTCTACCCATGGCTTATGGATGGACCTCTATTGGGATGTCTATGTTCTGCCCGAACATGACACCCCTTGGTCCCTCAAGTCGAAAGTCATCTGTTCTCACATTCCCAATATGCTTTTTTGCCTCACCTATTTGGCCATATATGATAACCAGGGCATTTTCCTCATATTGCAGACAGTAGCACTAACCGGGGCTGCGGTATCTATGCGTGTCCCTCCATTCTGGGTTAAAGGTTATATTCATCCACCTCGAACTGCTCCCGGCCTTTTCGGTCTTCCACATGCTGTTGGATATGTTCCTGAGGAAAACTAAAACGAGGTAGTGAAACAATGTCAGAAAAAATTTTGATCTTTGGTGCTACCGGAGGGATTGGTTCAATATTAATTAATAATCTAAAAAACTATGAAATAGTGGGCGCCAGTCCTGATTATGAAGAAGGCAGAAAAAGGTATGGGATTAGATTTTTTAATCATGACCAAGTACTAAACAAGAATAACATAGATTTTTTTAATAAAGAGAAATTTGATGTCATCATAAACTGCGCCGGGCATAATTTTTTTGATAAATGGACTGAAAAAAAGAAAAATCTAATCTATTTTAGCCGCATTGATACTTGTACTAAATTATTAGATATTGTCCAGAAGATGCCCCAAGAAAACAGGCCTGAAGTAATAATATTTGCTTCTTCAGTAGCGGTATATGCAAATGCACCTGAGAGAGTCGACGAATATACTAAATTGAGAAAAGATATAAATTATTTCAAGTCAATAATCTGGTACGACATGGAGAAGGAAATATTGGAATATAAAATACCCGGCACGAGGTTTATAATACCACGATATGGTGTTGTGATTGCCCCTGTTTCCTATGTGAAAATGCAGTTAACCTTAACCAAATATTTTTTAAATGGATACTTAACAAACAAAAATCCGATTGTCTCCTGGATTTCACATAAGGATATTTATAGAATTATAGAATTATTCATATCAAACAAAGGATTGAGTGGTATATTCAATGTGTGTTCACCCAATAACATAACAAGTGATGAATTTGCCAGAGCATTTGCAAAAGTCATGGGTACTCGAATTTTATTTAGAGTTCCCGCAGCACTTCTCCGGCTTATATTTGGCCAAAGAGCAAAGATTTTTGAATATTCTTTAAACGTTTATCCTCGAAGATTACAAGAGGCAAATTACAAATGGGTAGACGATAATTTTTTGAATGCATTATATTCTGTAAAACAAGAGCTTTTTAATTACAAATCATTCGGATAACAAATAGATAGCATAGTTTGAAAAGGTTATTTAATGCCATTGAATTTCATCTATCTTTTTCTTTTCCTCGCATACAATATTTTTAATCAAAATTCTCTCTCACAAAATTTTATATACTACCATTTGTCACTAACGAATAACTCTCAAAAAGCAATACATACCATATCAAGTCTACAACCCCCAGTCTATCTTTTGGCTTGGGGCTTTTTCGTTTGACGAAGCAGGTTATTTATGGTTTTATAATATCCATCAGCATCTATTACGGGAGGGGAACAAATGACATAAACCCTGCTTTTCTTATGAGCTTCTGTTCATGGGGATAGTGGGGTTTAGTTTTTCACATTGCGTTGAAGGGATGAACAAATGAAACGGACTTTGGTTTTCGAGTTAATTGTATTGTGCTTATTGCTTTTATTCTTTGAAGGATGTGGCAAATCTAAAAAGGCGGAGCCAATTCCAAAGACACATCCAGCCTATAGCTTCTACCAAATAGCAAAGAAAGGATCAACAACCGTTGATTTTTGTGAGAGTCATGGGGGGAGGCAAATATCTCGCAATGATTATGAAGAGATTGAGAATATGGCTGAAGGTATTTTTACATTGCGTGAGAAATCAACGGGCAAGAAGTATGTGGGTGTTTCATTTGGAGTGGGTAATGTTCTGGTTACAACCAGAACATGCTGTTGGGAGATTGACAATTAATGGAGAATGTAGATGGCTAAAAAATCAAAAGACATTAATCGCCTAAGCGTTGTATGTGGGTTCACTATTGTTGTGTTGTGGATTGTTTTATTATTCAGGACTTTCAGTGGTAGTGACATCTTCAGTTGGGGCGGTTTAATGTGGATAATTTTTTTAATAATATCTTCATTGATTGCATTTTTGGTTGGTTGGCTTCCAGTAAGATTAATTTACTGGTTCTATTGTGGGTTTAAGGAAGATAGAGACTGTGAAAATAACCCCCAAAAAACTTAACAGCCTAATTAAATCAGGTGTGGATGACTTTATTGTTGTAGATGTTAGAGATAAATCAGAATATGCAGAAAGACATATTCCTGATGCTATAAACATATCGGTTGCATCTTTTTCACTGCAATCTGGAGAGTTGGACAAAAATAAAACCAGTATTGTGTATTGCAATGCTGGTGGAGGAAGTTACCTAGCATATAGAAAGCTTATAAGCCTAGGCTATAAAAAGTTTTATCAGGCACTCTTTGCTGATTGGAAGGAAGCTGGATATAAGATAGAGTAATAAATATTTTCTTTATATAAGATTCAACATACTACCAGGGACACCCTTCAGAAGACTGAAATATTTAACATTTGCGGCGTAATTTTTAGATGATGTCGTGAAAGTGAGATTTAAAAAACTACAGCCCACCTCCGGTTAATGGTTATGCCAGTCCTGCTCAAAGAATTT
>JAAEEL010000016.1 GCA_013415795.1 Methanocellales archaeon | reverse complement strand
TTATGACCGCTGCCTACGATGAAGTCCGCCCCAATTTTTTTCGCACTAATGGGCATTCGTCCTATTGCATATGCCCCATTTAGTAAAAACGGAATGCCATATTCCTGACATATCTTTGCGACGTGCTTCGCATCAACCATGTTACCATAGTTACCATCAGGATACGTGAGCAATGCTAAAGTTGGCAGTTTGCCGGTATCCTTTTTAATCTCCTCGAAGATTCGGGCATAACCCTCTGGATCGACCTTATAATAAGGATGGCCAGAATTTGAAACGGTCTTGATTTTTAATCCCGCTCTCTCTGCAGCGACAAAAGAGGTATAGTGAGCATTTCCATCTAGCACTACAGAGTCGCCTTTTTCTGTCATAGCGTGCATTACCATGAACTTTCCTTCCCTAGCGCCATTGGTCACTCGTGCATGTTCTATATCTAAGAATTCAGGCAATGCATCATAAATAAAATCATGGATTGGTGGCGTCCTGATTCCGTCTAAGGTACCGGAGCAGAAGTCACAAACAGAGTAACCGTCACCCCACTCTATTAGCGCCGATCTTGCCTCAGGAGTGAGTATGCCTCCTGTTTGAAGTGGGTCGATGTTGATCATGCCCAATGTCTTCCTGCTCAAATTTTGGAATTTTTCAAGATTCATAAAACACCTCATCACCCGACACCGGTTGCGATCAAATGTGCAACCCTTAGAGGTTCTGGAATGTAACTATGAATTGACGTCAGATGTAGGATTTCTATTGCACTGGATAAATCGATGCCACGGATTTGTATATAAATGCTTTCCTTTCCACCGACTCCAAAAACCTCTCCTGCACGCTGAATCGTATTCCACCTTTCCTCTGGATGCTTAAGATTTTGTAATGCTATCTTAATCTTATCAAAATTTGGCGAGGATCGCATCACAACGATCACTGGAATGTTGGTTTGATCGTTCAATTTATGAATATCTACAACGTTAAAACCAGCATATGTGATCCCATCAAGAATTATCACGCTTATCTGAGAATAATGCTTGGTATTTTTGGTTAACTCAATAATTCTTTCCGTCGCATCAAAACCGTCTCTGGTAATTTCAGTTCGAATGACACATTCTAGCCAATCTGCACCTCTGAAAATGGTTCCTATTAACGTTACCCTATCTGATACAAGTGGTCCATCATCGATGGCCAGTATCCTAATTTCTGGTTTGACGTGCATCTTCTGAATTCTTTTTAAATTTTCTCTTGAATTCAGTGCATTGTTTGCTCAATATCGTGGACGCATCCTTTAACGCTATAACAGGATCTACACCCTCAGTTCGGATATATAATACAGGATTGCTGATCTCTGGATGCTTGATATCATAGGTTGCTATTATCACTCTTTCATCCTCTAATAAGATAGATTTCAGTGCATTTAATAACGTATGAGTTTCGCCGCAGATCTCCAACTTGATTTCCTGAGGGGTTTTACTAAATACCTTGATCTCCATTTTTTCACCTATATGTTACCAGATCCATAATCATCAGCGATCTTTCTTGTTTCAATGCGCCCACATTTTGGACATTCTAATTTATTGTTTTTACTCTTCAATACGACTCTACATCGGGAACAAATGGCTTTTATCACTCCTAAACTCTTATTATCGGTGCTAAGCCTTAATGTCTTGTCGTCGATGACCTTTGCCCTTACTATGTCCTGGAAACCAAATTCATATTCTAATTCCTTGACGTATGCGTCTTTTATGTTTGATATGTGAATTGCACCTTGCTTTAGGGTGGCTATCTCTCGGTCCTCTCGACCTTTTATCCTTGAAATATCTACTAGGACGACCGAGCTCTTAATATCAGAAACTCGCCCCAGTACGATATCTCCTACTTTGGGAATAGGTGGTGTACTCGTCTGAGGCACTACTGATACACTTCTCTCCTTTGTATCTATTTTTACGACTCCCGTATTGGCCGCGTATATGTTGCCTTTGTCTTTATAAGTCCCGTTCATGGACAGAAACTCCTCAGAAGTTCCCAGAAAGTCCCCGGGTATGACAAAATTTTCCTTTACTTTTGACATTTCTTTTTCTCCTTTCAAATCTATACAAATCTATGTTAACTATTTTTATATCTTTCTTATGAAATCTAAATGCCCATTTCATGGGGAAATCGATTGATCTCTTGTGTGTTATAATGCCTTGTTTACGGATGAATTTATTGATGAAATTCTCGCTACCAGCGTTATGAAGCGAGTAGACAACATCTCCTATCTCCAACGCCTTTCGCAAGAATGGACGGTCGCATCCCCTTCTCTGAGCGCCGAAAGGAGGGTTCATTACCACCGCAGAAATCAAATCTGCATGACATCGTACGGTAAAATCTTTAACATCACAACAGATGAGGCAGATTTCAACCCCCGTTCTTTCGGCATTTTCTCTAGCGATCTTCAGTGCTTCTAAATCAGAATCTACACCTATAACTTTTTCTGCCCCAAGCAACTTTGCTCCTATGGCTAGTATGCCAGTGCCACAACCCAGGTCAAAAACAATACCACTAAGATCTCCTTGCATGTATGCTAAGTGAAGCATTTCAGCCGCTATTGGTGCTGGTGTATCATATTGTTCCTTGCGCACATTCGGCGCTGAGAAACCCTTGACTCCCTCTAAAATCATCTCAAGTTTTTTTTTCTTCATCCTATTATCTCATCGAACTTGATTCTGCTCCAGTCTCGCTCGCCTAATACTATCTCAAACTCTGCGGGCGTTAGCATTGGTGTCTTGAACAACGCAGCATCGTCTATTGTTATCCTTGGGCAGGCAGTGTTGACGAAAGCATCTAATTTGAAGAGGGACAGTTTGTCAGGGGTTATTTCATCCATTGAAATTAGATGTGTCTCTAAGCCATTTCTAAAAGCCTTTTCTTTCAATTTCATAGCTAGTTCCATCCTTGTTTGTGCACTCTTTGTGCTGACTATTATTCCAAATGTTTTCGCATGTAGCGCTTTCGCAATGATAGCATAACGCTGACGAAGATAGGTTTCAGAATCTATCTCCCGCACTTCATTTGAAATCGGATCTGCTATGATCACGCGCTTGGATGTAGCCAGAGCAACACCCAATGGATGAAAGTTCCCGCTCCCAATGTATATGAATTCGTCCGCATCTACACGGGCAGCAGAAAAGTTACAGCCAAGTATCTGTCCATCGTATTTGACCCTAGAATCCCCCTTTCCTATGAAGCAATCCTTTCCATGTTGCAAGAGATACTCCCTTGCATCATCTAACTTGTGAACGTGCTGTGTATTGCTGACCAGTCCAATCCTGCTACCTCTACTCATCTTGATCGCATGTTCTAGTACTGAAATGATATTTGCATAGGATCGAACTTCAATGAATATCACGTTATCTATGGGCTTTATCTCCGCATGCCCAAAATGAAACAATATGTCAACCTCTCTTTGAAGAAACTCATCGACATCACATGCGCCATAGCAATGATTTCCAGATATGAGAACGGTGGCACCAGTTAGGTCCTCAATTTTTTTTGCTATCTTTAAAGCAGATCGGCTTAGCCCCGATGGCAGCTGGAGACCAATCTTTTTGGCACATCTTTCCTCTATGATGGATACAACTTTATCTATATCCAAGTCAAATTTACTCATACTATTAGCGGAGGATAACATTGCCCTCAGAAACATCTACTCTAATCAACACCTTCAGAAGGTGGCCTCTCTCTTTTATTTTCTGTTCGCCCTCTCCCCTGCTAATCACAGCAACTATATCTTTGATCTCAGCACCTGCTGTTTCTATGGCTTTGATCGTTGCCTGAATCGTACCTCCAGTACTTATGACATCGTCGACGATCATCACTTTATCTCCCTTAAAGACGCCATTCATGTATAATTTGTCTTTAGAATAGCCGGTTGACTGATTAACGACAATCTCTCCTGGTAGTTCATATTTCCTTTTTCTGATGATTACCAACGGAATATCCGTGAGCAATGAAAGAGCAGTTCCTATATGAATACCCATGGCCTCTATTGTGACAATCTTATCTACGTCCATGTTCGCTATCTTGAGGATATAAGCACTGACCTCTCTGATCAGATCAGATCTTAGTTCAGGTACTCCATCTGTTATGGGATGAATGAAATAATAATAATCTCCGCGCTTGATCACGGGTGCATTTAACAGCGATTCCTTCAGCCTATCTAACATAACCTATTACCTCTTCTAAGTCATCAAGAAATTCCCCTAAAATTCCTTCAGTTATATGTGGCATCATGATTAATCTAAGTGCTTTTGGTTTAATCGTCTTTGAGACATACCAATTTCGCTTCTCAAGTTTGGATAAAACCTCATCCAAATTTTGTATTTGGAGTGCAATAATATTGATCACTGGTTTAATTACGGGATTGATGTCAAGGCTGAGCGCTCTCTTCTCTGTGATATTGGTCAGCTTCATGCACCTGTCTACTATTCGTTTGTATCCCCTGCGTCCAAGATGCTTGAAAACTGCATAGGTAGCTGCTACGGAAGCTCCGGACCGAGTTCCTGTGAGGGAGTGTTGTTTTTCTTCCTGATAGGCAGATATCATTAACTGGTCCATATGCTCTCTACAGCGAAATAGCAAGCCACCAGAAGGTATGGTGCTGGCCCCCATCTTATGTGGATCAACTGTTATCGACGACACTCCATCAAGAGTAAAGTCAAACTTGTAGTCTCTCTCTAAAAAGGGAATGACAAGACCCCCAAATGCAGCATCTACATGTAGAAATAAATCCTCTGACAACGCAATCTCCGACAACTGCTCGATCGGATCAATCTGTCCGTATTCGGTGGTGCCAGCTATTCCCACGAGTGCTATGGTGTTTTCATCTATGAGGTTTTCCACGGATGTTATATCAACTCGATAGCATTTATCCAAAGATGCTTTTTTTATCTCCAGCCCGAGGATTCTAGCTGCCTTCTCAAAGGAAAAATGAGCAGATGCAGGAACGATTACATTTGGATTCTTTTTTGAGCTAAGGTCTCTTGCTACCCTAAGGGCTTGGATATTCGACTCCGTGCCTCCAGTAGTGATATATCCAAAGGCGTTTTGCGTACCGAGGAGAGAGGCAAGCATCGCTATTACTCGATCCTCAAGGTCCTTGGTGCCAGGAAAAAGACGATTGTCGCCCATATTCGTTTCTATAAACTTCTGATGCACACGGACTGCCAGAGGGTGCGGCCTAGTGCACATCGAACTAAACACTCGATTAAATGGTGCCTCTTTTTCCCTGACATGCCGTAGGGATTCTAGCAATTCCCCCTCGACAACTCCGTATTCATCCACTTAAGATCTCCTCGCAAAATCGAGAAGTATTCCTTTTTCAGCCCTTAGAACCGCTTCCCTGACTGATTCTACAGCGTCTATGTTGGCAGATATGCTTGTTATTCCAAGCTCCACCAATTTCTTTGCCATAGAAGGGGATGAACCGGCTTGTCCACAAATAGATGTTTTTACACCTGCCTTATTGCACTCCTGTATAACATGCTCAATTAGCCTTAGTACAGCAGGATGAGTTTCATCATACATATAGGCCACATTCTCGTTGTTCCTGTCAATTGCAAGCGTATATTGCGTTAGGTCATTTGTGCCAAATGAAATGAAGTCAAGTCCTTCTTCAATGAACTGATCGATAATCAATGCAGATGCAGGCGTTTCTACCATGATTCCTAACTCGATTTTATCTAAGTCCAAGCCAGACTCAACAATTATCTGCTTTGCTTTGCTCAACTCCTTCGGATGCTGTACCAGTGGGAGCATTATACCTACATTATCGTACCCCAGCGCATATAATCTCTTAAATGCCTGTAATTCGAGCTTGAAATGCTCGACATTACTCAGATCGCGCCTGATGCCTCGCCAACCCATCATAGGGTTGTGCTCAATTGGCTCATCCTCGCCGCCCTGCATGCTCTTGAATTCATCGGTCGGCGCATCCAGTGTTCTCACCCAAACTGATCTGGGGTAAAACGCATCTGCAACGATTCGAATTCCTTTGACCAATTCATTGATATACTCCTCTGATTTACCTTCTTTGATATATAACTGGGGGTGTTTGCCTAGGCCTAGAATCATGTGCTCTATTCGCAATAATCCTACACCATCTGCGCCTGTGAATGCTGCTCTCTCTGCTGCATCTGGAATTGATATATTTACTTTAACCTCAGTGACCGTTACTTGTCTTGTTCTTTCTACGGGCTTTGCAACTTCCTCCTCTTTGGTGATAGCTTGTTCTAATCTTCCTTCGTACACACGGCCTTTTTCGCCATCGATCGTTACCAACTTCACACCCTTCAACACTGTCGTACCTTTTTTAGTACCAACTACGCATGGTGTTCCAAGCTCTCGCGACACTATTGCTGCATGACAAGTCAATCCACCCTCATCGGTTATTATTCCGACAGCCCTTTTCATGGCTGTAACCATGTCAGGAGTTGTCATTTTGGTGACCAAAATATCGCCTTCGCTCACTCTGTCCAATTCATCGAGTTTTGATACTATCTCAACGTTCCCATAAGCACTACCAGGCGAAGCGCCAATACCCTCTAGGATCAATTCGCCCTCCTCTACTAGTTGTGTTTCCTTCCCAATTCTTTGAATAGTAGTGATCGGACGCGATTGCAACATGTAGATCTTTTCATTCACTATTGCCCACTCCACATCTTGAGGTATACCATAGTGGTTTTCCACAATCTCTCCGAGTTCAGTCAGCTTCATCAACTCGACATCGGTCAAAACTTTTTCGTCCATCATATCATCTGGAACCTTCTTTTTTATGGTATTTCCAGTATCTCTATCTCGAATATGCATGATGTTCTTAGTTGCTATATTCCGTTGGAGAATTTTTTTCGTTCTCCTGTCAACAACATAATTATCCGGCGATATCGATCCAGACACAACGGCTTCTCCTAACCCCCAACCAGCTTCGATGATCGTTGTGGGCTCCCCAGAAGTGGGATGTGCGGTAAATAGTACGCCTGCTTTATCTGCGTCCACCATTGTTTGGATGATGACAGCAATATTTACGTGTTCATGTTCAAATCCCTGCTTAGCCCTATAGAATATTGCCCTAGCGCCGTACAAAGAAATCCAACATCGCTTCACTGCATCTACAACGGCTTCTCCTCCGCGAACGTTGAGAAAAGTCTCTTGTTGGCCGGCAAAGGATGCATCTGGTAGGTCTTCAGCAGTTGCAGATGAGCGAACAGCAACGAAAACTTCTTCGCCCTCTCTATCACATAATTTATCATATGCACTTAAGATATCTCTTTTCATCTCAGGAGGCATTTTGGCATCTATTATCAAGCTTTTAGCCTTTTTTTCCGCATTCTTGAGAGCCTCAGAATCATCAACATCTATTTCCAACGACTTGAAAAGCTTTTTCGCGATTCCAGTATCATCGAGAAATTGTCTAAATGCTTGTGCAGTTACTGCAAATCCCCTCGGAACCGGTAGTTCTTCGTTCATCATCTCACCAAGGCTGGCGCCTTTTCCACCAACCAAGGAAACATCCTTAGATCTTACTTCTTCCAACCATGCGATTATCATGCTTAGACCTCCAATTTTTCAAGTGCTATACCCAAAATCTGGTCGAGTTTATTAGAGGAAATTCCAAACTCCTTTGCTATCCGCTCCAAAAAGGGAAACTCCACCTCATGACCCTTGCAATAAGCCTTGGTTGCCTCCGCTATGGCTAAGGCTCCAACAAAATTCTGAATAAAATACACAGTAGAGTTTACTTTGCCATTTTCAATTCGTGAAATCGTCTCTCTACGAAGGTTCATTAACTGCCCAAGTTCTTTTTGAGTTATACCGTAGTTTTTTCTATATTCTTGGATTACACTTCCGTGCTCTGGCGACATGACTATGTTGCCAGCAATGTCCTTTGCAAACCTAGTCAACCATTCTGGAGTGTACATTTTATCACTTCTATGTTACAAAAAATGTAACATATTTTCTCTATAAATACAGATTAGATGTATTATACTTAAGCTTTTCCTATTATTGTTACAATTTATGTCACATAACACATTTACGATTGTAACGAAAAGATGAAAAAGGAGTAATTTAATCATCTATCGAGAAATTATGAAAGTTCTAGTCACGGATCCAATCTCTCAAGAGGGTATTGAGAAGATTATGAAAGAGATTGATGTAGATGTAGCAACCGATCTGACTGAAAAAGAGCTGATAAAACGAATTAAAGATTATGAAGCTCTCATCGTCAGGAGTGGAACAAATGTAACAAGAGAAGTCATAAATGCTGGTGTACGCCTTAGAGTTATAGGGAGAGCAGGTGCAGGCGTAGACAACATAGACGTGGATGCTGCAACTGAGAAAGGTATCATAGTCTTAAATGCGCCTGGTGGAAACACAACATCTGCAGCAGAACACACCATAGCAATGATGTTGTCTCTCTCAAGAAATATACCCCAAGCCAATGCATCGCTAAAAAAAGGAAAATGGACTCGAAGCAAGTTCATAGGCACTGAAATTCAAGATAAAATTCTTGGAATAATAGGGCTTGGTAGAGTAGGGGCAGAGGTTGCAAAAAAGGCTCATGCACTAGGTATGCATATAATTGCATGCGATCCGTTCATATCTATGGATATAGCCGAAAGTCTCGGAACCTCGCTGGTAGAAATGGATATCCTCTTAGAGCGATCAGATTACATTACAATTCATGCTCCACGCACAAAAGGCACGTATCATCTGATAGGTGATGAACAATTTGAGATAATGAAAAAGGGAGTAAGGATCATAAACTGCGCCAGAGGGGACATAATCGATGAGGGTGCACTGATCAAAGCCATCAAAAGCGAAAAGGTCGCAGGTGCGGCATTAGATGTATTTGAAAATGAGCCTCCTGAGGGTAGCCCACTTTTGGATCTGGATGAAGTTATTGTAACTCCTCATTTGGGCGCCTCGACGAAAGAGGCACAATTCAACGTTTCCGTTGCAGTTGCAGAAGGTGTATTGCATGCACTAAAAGGCGAAACCGCCAGAAATGCTGTCAACATGCCTTCGATAAAAGCCGAAATAAGGCCTTACTTGACTTTAGCCGAAAAGCTGGGTCGATTATCTATCCAACTGGTAGATGGAAGCATAAATCAAATTGATATCATATATAGTGGTGAGATCGCAGAAAGAGAGACGGGAGCTCTTACGACTGCCGTTTTGAAAGGTATATTAGATATCTTGCTGAGAGAATCGGTTAACTTCGTGAATGCGCCCATATTGGCGAAGAACCGAGGAATTAAGGTCGTAGAAAGCAAAATCGAGCTTAGCGAAGATTTCACAGGACTGGTAACAGTCTCTGCAAAGACGTCTAGATCAGAGAAGAGAGTTGCAGGAACTCTATTCGGAAAAAAGGACGCCAGGGTAGTGCAAATCGACTCCTATAGGATAGATGCCGTTCCGTCTGGTTATATGTTAATCGCTTCTCATGTTGATAAGCCCGGAATTATTGGGCGAGTCGGAACTATTCTAGGAGAAAACAATATCAATATAGCGGGAATGCAAGTTGGTCGAGAATTCGTTGGCGGCAATGCGGTGATGGTGCTTAACATAGATAGCGCGGTCTCGGATAATATGTTAAAGCAAATAAAAGTTATCGAAGGAATACAAGATATCAAGCTCGTGACACTCTAACTTTGTTCAACGAGTTCTGCAAAAGCAAGAGTACCAGAGATTTTTTTGATCTTTGCTTTGACTATGCTACCTTTAGCGACATTTGGAATGAATATTGTGTATTTATCCATTTTTGCTATGCCGTCACCCTTGCTGCCGATCGCATCGATCCTAACTTCATAGATTTCTCCTTCTTGGATCTCTTTTTTTGTCTCTGTGCGAATTCGCCGTTTTTTGACAGGTCTATGACCACCACATGCATCACACTTTAGCATCAAAATTCGTCCGCTCTTTATCAAATGTGTGTCGGGCATTCCACATTCTGAACAGATTACGTACTCTTCAACATAGTCATCTATCTGTGAATTTATGACTTCAAATGGGAATTTTCCTTGAAATATTGCTCTGCCACCCTCAATCTTCCCAGCGGTTCCAAGCTCTTGCAACAGGAACTTTAGAAAATGGTCCACATCTCTATTCAAGACGTCAGCTATGTCTCCAAAATTGTCGAAGACAGTTGTCCTGCCTTCTGAAAATGTCTTTGGAGAAGGTACCACAAATCTCGATTTTTCAGTTACTATATCTGGTATTTGGATTAGTGCCCTATCTAGAAGTGCTTCATAGTCTTTCATAAAATCTCCTATAAGATCTGCTCAGAACCCTTCTCTACAACTATTCGGTAGGGTGTAGGTAGTTTTTTGCCTGCTCTGGTTAGAGCACTTTTAGCCTTGATGAATTGCTGAGGATTTACACCAAGGGTCATGATTTTCTGCCCTGCTTGGACCCTAGCTGCTGTTCCTACCGTTTTACCAAACGCTTTTCGCATACCATCCGATACACGATCAGCGCCAGCACCTGTTGCTTGTTTGTTTTCCCTGAGGACCTGATGAGGATACACTCTAAGTTTCAGGTGGAAGTCTAAGCGCCCAACTTCTCTAAGCAAAAACCTGTTTGCAGTAATTCGTGCTGCCTCGAGGGCCCTGTCCATGATTTGACAAGCCTCATCTGCTATCAATGTTAATTGTACTGGAAAATCTTCTGTCAGATTTCCCATGTCAAACTGAACGACCTTCACACCTGGTACGCCGCCCATATACTTACGACGCGTATATGCTCTATCCGTTAGCTTTCGGTACATACTCGCTGGTTTTCTTGCCATAAGGATCACTTTAATTGGGTTCTGGGCTTATAAATCTTATCGATGCCCCACTATTTCTTGCGTTCGTCGTCAATATCTCTATACTTTCACCTAATCGATCCTTGATGGCGTTTTTAACCTCCAAAGGAGAGTCTGTGATACCATAAATAAGGGGACCAAACGAACTCATTCCTGCCCCAGCTGCACCGCTCTCTAGAACTACATTCATGATTTTCCTAGCTTGGGGCTGTAGATCAACTTCTCTTCGCTTGAAGCCAATTTTTTGAATTCGATTAATGGAGGATCCAAAACTATGTAAGTCTTTTTCGATTAAAGCAGGTAGTAGCTCCATTAGAATGATGTGTGAGAGAGTTTGCACCTCTTTTATAGGGATTGGGCATTCTTCTTGAAATATTTTCACCTCGCGCATGCCAGAAGCCCCTTTGATACTGCTAGGATCCCCTTTATCATGCGGAATCACTAGCAATACTCCCCAGTCTGGAAAATCATGATGTAATATCACGGGGGGTGGCAAAGCACGACTCGCCGATGACGGCATGAAACCTTTCTCGTCAAATAGATGACCTCCATCAAGGATGAATCCACCTCTTTCAAACGCGGTGACGCCTATGCCAGATGTCCCACCACGTTGGACTTTCTTTGCAACCTCTATAACAGACAATCCCAGATCATAGACCCTATTAACAGCCATTCCTCCTGCGAGATATGCCTGTGTACTGGAACCAAGTCCTATATGGGAGGGGATATCTCTCTCTATTTTGATATGTACTCCTCCATGATTTTTGGATATGAGTTCTGCACCTTTTATTATTTGTTTTGATAATCCACTTTTTCCCTCAATACTTATTTCATCAGATTTTTCAGCGGAAATCACGATTGAAGGGTTATTTAGAGCGATACCTATGCCACCATCTACTCTTCCTAGGGACCCATTTAAGTCAATTAGTGTGATATGTATTCTAGAAGGCGTCACGATTCTGATCATCTAATCATAATTAGGTTATATGATCATAAGTTTTCTGGGAGCAGAAAGATATATTTTCCGATACGATAAATGCGGTAGGAGAACAAATGGACCTTACTACCTATATAAAAGGCTTGAAATTGAGAAATCCCACAATATTGGCTGCTGGGATACTTGGTAGCTCAGCATCCTCAATAAAGAGAGTAATACGGGGGGGAGCAGGTGCGATTGTAACCAAATCAATAGGTGTTGTACCCAGAGATGGTCATAAAGGGCCAGTGATGATAAAAACAGAGCATGGATTTTTAAATGCAATGGGTTTAGCCAATCCTTCGTATCATGAGTTTAAACGTGAGTTAAAGGAGTCTAAGGGAGAAGTTCCCATAGTTGCGAGCATATTTGGAGGGAATGCAGAGGAATTTAAAGAGGTTGCCCTTGGCTTGATCGAGGCCAATCCAGATGCCTTTGAATTAAATGTGAGCTGCCCTCATGCCGAAGGCTATGGTGCTGATATCGGGGAAGACCCGAACGCAGTCGAGAATATCACCAGAGCTGTTAAGAAAGCGGTGAATGTTCCGGTATGGGTTAAGCTTTCGCCTCTCACAAACATCGTCAAAATCGGGTTAGCTGCTCAAAGGGGTGGAGCTGATGCCGTTGTTGCCATAAACACGATACCAGCCATGGCAATCGACACAGAATCATGCTTTCCAGTGTTGGGTAATACTGTTGGAGGTCTTTCAGGAGCCGCGATAAAGCCAGTTGCCCTGAAATGTGTCTACGATCTGTATAGTATGCTAAAAATAGATATCATAGGAGTAGGAGGTATCTCCTCTTGGAAGGATGCCATCGAATTCATCATGGCTGGGGCATCTGCCATAGAAATAGGTTCAGCTGTCTACGAGGATATAAGAATTTTTCGACATATATCAGAAGGAATCTCGCGTTATCTCCAAAATAAGGGTTTTGAATTAGAGGACATACGTGGAGTTGCAGTGAAATGATACCAATGGACGCTGAAATAACGCACATCGTAAATGAAACGCCATCCATCAGGACGTTCTTTTTCGACTTTTCTCTTGAGCATATTCCGGGACAATATGTAATGGTATGGATTCGGGGTGTTGATGAGGTTCCGATGTCTCTATCTTATCCAAATGCAATAACGGTCCAGAAAATAGGGGAGGCCACCTCTAAATTGTTCAAGATGGTCAAGGGGGATTCTTTTGGAATAAGGGGGCCATTCGGTAATGGTTTTTCGCTGGAGGGCAGATCTATTCTATTGGTTGTTGGCGGGGTTGGAGCAGCACCATTAGGTGCATTAGCAGACAGGGCAAAAAGTGATGGTTTAAGAGTAGAGACAATTTTGGGTGCTAAAAGAGCCGACGAGCTACTTTTTGAAAAAAGATTCAAGGAAGCCGGAGATTTGCTTATAACAACCGATGACGGCTCACTTGGGCACAAGGGACTCGCCACTGATTTGGTTGGAGAAATAGATCTGACAAAGTATGATGCTATATACTCATGTGGTCCAGAAGAGATGATGTTTCGCGTTTTGAACGTGGTAGAAGGGATTGGCATGTCATCTCGAGCACAATTCAGTCTCCAGCGCTATGTAAAATGTGGATTGGGTATCTGTGGGGCATGCTGTATCGATCCATATGGGCTGCGCATATGTAGAGATGGACCAATATTCCGGGGAGATCAGTTGACAGAAACAGAGTTTGGACGATATATGAGGGATGCAAGCGGAAAGAGGGTTAAGATATGAAATTAGCAAAAGAATATAATCCAAACGCAGTAGAACCAAAGTGGCAGAAACAGTGGGATAACGATAATTTATACTACTTCGATCCAAAGGCAAGTGGCAAGAAATATGTAATCGACACTCCTCCGCCGTTTACCTCTGGCTCCCTACACATGGGTCACATACTGAATCACACGTGGATCGACATTGCAGCTCGATATAAAAGAATGAGGGGGTATAATGTTTTGCTACCCCAAGGCTTTGACTGTCATGGCTTGCCAAC
>JAAEEL010000083.1 GCA_013415795.1 Methanocellales archaeon | reverse complement strand
TTTAACCTATTCTTTAAACCACACCATGGAGCGAAAATAGCATAGCTGGGATATTTTAGCTCATTTGAGCCAAATTTTATATACTATTATGGCTCATATGTGCATATATGAGAGGAAGAGTCAGACCTATCGGTTAGACTGATGCGGAAATATCGAAAAACACCAGGATTAAGCAAAGCAATCTATTGACAGACCCATGAATTCAAAAAGAAGAATGGTTATATCTCATCAAAGATATAAAATTCATAGACTGCATAAAAACAATTTGCTGTGAGAGAACCATGTGGTGGATTATATACGCTTACCTAAAAAGAAGAAAAATAAGGGTTTTTTTAACCATGCTCGGCATCGCAGTTGGGGTTGCCACACTGTTTTCCATCCTGTCTGTTAGCGTTGGCATTGATGTATCAATAGCACAAGAAATGCAAGGCATGGAAGCACACATCTTCGTACTTCCATTCGGAGAGACCCATGAACGTGTCTTGGCACTAATGGGTGGCGAGGCAGAAGGTAACATACCAGCGGACGTACTTCCCCAAGTAAAACAGGTAGACAATGTAAAGCTTGCAGTGCCCGTGATTCTTAAAAAAGCCAAAATGAACGACGTTACAGAGATATCTGTAATGGGTACGACAAAGGAGATGGGTGAATTAAGACAATGGGACTACGTCAAAGACTTTGACGGAGCTGTGGTCGGATCCTTTGAAACGCGGGTTAGAGGTATCATAGAGGGAGATACAATCCGATTGGAAGCGAAAGATACGCTGGAACTAGAGGTAATAAAGACATTGGAGGAGACCGGAACCCACGATGACCATTATGTGTTCATACCATTGGATTCTGCCCAAGAACTTTTTGGGGAGGAGGGGACTCTAAACGCAATATTTGTGAGAATGGATGATCCTGAAAAAGCAGCAGAAACAATAGCTGCCATTAACCAGATAGAAAATGTACAGGCCGTATTTGTACATGATATATTCCAAGAGCTCCTAGATGTGTTTGCAACTACGAGGGCAAATATGATATTAATAACGGGAATAGCAATCGTTGCAGGTGCATTTACTACGATAAATACCATGACAATGGCAGTATACGAGCGAAAAAAAGATATTGGATTGTCAAGAGCAGTTGGGGCAACTCAACTGGATATATTTACACTATTCATGATTGAGTCCATACTCCTTTCAATAGTAGCATGTTTTATAGGGATTTTAATAGGCGTTGTGTTTTTGGTCATATATCCTCTGATAATACCAATTTCCATCGGTGGCATTCAATCTTCTCCCTATTTCTCACTGCACAACGTTTTATTATGCCTGATCATCGCATATGGTGTTGGCACCATTTCAGGCATATACCCTGCGATAAGTGCTGCAAGATTATCTCCAATAGACGCTTTGAGGGGAATATGACGATAGAGGTGAGAGATGTATCTAAACAGTACGGAGAAGGAAAAGTTGCGTTTTGGGCTCTGAGAAACATTAATCTAGAGCTAAAGGAAGGGGATCTTATTTCTATTGTAGGTCCTTCTGGTTCAGGGAAAACCACTTTACTAAATATAATGGGTTGTCTGGATACGCCAACAAATGGCTCTGTTTTAATTGATGGACAATCTACGGAAAAACTCGGCGACGGTGAATTAAGTAAAATAAGGAGGGAGAAGATAGGGTTTGTTTTCCAAGATTATTATCTAAATGACAGTATGAACGCACTGCAGAACGTCATGTTGCCCTTGGAATTCAGTGGACATTCCAATAGGAAAGAAGAGGCGACTATACTACTCGAATCGGTTGGTCTAGAGAATAAGTCTCATAATCTCCCCTCAGAACTATCCGGAGGAGAAAGACAGAGAGTTGTAATTGCCAGAGCAATGGCAAACAAACCAAAATACATCTTGACAGATGAGCCAACAGGCAATTTGGATTCTGTGTCCAGTGGAAATATACTTGATTTGCTGAGAGAATTAAATAGTGAAAGGGGTGTTAGCATCGTTATAATAACCCATGATAAGGACGTTGCAAGCGTAACCAAAAAACAAATAAAAATAGTAGACGGCATGATCGTATGAGAATGAGAAGATATAAAGAGGTATATCAAGTTGAAAAAAACAAACCAAAGATTTAGGAAAAATGAAAATGCTCGAATCCCTGTCGTCAGCATCATCCTGTTGGTTGCATTCGTCGGGATTTTTGCGGCGATGGTTGCAACCTATGTGCTTGTACCCGAGCCAACGCCTGTGCCCATCTCAAGACCGCCACCAAAGTCCACGCCACCTCCAACGACATCCGAAGTGGAGAATCTACGATTTGAAAATGTGGTAGCGTATGCAAGTGAAAGAAGTAACGAAGAAGAAAGCTTTGATACCGTGGTCATGCAAGCAACTGGCACTGGAGTAGTCTCCCATTATGAAGTAGCAGCTACTGTCAATGGTGTTGGGGGGTACATTCGATCAACTGGTGGAACCCCTATACAGCCAGGAGAAGAAGTCACGTTCGTCAGCATGGAGAAGTATGCTGCATGCGGTTGCAGGCAACCTATAGTCGAGATTGAACCTGGCGACACTGTCCACGTAAAGATAAGGCATACAAAAACCCGTCACGTGTTTGTCGACACCACTGTAATAGCTATAGCAGGACCTTGAAAACTATACTGTAGCAGTATGGCTTGAAATAACTATTTTTTTATTTACCTAACTTTTTATATATCTAACTTGGAATAGTGTGTTTCCTACCCTTTAATAGTGCTATATAATGTTTTTCAATGCGACCGATTGCCTCGTCTATTGTAAGCATCTCCTGATCACCAGTATTCATGTCTTTGAGAGTAACCCGTCCTGCATACATTTCCTTATTTCCGACTATGACAGCATGAGAAGCCCCCATTATATTAGCGCGTGACAATTGACCTTTTATGTCACTACTCTTTAGATCTACTTCTATGGAGACTTCTAGGTTGCGGAGACTTTCTCTCAAACGGGGCCGAACATTCTGGAAAGTCCAGTCTCTCGCATCCATAGTAGAAACGATCATGACTTTTGTCTGCTGAGGTAATTTTATATCTCCCAATGCCATGACTACTCGATCAAAACCAAAGGCAAAACCCGTGGATGGGGTGTCCTCTCCCCCGAACAAATGTGCCAGTCGATAGGACCCCCCACCGCAGATTTGATTTTCCGTACCCAAACCCTCTGCATAGATCTCGAAAACCATGCCAGTATAATATTCCAAGCCTCTGGCAACTGAGAAATCAATTTTGTGTGATATGCCATAAAAATTTAACATGTCCGAGATATCTTCTAACCGCTCCAATGCGGGAACATTACCGACTACTCCACGTGCTTCAGTGATATCCTTGCTTTCGGTCAAAGCACGTATGTTTTCCCCCAGAGAAGTAGCTCCGATATCTTCCAAATAGGTTCTTAGCCCCCCATCATCCTTTTTGTCGATAAATCTCATGATTGCATTCTTCTGTTCATCACTCAGATCTCCCATAAGTGAGCGGGGAGCACCCAAATGTCCCACATGCAAATCACCTTTCAATTCAAGAGCGTCAAGCACATCAGATGCAAGTGCGATAACCTCTACATCTGCCTCGGGCCTATCACTACCTATTAGCTCAACTCCAAACTGCCAGAACTCTCTAAAACGCCCTTTTTGGGGCCTTTCGTATCTGAAGCAATTAGCAAAATAATATAATTTTAGCGGCTTGGGAGCTTTTTGCAGTTTTTCCACGTACAATCTCGTAACCGGTTCGGTTAACTCGGGGCGAAGTATCAGCTTCCTTCCGCCTTTATCATCGAAAATATAGCTCTGATCTATGATGGTATCGCCGGACCTTAGCGTGAATAAGTCTAAATTCTCAAAAGTAGGCGTCTGAATCTCTTGATAACCCCAGTTTTCCACTGTTCGGCGCATTTCTTTCTCAATATGGCGCCTCTTTGCCATCTCATCCTGTAAAAAATCTTGAGTGCCTCTTGGCCTTTGAATTTTCATGGTTTGCCCTCTCGACTTCTTTGCGTACATATGATTTAATACTTCTCAAGATACTAGACAAATCAATGGTTGTGGAAAAATGAGGCCTTCGATTGACGAATACTTCATGGAGATAGCATATGTTGTGTCTAAGAGGTCAACTTGTTTGAGAAACCAAGTGGGTGCAGTGATAGTGAAAGATAAAAGAATCTTGGCGACTGGCTATAATGGAGCGCCCCGGAATTTAGATCATTGCTTAGATATAGGGTGTATCAGAAAACAAAACGATATTCCGTCAGGAGAGCGCCACGAACTATGCAGAGGAGTTCATGCAGAACAAAATGCCATAATACAATCTGCAATTCATGGCGTATCAGTAGAGGGCTCGGCCTTGTACTCAACTCATCAGCCTTGTATCTTATGCGCAAAATTAATCATAAATGCGAAGATTCGACGAGTGGTCTTTGCAAACTCTTATCCCGACGACGCTGCACTGAAATTTTTGAAGCAGGCCAAGGTGAATGTAGTGCAGCAAGACATTGAATAGAGTTAGGTGACCAATTTTCCTTTTACCTTTGAATAGAAGCTCTCCCCGGTCTTGACAAATAATGCTGGTTCCTCTGCTTTTGTGAATTTTATGATGTCGCCTTTTTGAACTACTTTGCTATACTGCCCATCTATGACAATTGTCGCCTCCTTTTTTAGACGCAATAATTTGACTATGATTTCACTATTCGCTGGAACAACCCACGGTCTGGCAGATAGCTTGAACGGCGCCAGAGGGACTATTACAAATGCATCCACCTTGGGATCGACGATGGGTCCGCCAGCACTCATCGAATACGCGGTTGACCCAGTGGGTGTGGCCAGTATCAGACCGTCCGCCCTTATCGTATCCAGCTCATTTTCGTCGATGAGTATCTGAAATTGAAGAATTTTTGCTGGTCTTGATGTTATAATGGCTGCCTCATTCGTTGCAGGTGGGAGTTTTTCCCCATTAACGCTTATGTCGAGCCTTGTTCTACGTTCTACTTCGAATTCCTCCAGTACTTCATGGATAACTGTATCTGCTTTCTCTGGGGCCACTTCTACTAAAAATCCAACCTCTCCGACATTTATTCCTAGAATAGGGGTCGGCTTGCTCAACAATTGGATAGCTCTCAGTATTGTGCCATCTCCACCCACCGTGATTATCAGGTCTACATGCATTTTATCTATAGGTGTAGAGCACTTTAAAATGCCGAGTTCGGTTGCACTTCTAGGATCAAATACGACTTCAACCTTGCCTTGAATCTGCTTCCTGACTTTTTCCACTATTTCAATTGCATCGGTTGTATCGCATCTTGAAACAATACCAATGGTCCTGGGTTTCATCTCTACTACCTCAATTTATAAATCAATTCATCATGTATGCGACCATTGGATGCTATTATATTCAGTTTTTGTTTCACATCGAGCGGTAATTTCAGTGGCTCATCCACAAGGTCCGTTACAATCCCTCCCGCCTCTTCAACTATGAGTTTTCCAGCCGAGATGTCGGTTACTCTTAGAAGGTTTCTGTTGTCAATGACAGCATCTAATTTATGGGATGCCACATAGCATAATTCAAGCGCTATACTACCAAGAAGACGAATTTTGCAGTTTTTATCTAAGGAAATTTGATCGTTTGCAGATACACAATACCCCCTCTTTTTATTAGAGACATGAATTTCACTTCCATTTAGAAACGCACCTCTGTCTTTTTCAGCCAAATACACGTCCCCGGTAACCAAATCTCTTACATATCCGTAATATACCTTCGAAAGATCGTTTTCACATATTGCCATCGAGAAAGAGTAGAAGGGTATACCATGAATGGCGTTATACGTTCCGTCCAATGGATCGAGCACTATTGTGAGTTCTGCCCCCTCTCCTAGGGTCATGCTACCAATTTCCTCACTTATTATGTTAAGTGGCCTTCCGTCCTCCTTTAAAACTCGTATAGCTGCCCCCTCTGCAACATCATCGATCTTTGTGGTGGGAGTCCCATCCGCACCCATATAGAGAATAGCCCCACTTTCTAATTTGCCGATGATGTTTCCAATTGCATCTTGGACCGCATTTGAAACATCTTCACACAGCTTTTTCATCTATAACCTCTTATATTATTGATCGAGATACATTTAAACTATGGTGTTATTAAGAATAACGAATTTGTGGAGGATGTTTTAATGAAAGAACAGATAGAGGTGCGATCTCTTAAACAGGGACGCTATGTAATCGTCGATGATGAGCCTTGTACAATCGTAGGAATGACCACTTCAAAACCAGGAAAACACGGTTCTGCTAAAGCAAGGCTAGATACAATAGGAATATTTGACTCACAGAAGAGATCGGTAATACAGCCCGTCACAGCTAAGATATATGTGCCCATCGTGGAAAGAAAAAGCGGACAAGTACTTTCTTTATCCAATGAGATCGTACAAATCATGGACTTAGAGGACTATTCCACCTTTGAGATGCAGGTGCCCGCCGAGCTCAGGGAAAGGTTAGAGATAGGAAAGGATGTCACATATATAGAGTCGATGGGACGCAGGAAGATAGATATGCGGTGATGTTGTTGTCCGCCGAAATCTTTGCCGATGCAAACTCTGAATATATTGATGCAAAGTTCGTGATTTTTGGAGCACCTTTCGATGAGACATCATGTTTTCGGTCAGGATCAAAGCGAGCCCCGTCAGAGATAAGAAAAGCATCTTATAATTTTGAAACATATAACGCCCAATATGATGTTGATTTATGTGATGTACCTTTTTTTGATCTGGGAGATATCAAACGAAGTGTATCGGTTGACGAAATGTTGAAAAATATTCGAAATTCCGTATGTGAAATAGTAAATGACGGTAAAATTCCGATAATGATGGGAGGTGAGCACTCACTAACATATCCGTGCATCCAGGCGTTTGACTGTATCAGCATAGTAGTATTGGATGCCCATCTTGATCTAAGGGACGAGTATGAAGGATATAAACACAGTCATGCCTGTGTTTCAAGACGCATTATTGAGGAAATAGGCGATATTAATTATGTTTCAATAGGAATCAGAAGTGGTGCCAAGGAGGAATATGACTTTGCTAGTAAGAGGGATATTCTCTTTTACACTGTGAGCAGGATCCAAGCAGAGGGTATCTCTAATGTCATGCACGATGTAGTTGAATACTTAAACACAGATAGAATTTACCTATCGATAGATGTAGATGTAATTGATCCTGCATATGCGCCTGGTGTTGGAAACCCAGAGCCATTTGGGATGATTCCTGCTGACGTCAAATACGTCATCCAATTGCTGGCCCCATACACCATAGGATTTGATTTGGTCGAGATATCGCCAGACTACGACCATGGACAAACCGCTTTATTAGGGGCGAAGTTGATTAGGGAGTTTATAGCAGCAAAAGGGAGTAGTTAAAATGAAGGATTTACAGCAACCTATCAGGCATATGAAGATTAACTCCACCATGACGGTTAACCAATTAGTCAATGAGATGGGTGGAGCTGCCCTAGGTGCGGGAAGACTGGCCGAAGCAGTTGACATTTATGAAGCAATGATCCTAGATAAAACCACAAAGTTCTTTGGCCTCTCTGGTGCCATGACTCCTGCTGGAATGCGCCTAATAATCAAAGATCTGATAAAGGAAAATTATATCGATGTGCTTGTCACCACAGGCGCTAACCTTGTTCATGACCTGATAGAAGCTTTCGGAGGATTTCATTGTAAGGGAACTTCTCAAATAGATGATGTAGAACTGAGGAACCAAGAAATCAACCGGATATTTGACGTCTTTTTGTCGGAGACACATTTCACAATTTTTGAAAATAGAATTTTGGATATCCTGGATGATATCGACAAAAAGGAGATGGGCGTAAGAGAGTTGTTGACCGAAATTGGGTTGAGAGTTGAGAATTCGATCCTGGGAACTGCAGCAAAAAAAGACGTTCCTGTGTTTTGTCCCGCTATCTCAGATTCAGCGATAGGGCTACAGGCATGGTTATACACCCAAACTCAAAAACTAAACGTTGATACCTTCAGGGATATGCGCGAGTTCATGGATATCTGTTATAATGCAAAAAAGACAGGTGCGATGTTCATAGGGGGTGGGGTTCCAAAGAATTTTATACTCCAGTCTATGATTGTAACTCCTAAAAGTTTCGACTATGCGATACAGCTCACCACAGATAGTCCAGAGGCTGGCGGTCTTTCTGGGGCGACGCTCAGCGAGGCAAAATCCTGGGGCAAGGTTGCTGAGAGGGCCAGAGAGGTCACAGTCTATGGAGATGCAACAATATCACTACCCATCATTGTTGCTGCAGTAATTGAACGCATGGGTCATTAGCATGATTTTTCATCAGAAGACCAAGGGGATTGCGAGAGATACGCTTCGTTTCCTACTCGAAGTCAGCAAGTCATCATATCCGAATGAGTTTGCAGGATTGTTGAGGGCTGAAGAAGGGGTAATTACCGATATAATTGTTCTTCCGGGTACTATAGCCTCTTCATCCAGTGCGGTCATGCAATTACACATGAAGCCCCCTCTCTCACGCTGCGTAGGGTCAGCACATAGCCACCCGTCTTCTGATATGCGTCCGTCCAAGGAGGATTTAATGATGTTCGGACGCAACGGAGACTACCACATAATAGCGGCCTATCCTTACAATGAAAATAGTTGGACCTGTTACGATGCATCCGGACATGTCAGGAATTTGCCAGTTTTAGACGTCGAATTTAAGGAGGAATGATGGTAAGAGTGCTTGCAACAGGAACTTTTGAGATACTCCATCCTGGCCACCTGACATATCTTAGGTGTGCTAAAAAATTGGGAGATGAACTAATTGTCATAGTAGCTCGAGACAAAATGATAAAGCATAAAAGAGAACCAGCTATTCCAGAACAACAGAGGCTTGAGATAGTCCAATCGCTAAGCATAGTCGATAGGGCTATCCTAGGTAGCGAAAGGGATATCTTTGAGCCGTTGTATGAGATTAAACCGGATATTATAGCTCTTGGATATGACCAATGCTTTGATGTCGACGAGTTGTTGAGCCAGTTGCATAAAAGGGGCTTAGAAGCAAAAGTAGTTCGCATAAAAGAGTCTCATCCAGGCAAGCTATGTAGTTGTAGTAATATCGTGGAACAGATCACCAAGAGCATAAGGAAGGATAAGGAGTCTCATTAATCGATAATTCATCGTGCTTTTCTTCAACCTATCAAGGTTTTTTCCATAAATAAAAAAGCAGAAAGATCAAGAAGATATTTCAACTATGTAGTTAATAAGGTGAAATATAAAGTCGGGAAAACTATCTTGAAGGGGTGATAATATGGAATTGATGCTCTTTAAAATGTTACCTACAACAGTTATTCACCTTATTGCACCATGTGCTTTGATTCTTATTGGCTGGATAGTGGAAAGGAAGCTTGTAGGCAGAGTAGCAACATTCTCCAATGTTATGGCAGCTAATTTGTACTTTTATTATTTGCCGTCGATTCATCCCCTTTTAGCCATATACCTCACTATTGGATTTATTTTTAGCATTATCGAATTTCTTCCAAGTGAACTGAAAGGGTCATTATCGAGACCATATTCTATTGTAAGATATGCTTATTCCTCGATTATTATAGTTGCTTTAATCGTGTTAAGTGTTGAAAGTATGGTCTAATCAATCAAATTAAGTCTGAATATCTATCAAAGGGACGACAATTAGAGTGAGTTTCAAAGGTTCCGCATAAGAAAAATTTCTAAATTCAGTAATTCAAATATATCAATCCTTAGCCAATCCATGAACAACCAAAGAATATATACCTTATTTTAATCAATTTCTTTTTTAATCTTCACCCTCTTTACTATTTTTGTACCTATACATTTGACAACTATTTTCGCATTAGATAGGTATTTACGCAAGATATTTGTGATTTGAAATTACTATTAAAAATCGGACATAAATATGAATTCTACTTACATCGCACGATGCGCACAACTCGCAATGCTTTTAGAAGTTTCTGCCACTCCAAAGCCTGGGAACGTAGACCGAGATCATGATTTTGATGATACTAAGTATGAGCATTTTCTGGCATCTGCTATAAGTGCAGGTCCAATATTTGAGAGAGTTGCCATAGCTAAAAAGGACGTTGGATATTCAATCAGAGAGTTGGTCGAAGAGAGCGCCAGATGGCAGAGCGGGGGTAACACCCATTTTGGCGCATTCCTACTTTTGGCACCCCTCGTGATGGCGGCTGGAAACGATGATGTCAAAAGCGTAACAAGTGTCGTGCAAGATACTTCTGTAGAGGATGCCGTCGAGCTCTACAAGGCATTTCAACGCATTGACGTACGTGTAGGCTCTGTAAAAGAACTGAGCATAGATGATCCCAATTCGGTCAACGAGATTAAAAGAAGGGAATTGACGTTATATGATCTCATGAAAATCTCTTCCAAATATGATGCGATATCTCATGAATGGATCGGTGGCTTTCTGAGGACGTTTAGGGGTGCATCTGTTCTAGAAGGGAAGTTGGGCAAGATGAGTGTGAACGATGCGATCATATTCACATATTTGAAATTGCTCTCAGAGAGACCAGATACTCTGGTCCAGAGCAAGTTTGGAACGGAAAAGGCAATGCAAGTCTCTGAAAAAGCTTCTCGGCTTATAAAAAATTGGGACCTTGATGCAATACGAGATTTCGATGAGGAGTTGATCCTAGAAAGAGTTAACCCTGGGTCCACTGCTGATATAGTGATTGGGTCATTATTCGTAGCTCTTCTAGGAGGAGTGAAACCGTGATGATGAAGGAGTTTGAATTCCGAGGCATATCTGAGGTAATAGCAACCACGCTATC
Source organism: Methanocellales archaeon (assembly GCA_013415795.1). GTDB lineage: Archaea > Halobacteriota > UBA148 > UBA148 > UBA148 > UBA148. The sequence goes on along the minus strand of JAAEEL010000083.1, from coordinate 2,553 downwards.
CGAATCTGGAGAGCCGAACGCTGCGCCCATCGGGATAATCTCTGATGGCAACCTTTCAGCTCGAGTATATACAAACACTCAAACCTATGCCAACATTAAGGCCACGAAAAAAATGGTCGCAAATATAGTGGATGACCCACTGCTATTCGTGTTGTCTGCACTTATGAAAATACCTCTGGATGAGATTCGAATGGAGGAAGGATACCCAGCGCTGAAGTCTGCAAAGGCATGGGTTTTATTTGAGTGCATTATAGAAGATAGTCCACAGTGCGCCACTTTGAACCTACGACCTCTGAAAAAAAAGGTCTTAAAAAGGCCCATACAGCCTGTAAATCGGGGTTTCAACGCTTTAATCGAGGCAACCATATATGCCACGCGATATCTGGCCATGAAAGACCAAAAGTATCTTCGGTGGATCGAACACTGTGAGGAGATCGTGATAAAATGTGGTGGAGAGCGTGAAAAAGAGGCGATGTGCAAATTAAAGGAGTTCTTAGGAATAGACAAGTAGGATTACGATTAACAATATCATTTCGTATGGATTTTATTTTTTGTAATAAAGAAGATCCATCTGCGCTGCCGTTATGTTTTTCCTATTAGGAATGATTATTTTATTCTTTAGTGGGATATATTTCATATTTGGTAAGTTCGGAAAAGTTTTATAAAGTGCATCTAACAGCTTAATGCCATGCAATATGTTAGAATTGTTGCCTCATAATTTCTAATCATTGCCTTGAAACTCTTGGAATCGCTTACAATCGATTCTATGAGGTCGTTTTTTCGGAATGAGTATAAACAGATTGAAAATCAATTTTTACTCGTACAACTACTGTTTTCAACTGAAACGTTTATTTATACTAAATAAGTTAACAGTATCCTATTCCTTTTCTTTGACGTACTTTATTCCTTCGGGTTCTTCATATGCTGCTCTAATAACGATGGTATTGGAAATCCTGTTAAAGAGACGTAGTTTGCTATTGGGCATAGCAAACCAGCCTATGAGACAATCCAATGGCAGGATGAATGCCTTGCCAAAACTTTCTAAGGCGGCAATTCCGAAATCTATCTTCTCCCCTTTTCGATCTGTAACTTTTAGATTCAATGCCATTTTTCCTACAGATTGACCCCCATATCCCTCAAACAAAGTCCAATAGGCAAAAAGCAATACCCCACTAAATCCAAAACTTTCCATGCTAATAGGGTCAAAGTCCCAAGTAAATCCTAAAGAATTTGTAACGATGTTTGAAAAAGCGCTCACCAACAGGATATCAACAACCCAAGCCCAGAATCTATTTCCCCACTTAGCCAAAGTTAGCGTCTCCATTTTCTCACCTTTTTCTGCAAATAATTTAATTTTCACTCTTTTTATTTAAATAATTCCCAAAGTAGATTACATGGTTATATGATACTTTTTTTATACTGCAAACGTATATTCGCAATGGATAATAATCATGGATTCCGAGATAGAGCAAAAGATCAGAGCAATAGAAGATGAAATTTTCAAGACGCAGAAGAATAAGGCTACTGAACACCATATAGGCAAGCTAAAATCGAAAATTGCAAGACTTAAGGAAGAAGCTGAAAAAACAAAAAGCAAAGGTTCTAAAGGTAAAGGATTTTCGATTAAGAAAGCTGGTGACGCAACCGTAGGAATTGTGGGTTTTCCAAACACTGGCAAAAGCACTCTTTTAAATCAATTAACTGGAGCTTCTAGTAAAATAGGCGATTATGATTTCACCACATTGGAAGCAATGCCGGGTGTAATGAAATATAAAGGGGCAGATATTCAGTTTTTAGATTTACCTGGCCTTATTACAGGCGCATCAAAAGGTAGAGGGCGAGGAAAGGAGATTTTGTCTGCTATTCGAAATGTTGATTTGTTATTGTTAATGGTTGATGTGAATTACTTAGGACATCTTGAAATAATTGAGAAAGAATTATATGATGCCGGTTTGCGGTTAAATCAAAATATCCCGGGTGTTTTTACTACAAGAAAAGATAGCGGCGGAATTAAAGTAAATTCTACAACTATACTTACATATTTAAATGAAGACATAATAAAATCGATTGCCTCCGAGTTTGTGACGAATGCAGACATCATTATACGTGAGGATATATCTGAGGACCAACTGATAGATTCGTTCTCTAAAAACAGGGCATATGTGCAAGCTGTGGTCGTTGTAAATAAAAAAGACATTGTAACTAAAGAAATTTTGGATGAAACTATAAAAAAAATAAGGGCGAAATGTCTGGATGTATTAACAATATCTGCTAAAAATGGTGATGGCTTGGATAAACTAAGAGAAGATATATTTTCTCGACTGAAGCTAATTCGGATATACATGAAACCCAGTGGGGAGGATGCTGATTATGATGAACCTTTGATATTGAGAGAAGGTGACACGGTAGAGAGTGTTTGTAAAAAACTTCATCGTGACTTTCGGAGAAGATTTAGATATTCATTGGTTTGGGGTCCTTCCGCAAAACATGACGGTCAAAAGGTTGGTTTGGAACACAAATTAAAAGATGAGGATGTTTTGACAATAGTAACAT
>JAAEEL010000082.1 GCA_013415795.1 Methanocellales archaeon | reverse complement strand
TTTATTTTAGAAGAGAGAAATAGCTGGGTTCGTTTTCATGCGGCCCAGTCTATAGTAGTCTTCGGCACTATCACCTTTTTAGGGATTATTTTTGGATTAATACCGGTAGTTGGTAGTGCATTTTCCTCGATTATATTTATTCTCGGGTTCATACTATGGATAATCCTTATGAACAAAGCCTACAGTGGTGAGCTATACCGGCTACCTTTTGCTGGCGATATTGCGGAAAAAATGGTAGCCCCACAGGAGGTAACCGATGAATATCGGGAACCTAAACCAATTAACGATTCAGATTTGGGGGAAACAATCAGAACTAAAGTAGAGAGATATATCATAAGTAAGCGAGATGCCAGAATAGCTGCTTCTGCCTTTGCCATAGCTTTTAGTTTTGTTTTGTTAATATTTTTCAATTTCTTCAATCAGTATGTTGCTTATTATCATTTGGAAACAGTTGGAGGCATTACAACATGGATAAGAGAGCCCCTTTTTACAGCTGATATTAATTTATGGCTACCAATTCTTAATACAACCCTAGTAATCAACATAGTATGCCATATTGTCTTGATTATATTGGACAGATACATATTGCGCGAGATCCTTCAGATTGTAATGGATTCATTTGGACTGGCCACAGTTGCAACGCTCCTGTTTGTATTTCCCTTCGACTTTAGTGTAATGTCCAACAAAGCAATAGCAGGTTCTGTACATTTTGGAGTTAATATAGCTCTAATCTTCATTTCCCTCGGGATAGGAATTGGAATATTGGTTAGATTAATAAAATTAATTGTGAATGTTGCAAGGGGAATTACGGATTACCAAGAAAATATTTAAATCGATATTTTATTAGGCTTTTTGCAATGGCATGAAATAAAGATCACCAGAATTAAAATATTTTTATTTTCAATACTTGTTTTATTAAACTTTTGTGCAAGAACTTAAAAAAAATCCTAATTTTCGTTCAATTTAGAACTTAGAAAATTTTTACGCTTATACTGTCTTTTTAGAAAAAAGGACTCAGAGATCAAATGGGATAGTCTTAAATGAAATAAATTTGTGAAAATCATATAGTAAAAGATATCGTTGGCGATTATAATGAACTCTAATGATATTGATTCAAAGTCTAGTTCGGCACTTTACCTATGGGCTTTCGGATTGATCTTTGCCTTTTGTTTCACAATATTCATTTGGCTACTTGGGCCAAATCTCAATTATTTTGTTGACTCCCTTCTTCCTGATCAAGGGTCATCGTGGTACTACTGGAAATTACCTAGTCGTGATTTCTGGGGTATGTCTATAGTCTGGGTATTATATTTAGGACACCAATTTTCAATTTGGATAGCGGTCTACTTCGGGCAAAGAGATCTTAAAGGATTTAGGTCACATTCTCTGTTTGGTTTGCCTAAATACAGCTTGGTAGCCTTATCAGTCAATTTATTCTTTGTTTTACTGCACCTTATCCAGACCCAGATATGGTTCGATGGACTTGCACAGGATACTCCAATTTTTACCAGTCAGTACTCGGTGATAATCATGTTGGCAATAGTGCTGATACTTGAAAATCCTAGACGTGGTCTTTTGATAGGAAGGAAGATAGGAAAACCTTTCACTTCACAAGTTATTGGATTCTTTAGGAGGAGCCACATGTACATATTTGCTTGGGCTCTTGTCTATACTTTTTGGTTCCATCCGATGGCAGCTGATCCACAGCTAATCTCTGGGTTTTTCTATATGTTCTTGCTCTTCACCCAAGTTAATCTGGCTTGGACTTGGATTCATTTTGACAAAAAATGGATAATACTTTTAGAGAGTTACGTCACTATTCACGCTGTAGTAGTCGCAGTCTTCAATACTTCATTTTTTAACAGTCCGGTTATGTGGCCTATGTTCTTTTCTGGTTTCGCTTTTATGTTCGTCTTCACATACATCTATGCCTTCAAATTAGATAGGAGAGTTTACTGGCTGGTCACTTTGACCTATCTTGGCTTTTTAATATGGCTATACTTACCAACACCAATTGGATATGGTAGGAGCATCTTGAATATGATCCGCTTCGAGTTTCTATGGATACCGATAATCTTACATGTTCTTGCAGTGTTTTTTGCCGGGCTCACATATCTTAAAATAAGGGAGTAGTTTGCCAACATAAGCATTGCATTGACATATTAGAAAGTTTTAAAATTGAGACTTGCAAAACCTAATAAGGGAAAAGAATAATTAACAAAAGAATCTTATTACTGAATTGAGGGTGGAAATCCCATGTCAAGAATGATATCCACCATACTTATATCACTATTGACCACAGCATTAGTTTTTACGCTGTTGTCAACGGCCTTAGCCCATTCGCCCCTATTTCCAGACGAGAATTACAGCCCAGCAACTGCATACCAGATTGAGGATCCATTGAAATCTTGGGCCATTTACACTGCACTGAATAATCCGGAAAAGGGGGACTATTACAAGTTCAAGATGTCCAGCGGAGATAGGATACAAGTCTCTGTATTCACACCAAAAAGACCATCAAACTCTGGATTCCTGCCTTCACTCGCCTTGATGACACCGGGAAATACCCAAAAAGACATCTTGCCTGCCTATGTTGAAGTTCCTTATAGCTATGGGGCAATCGTTGTAAATGGGATAGATCCGGTACAAGCTACATATGAACCTTTCTCACCTGGTTGGATCTACGAGACTGTAAACCTTAACATGAAAGCTCCAACGGATGGGATCTACTACCTTGTAGTATTCAATAACGATCATATGACTGGCAACTACGGTCTTGCTGTGGGTTATATTGAGGAATTTACTCCAATTGAGATAGTGATGGTACCATACAATTTGCAGGGAGTCTATGCCTGGGAAGGTCAGAATCGTTTCGTCACCTTGTTACCAATAATCTTGATGTTAGTTATAGGAGGAATTATTCTATACTGGCGTAGCAATCATGGTAAAGCTCCAAAAGGAATATCCAAGTGGTTGGCGGCTTTCGCAGGATTGGCTTTTCTGGGTTCTGCTGCCAACACAATCTACCAGATTCTGTTAACCTTTAGAATTACCGGATTCAAAGGAGAGGTAGTTTTAACCCTGTTATTCGTCTTTATATACCTATTACTAGCATTATTCACATTTATTTACGCAGTTCGCAACAAGCCTGATTTAACGCCCCGGAGGAGGGGGGTTCTAATATTGATAGGAATTGTAGCGCTTTTCAGTTGGTCGGGTCTATATGTAGGACCTGCTTTGGCAATTTTTGCAGCGCTGGTGCCACCTTACACCATAAAAATAAATATTGATACAAAAGGATTAACTTAGATTTTCTAACTACCATAGATTAATTCAATCACATAGCTTGGAAATATTTTTATTATGAATTAAAAAAAGTAGCCACTCATTCATTTTTAGTTCAAGGAAGAAAAGACTAGAAAAAACCTATTTTTAGTTAAAATGGAGAAAATGAAATTATTTAGTATGTTGCAAAGATCGAACCCATTCGCGTTTTATCCAAAGAGCACAACCGCCCTCTGTTTCACTCAATTGTTCATGGTTTTGACGAATTGTCTTTAGAAATTCAGATTGCAAGGCATCCTTGAGTGACGAATCCCTTAGGTTTGTATCCGAATAGGGAGAGAAGGGGCATGGTTCGACATTACCCTCTGCGCTAACATGTACAAAACCTCTCCCAGCAGATAAACAGCCGCCAATTTCCTCTTCATCGCCGGGAACTGCAATGAACAGGGCTGAAAATTTCGAACGAAATGAATCCCTCAAGGTTAAAAGGTTGGCTCTCTGCTCATCCGTAAGGACCCAGTCCTCGGTTCCTTCCTTAATGGGAGTGTATTCAACAAAGAAAAACAGCTTACAACCCAAATCACTTAAAGCCCGTATAAACTGATCATCGGTAACGGCAGCAAAGTTTGATCTTGTTACCGTTAAAGCTACACTCCAGAACAAGTCGATACTCTTAATCTTTTCAATTATTCCTTGTATGTGATCATACACCCCTTTGCCTCTCCTTGCATCTGTATCTTCTTCCCAACCTTCCAGACTGATTACCGGTACGAAATTTCTTTGTCCTTTAAGTTTCACGAGTAAGTTATCATCTATCAGCAAACCATTAGTAAATACTAGGAAAATGGTCTCAGGGAAATTCTTGGTTATATCTAAAATCTCCCGACGAACCAACGGCTCACCCCCAGCAAGGACCATAAACGAAATCCCAAGTTCCTTTGCTTCGACAAAAACACTTCTTAATTTATCCTCACTCATTTCAGGCTGGGATGATCGATCTAAAGCCTGATGATAGCAACCCTTACAATGGAGATTACATCTGTTAGTAATACTGAAAATCATAATTGGCGGTACATGGATACCTTCCTGCTTCAATTTCGATCTTATTCGAGCAGCTTTTTGCTGCCACCTCAACGTTCTAATGAAAGAATAAGCCTGTAACGGATTTGTAAGGGCAACTCGTAAAGCATCTTTTAAAAAAATATTTAAAGCTTGATTAAGAGTTTTACGAAAATTGCTTCCATTTTTATATTTCACCGTACCCATTAATGGAGACGAAATTTTATCTGTCATTCTTCAATCCACCATCTTCAAGTGTGTGTTGATAGAATTTTAACGCATAATTAATTCAATTTTTTTTACGATGTCTTGAGATCGTTCTCTGCATATCGCTATATTCGACTGACTTAATACCAATGCTTTTCCACTTAACTTTTTATACTGGCTAATATACGTATAGTGACGTTCCATATCATAGCCAATATACTTGCAATTGCTAATAAGAACCAGGACATGGGTGTGAAGTTTGCGATCGTTATTTTCGTAGCTGCTGTGATGATGCCGATAATCAGGAAAACGTGAAAAAGGAAACCCCACCAATGCATGGTCAACGGATGCTCTACATAACTTATGAATTTCTCTATTCTTGCACCTTGCGTGAATATTCCCCCTATTTGGTTATAGTTTATAGGCGAATGTTGCAGTATACATTTATTCCTATTAATAAATTTGCCATATTATTAATCAATAAAATTTATTACATCTAATTATAAATAAAAATTCTAAATATGAATAGACATACTGCACAATCTTTTATATTTTTGTTATTGATAATTGTGTTAACCTGCGGTTGTATTGAAGAACCGGCAACTAAAATACAAGAGGTTACATTTGATCAATTGTTTACTAATCCGGATAAATATGATGGCTGTTACGTTACTATAGAGGGTTTTTACTTTAATGGCTTTGAAATCACTGTTTTGAGTGAGAATTTGGAATATTCAGGATATGCTGAGGAGCATCTCGTACCAAAAGGCAGAATGATCTGGGTTGAAGGCGGAATATCCAAAGAAGCCTATGAAAAGCTCTATCAACAACAAATGATGGGTCCCTTGGAATGCTATGGTAAAGTCAAAATAGATGGAACTTTTGAATACGGGGCAAAATATGGGCACATTGGAATGTATAGTTCTCAAATAGTTCCCACAGAAGTGGAGCTTTTGTCATGGTCTCCGCCAGAAAAACAATAAGGTTCAAAAAGGATTAAATGCCCTTGACCTACTTATATAAGATTGGATGAAGAAAATAGTTTTTCCTGATGGGTTCAACGAGACTTTAAAGGAAATTCATACAATGCGTATTAGAGGGGCCGGAAAGATCGCAAGAGCTACTGCTAAAGCAATAAAAGAGCTTGCTGAAAGTTACGATGAAGATGATTTAGAAGAACTCAAAACACTGTTAATAGAAGGTGCAAGAGCACTGCTAAATACGAGACAAACCGCTATCTCATTGAAAAATGCCATACGTCTGACTCTCCAAGGAGCTGGTGGTAAGACTGTTAATGAATTTAAAGAAAGTGTAAAGAATGAAGCAAATAGGTTCATTAAAAATTCATTGAAGGCCGTTGAAACAATCGGAATTTATGGCTCGAAAAGGATTGAAGATTCTGATACCCTGCTTACTCACTGCAATAGCTCTGCTTCTATTGCGGTGATCATACAAGCACATAAAGAGGAAAAAAAGATTAGGGTGTTCGCCACAGAGACAAGACCCTGGAATCAAGGCTATTTGACGGCAAGGGAGCTAGCTGAAAAAGGTGTCGATGTCACCCTTATCGTAGATTCTGCTGTGAGATATATAATCGAAGATGAAGATGTCAAGGCTGTTTTCGTAGGTGCAGATACAGTCTGCTCTAACGGTGCGGTGATTAACAAGATCGGAACATCACAGATTGCACTGGTTGCTCATGAGGCAAGGATTCCGTTCTATGTCTGTGCTGAGACGTACAAATTCTCTCCTGAGAGTTTGAGGGGCGAACTCGTTAAAATTGAGGAAAGAGATGTGAGAGAGATTGCAAATCCAAAAAACTTCCCAAACGTGAGGTTTCGCAACCCTGTATTTGATGCCACTCCAGCAGAATATATAGATGCCATCATCACTGAGAAGGGAGTAATTTCACCTCATGCCGCTTATGATTTAATTGAGAAGGAATTCGGGGAGATGATAGAATGGAGTTTGTAGAATGTACATATTATGTCGAGAGTGCCATGCCAATAGACAGGGCTGCAAGGGCTATTGCAGCAGAACAGTCAACTGGTACATGGACAGACATCTCAACCAAGGAAAAAGAAGTGGATGAAAGATTAGGTGCTAGAGTCATTGATATTGACGGCTCAAATGTGAAGATAGGATTTCCAATTGATTTATTCGAGATCGACAACATACCTCAGTTCCTTGCCACAGTTGCTGGCAATCTCTTTGGTTTGGGAGCGCTCAAAAATGTCAGACTAATCGAAATCAAACTTCCAAAAAGCTTTTTAAGTGAGTTTAAGGGACCTCGCTTTGGTATAGGGGGGATACGAAAAAAGGTTGGAACGTTGAATGAGGGAAGAGCACATGTAGGTACAATTATCAAGCCGAAGGTAGGTCTCAGCCCAAAAGAAACCGCAGAGGTCGCTTATAATGCTGGCATAGGTGGATGTGATCTAATAAAGGATGATGAGACCCTAACCAATCAGGCATTCTGCCCCATAGTAGAAAGATTGGAGAAGGTCATGGAAAAGATTGACAAGATAAAGGAAGAAAGTGGTAGGACAGTTCTATACGCAGTGAACATTACTGTGGGAGCAGAAGAGATAATTGAACGTGCGGACATTGCAATGGCACATGGAGCGAACATGCTTATGATTGATTTTCTGACTGCTGGCTTCTCGGCACTAAAGACCTTGAGAGATGATGATTCTGTAAACCTACCGATACATGTGCACAGAACGATGCATGGTGCAATTACGAGAAATAGTAAACATGGTATTTCAATGCTACCATTGGCAGTTATTGTTAGGCTGTGCGGTGGTGACCAACTTCATACTGGCACAGCTAAAGGCAAAATGGAAAGCGACCTTGAAGAGGTGAAGGAGATCAATGACTTTTTAAAGAGCGATTGGCATAGCTTCAAGAAAGTCTTTCCTGTTGCTTCGGGAGGTCTTCATCCAGGTGTGGTGCCTTATGAGATTAACGCCTTCGGAAACGATGTGGTTTTACAGGCTGGAGGAGGCATACATGGTCATCCAGATGGAACGACAACAGGTGCTAAGGCAATGCGACAAGCGGTTGATGCGACAAGGAAAAATATTCCATTGGAGAAGTATTCATTAGATCATCCGGAGCTCTTGAGAGCACTAGAGAAGTGGGGAAGAAAGGTTGATTGGAGTGAATTGTATGGAAAATAAAGCCCCTTACAAAGTAAAAAGGATAGATGTCCTACATGGAGCACATGAGGTGTTGTTAAATAGAGAGGATGCAGAAGATCTGGGATTGCGCACTCAAGACAGAGTAAAGGTAGTACTTGCTAAAGGTAAAAGTCTGTCAGCAGTGGTTGGTATTACTGATACATTGGTCAGCAAGGGGGAGGCGGGAGCATTTATTAAATTATGGAAAGATTTGAATTTGGAAGATGGCGAAAAAGTTGATATCGTTCCCACATCTCGTCCTGCTTCTATAGACTTTGTCAGGAAAAAGATCTACGGTAATGCTTGGAGCCAGAATGAAATTAATACAATCGTTGATGATATTGCGTTTGGCAACCTTTCGGATATCGAGCTTGCCGCCTACACTACGGCAGTTAACATAAATGGGATGAACATGGATGAGATTACCTGGCTTACAATGGCTATGGTGAGAACAGGCGAAACACTAGATTGGGAGATCTCTCCAATCCTCGATGTCCATAGCATAGGGGGTGTGCCTGGAAACAAGTATGCGCCCATCACGGTCTCAATTGTCGCTGCTAATGGGCTCACTATCCCGAAAACATCATCAAGAGCAATAAGTTCTGCAGCAGGCACCGCCGATATTATGGAGGTGGTGTGCAATGTGGAACACGATGCGCAATCAATTAAAAAGATTGCCCAAAGAGTTGGAGGAGCTTTGGTGTGGGGTGGTGGAATGAACCTAGCACCAGCAGATGATGCAATTATTAGGGTTGAATACCCATTATCTCTTGATCCCCCTGGGCAGGTTTTGGCATCTGTAATGGCAAAGAAGAAGGCCGTAGGTGCAGAATACTGCGTCATAGATATTCCTATGGGGGAAGGAACCAAAATTTCAACAAGTGAAGATGCGAGGCGATTGGCTAGTGATTTCATAATTCTAGGTGAGCGTATAGGTGTTACAACAAGGTGTGCTATCACTTACGGAGGGCAACCAGTCGGAAGGGCAGTAGGTCCAGCCTTGGAAATCAGGGAAGTTCTATCGGTCCTTGAAGGAGTTAAAGAGCCAAACAGTATAATTGAAAAGTCGTTGAGCATAGCGGGGATATTGCTTGAGCTTGGGGGGTTAGCACGTCCAGATAGAGGGATAGAGCTTGCGAAGAAAACTTTGGAATCGGGAAGAGCTTTGAAGAAGTTCAAGGAGATCATCGATGCTCAGGGGGGAAATCCAGATATAAAAGCCAAGGATATTATGCTTGGAAAATACACCTATGATCTGCCATCGCCAAAGGATGGTTATATTGAGGCAATAAATAACAGAGCGATTATCAAGATTGCAAGATCAGCAGGCTCTCCAAGAGATAAAGGGGCAGGGATCGTGTTAAGATTCAAAAAGGGAGAGGGCGCTGAAAAAGGTGAGCCTTTGCTCACAATCTATGCTGATAAAAAGAGAAAACTGGAGGATGCAAAGACACTTGCAAGCAAGCTACAGCCAATAAGAGTCGAAGGGATGATTTTAGGAGAGGTTGTTGGGTAAATCGATAAAAGGGCATTATCCTTTTATTAGTTTCAATCCTTGTTTTATTATTTTCAATCCTTTTTATTATACTTTTTGTGACTAAACATGATGGAGAAAGTTATTCGCCATGAAAAAAACCCCAATATTTTTTATATAATTAAAAAATTTAAGAATATGACGATTTTCACATTCGCATAATATACATATAGTTCATCATGGTATCAGAAGTATTGAACAAGATGGCTTATCACTTCCATGGTGTTGGGCTACGCATAAATGAAGAGATCACTCATGAGATAATAGTCGCCTCTTTGAGCTGCGCAACAAATTCCCTAACATCATGCAGCATTTTTTCCTCATCGTCCTTTTTACTGGCTATTATATTCACTAGAGCACTTCCAACAATGGCACCGTTAGCCCCTGATATAATGGCATCGCGTACATGTTGAGGGGAAGAAAGACCGAAACCAATTGCTATTGGAATTTCTCTTTTTGTAGACCTTTGAACTTTACCTATCATATCTTTTACAGTCACAGAGAGTTCTGCTCTAGCTCCGGTGACCCCTAACAAACTAACCAAATAGATGAAACCTTGTGCAGCGCTTGATATAATCTTCATCCTCTCTTCAGTAGACGTTGGAGCTATGAGCGGGATGAATTCTACATCGTTCTTATTCGCCTCGCTTATTGTCTGTTTAGCCTCCTCTATAGGCAAATCTGGAATTATTATGCCATTTATTCCGTTCTCGACACAGTCCTTCATGAAAAGACCGATGCCCCTATGAAGAACAAGGTTGTAATAGGTGAGGCAAATAAGAGGTATGTAAGTATTTCTCCTAATATCTCTAATCATATTGAAATATAAATCTGGGTTCATACCAGCTTTGAGAGCTCTCTCAGACGCAGCCTGAATCGTGGGACCGTCTGCAATCGGATCTGAAAAAGGCAAGCCCAATTCTATCATGTCGGCTCCGCCCACCTCTAGTGCCCTGACTATTTTTTTTGTTAGACTCATTGATGGGTCTCCTGCCATCACGTAAACGATTAGAGCACCTTCTCCCCTTTCTGAGAGTTCCTGAAAGTTTTCTGCAATCTTCATAGTTTCATACCAGTCTTTTCTGCAACGATCATGACATCTTTGTCCCCTCTGCCTGAAATATTTATCACAATTATCTGATCCTTACCCATTTTTTCTGCTTCTGCTATCTTGCAGGCATATGCAACGGCATGGGCACTCTCTAGGGCGGGCATTATTCCCTCTGTCTCTGTCAGAAGCTTAAATGCATCTAGCGCTTCGTCATCTGTAATACAATCGTACTTGACCCTTTTCTTGGTTTTAAGGAATGAATGCTCTGGACCCACACCTGGGTAATCCAACCCAGCAGAAATGCTGTGAGTCGCCGATATTTGCCCATACTTATCCTGCAAAACATAACTAAGGGCTCCATGGAGCACTCCCTCCCCACCTGCAACCAGAGGTGAAGCATGCCTGCCAGTCTCAACGCCTTCACCACCAGCTTCAATACCATACATGGATATGTCATCATCAAGAAAATCATAGAACATGCCAATGGCATTGCTTCCCCCACCAACACAGGCGACCAATGCATCTGGAAGTCTCCCTTCCTTTTCTAGTATTTGTTTCTTGGTTTCCTTTCCTATGATCCTCTGGAAGTCCCTTACGATCATAGGGTAGGGATGCGGCCCTACTACGGAGCCTAGCAAATAATACGTCGTCTCGACATTTGTTACCCAATCTCTCAAAGCCTCATTTATGGCGTCTTTAAGTGTCTTACTGCCGCTTTTGACAGGATGGACTTTTGCACCAAGCAACTTCATCCTAAAAACGTTCAACATTTGTCGCTTTATGTCTTCATCTCCCATGTATATTTCTGGCTTCATACCAAGTGCAACAGCGGCAATAGCGGTTGCAAGTCCATGTTGGCCTGCTCCTGTTTCTGCAATTATTCTCTTCTTGCCCATTCGCTTAGCTAAAAGTGCTTGCCCAAGGGTATTATTTAGCTTATGTGCACCACCATGTACGAGATCTTCTCTTTTCAGATATATCTTCACACCCAGTTTCCTTGAGAGTTCCTCAGCGAAAAAAAGAGGTGTAGGCCTACCCGCAAAATCTCTGAGGTACACCTCTAGCTCCCTTCTAAAACCAGGATCGTTTCTAAATTTGGTATATGCACTATCGAGTTCCCCTAGCGCTGACATCAATACTTCAGGAACGAACTGTCCCCCATATCTTTCGAACTTGCCTTCTTTAGGATAACTATTCACGTACAACTTTTGACCCCCTTCGCCAAGTTTATAAATGACCTTACTTTGCAGGGGTCCTTCCTTCCTGGGCAGATTTCAACCCCACTTGCAACGTCTACTGCATATGGCTTTACAATTTTGATTGCCAGCAATACGTTATCGGGCGTAAGGCCCCCTGCGATTATGGTTGGCAATCCTATTTTTTCTTTTATCGCCTTACTAACCGTCCAATCATGCGCAGTACCAGTACCGCCTTCTCTAGATTTGACAGTATCCATTAGCACGAAGTCGGCGATTTTTCCTAAATCCTCTAAATAGCTCGAGTTATCCTCTCCTTCGGGGCATTTCACATTGCCATTCGTGTCTATGTGAACGGTCTTGATTATTTTCGTTTCCGTGGGTAGAGAGGATTTTACGTCAAGAACAAAACTGTTCGGCTCATATCCATGAAGTTGAACCGCATAGGGTCTGAGTTCTCTTGCAACCCTAAGGACGTCGCCAGCAAACCTCGGCATGAGTACGGCAACCACATCCCCTGCATCCTTTGATATCTTGATTGCCTTTTTCAATGAGACCTTTCTCTGAGTGTCAACCGGAACGTCTATTATCAGGCCGACCATATCAGCTCCACTTTCAACTGCAAAGATGGCGTCTTCGGCGCTCGTTACCCCACATATCTTCACTTTTACCATATCTATGCCTGCACGAATTTTTGAAGCCTATCTCCAGGTCTCTTGGAACGCATCAAGACAGTACCAATGAGAACTGCATTTGCACCCGCCCCCATCAAAAATCTTATGTCCTTTGCCGTCTTGATGCCAGATTCGCTGATAAGGACCTTATTGCTTGGAATATATTTGGCCAACCGTTTCGTAACATCAAGATCAACCCTTAGAGTATGAAGATTTCGATTGTTAATTCCGACCATTTTTGCGCCTGAATCGACTGCTAGCTTTACATCTTGAGCAGTTCGACACTCGACGATTGTCTCCAAGCCGATTTCGTTGGCTAATGATAAAAGGGATGGAAGTTTATTGCGGACACATGAGGCGATCAGGAGTATTGAATCTGCACCATAGGAAGCACTTTCATAGATTTGGTATTCATCGATTATAAAATCCTTTCTGAAGACGGGCAAAGCTACTGATTCTTTAACTTCAACCAAGCTTTTGAGGCTGCCCCCAAAATACTTCTGCTCTGTGAGAACAGATATTGCAATAGCTCCGCCGACCTCATATTCTCTGGCTAGTGCCGCAACATCGAGATTCTTTCTCAGAATGCCCTCCGACGGAGATATGGGTTTTATCTCAGCTATGATCGGAACGAATTGAGAATTGCGGATTGATCTCGAAAGACTTCGAATACTGTTGCTCCTAACTGGTAGGTCATTCACTGGAAATTCCTGTTTCCGCCTCTCAACCTCCTTTCTAACGTAAGATAGTATCTCATCGATCAAAGTTTATCCTCCAGAATTTCAAGCTTGTATGGGTCGCCTTCGGTAGCCCAGATCAATTCCCTAAGGATATCGTAGGCTCTCCCACTATCGATGGATTCCTTGGCGATGTCAACGCCCTCCTCAAAGCTCTCGGCCTTACCCCCAACGATTATCGCAGCGGCTGAGTTAATCAGGACAGCATCCCTTCTTGGGCCATCTCCTCCATTAAGCAAATTGATCATCAATATGACATTATCATCTGCACCATAGCCCATGATTTCATCATAAATAGCACGATCGAACCCGATATCTTCCGGTTTCATGAGATATGTGTTAACATCGCCATCGCATACCTCGGAAATCCTGGTCTCACCAATATTTGAAATCTCATCCAGACCGTCAAGACCGTGAACTACCATTGCACGCTCTGTTCCCAATTCTTTCAAGACTTTTGCGAGGGTTTCCGTCATTAGTGGGTCGTAGACGCCCATTACTTGTGCTTTGGCTCCAGCAGGATTAGTCAATGGACCTAGAATGTTAAAGACTGTTCTAATGCCCATCTCTTTTCGCACAGGAGTTGCATACTTCATTGCGCCATGAAACACCGGTGCAAACATGAAACCAAATCCTATGCGCTCAATGCATTTCTCAACGCTTTTAGGCTCTAACCCTATGTTTACGCCACACATTTCCAAAACATCAGCACTTCCACACTTGCTAGTCACGGATCTATTACCGTGTTTTGCTATGGGTATTCCTGCTCCTGCAGCAACTAGGGCTGATACAGTACTTATGTTGAATGTCTTTAGTTTATCGCCTCCAGTTCCACAAGTATCTACGAGTATTTCCCTAGTTTTGGGCTCTATCCTCAAGCAAAATTCTCTCATGACGCGTGCAAAAGCTACTATCTCTTCAACTGTCTCGCCTTTTAGCCTTAGACCTGTCAAAAAAGCCGCTATCTGAGCGTTGGTAGCATCTCCAGACATTATCTCTTCCATGGTCCTTCTTGCCTCTTCTTCGCTAAGGTTGTGACTTCCAACAACTTTTGAAATGGCCCTCTTAATCATGTTCACATCTCCAAAAAGTTTCTGATTATTTTTCTACCGTCCTCGGTTAAAATCGACTCTGGATGAAATTGAACGCCTTCAATCGGATAATATTTGTGGCGAATGCCCATAATCTCATCTTGATCCGTCTTAGCGGAAACTTTTAGGCAATCTGGAAGGTTTACAGGAGAGATTATCAAAGAATGATACCTCGTAGCATAGATAGTATTTTTTACATTTTTAAAAATCCCTTCACCATCGTGATATATCTTAGATGTTTTTCCGTGCATTATCCTCTTGGCGTGTGCTATCTCCGCCCCAAAGACGTACCCTATAGCTTGATGACCTAGACAGACGCCCAAGATTGGAACCATCTGTCTCATTTTTTTGATGGTTTGCAGAGATACGCCAGAATTTTCTGGCCTTCCGGGACCAGGGGAGATCACGATCTTGTCTGGATTTATTGTTTCTATTTCTTCCATATGAACATCATTTCTCATGACAGAGATGCTTGCACCAAGTTCTCCTATATATTGCACTAAATTGTAGACGAAGGAATCATAGTTGTCAATTACAAGGACTTTCTGTTTGTCAATTGTCATTTATCAGCCTCCACTGAACTAATCAAGGAGCCCAATTTATGCTTCGTCTCGTAAAACTCCCTCTCTGGATCTGATTCTGCAACGATACCCGCACCAGCCTGAAAGTGTGCTTTATTTCCCAGCGCAAACATGGTTCTGATAGTTATTGCAAAATCCATATTTCCTGAGAAATCGAAATACCCTACAGCTCCGGCATATGGACCCCTCTTGTTCTTCTCTAACTCCTCTATTATCTCCATGGCCCTAATCTTTGGCGCACCAGAGACCGTTCCTGCTGGGAAAGTTGCACGAAGAGCGTCAAAGGCACTCTTGTCTTTTTTTAGATGAGCTGTGATGTTTGAAACGATGTGTTGGACATGAGAGTATTTTTCCACACTGCAGAGATCATTGACCTTAACACTCCCATAATCGGCAACTCTCCCAAGGTCATTTCTTCCCAAGTCTACCAGCATTATATGTTCTGCTCTTTCTTTTGCGTCTAACAACATATTCAATTTTAATTTTTCATCCTCCTCGGCATCTACGCCTCTTGGACGTGTTCCAGCCAAGGGTCTAAGCATTAGTTGTTCATCCCTAAGCCTGACCAACATCTCTGGTGAAGATCCAGCGACTTTGGTCTCGCCAAAATCCAGATAGAACATATAAGGAGACGGATTAATCTCACGTAGAATCTTGTAGGAATGTAAAAGATCGCCTTCATACTTTCCTGTCAACCTTCTTGAAAGGACAGTCTGGAATATGTCACCGTCCTCAATGTACTCCTTCGCTTTTATCACACTACTTTCAAATTCCTCTTTACCCATATTGCTCTTAATAGAAGACAGAGAAAAATTACCTATTTCAACCCCTTTTTCAACAATTTTTTCAATCTTTTCTGCCTCTTTAGCATAGGAAACGAGGACTGTATCCCTTGTGATATGATCAAAACATAATATATTGGCTGGAATGATAAAATGGGCATCTGGAAACTTTAGGTCGTCTTCAAGCAAATCCGGAATTTCTTCAAAAAACCTTACAATATCATATGAGAGGAAGCCGACCATACCTCCCGAGAAGGGGAGTATTTCTATTCTTCCGCATCTAAAGCGCTTGAAAATCGTCTCAAGTTCAGTGTATGGGTTCTCAACTTTGTAACTCTCGCCATTGACTTCCACATTTTTGCCCTTTGATCTAAATTCAAAGATAGGATCGAAGCCAATGAAAGAGTACCTCGCAGTTCTAGCCCCACCTTCAACAGATTCTAAAAGGAAGCTCTTACCCCCAGAAAGCTCCTTTATCGTTGAATATACTTTTAAGGGATCAAAATGTACATCGACTCTCCTGATACTATTTGTCAGTACATTTTCCTCTAGGCCCATGTGATCTTTCATATCCATAAACAATCTTTAAAGTACTATATAATACTTTTGTGTACAAATATATACATCAATAACATTGAAAAAGGGGGTTGTCTTTATTTATTTATATCTCCGTATCGTAAAAACAATAATGATACTTGGATTGTTGGGACCAGAAGGGACTTTTTCAGAAAAAGCTGCAAAAAAGTGGGAATCTACAGCCGAGCTGCAATATTTTGATGACGTTTTCGACGTTGTAAAGGCTGTAGTCAATGAAGATGTAGACTATGGAGTGGTGCCCATAGAAAATTCGCTCGAAGGATCGGTGGGTAGTACCCTCGATGCCCTGCTCAAATATGATGTTAAAATAGCAGGAGAAGTGGTAGTTCCAATTCGACATTGTCTATTGGCGAAGGAAAAAATTTCAGATATCAAAATAATCCTTTCACATCCTCAAGCATTGGCGCAGTGCAGGCATTCAATCAAAAATCGCTTTGGAGAAGTTGAAATCGTAGAAACAATGAGCACCGCAAGCGCTGCAAAACTGGCATCCGAGTCCAAAAAAATGGCAGCCATTGCTTCTGAGGATTCTGCTGCCAAGTATGGTTTGAATATACTCTTGAGAGATTTACAAAACCAAAAGGAGAATTACACAAGGTTTATCGTACTCGGAAAAATAGTTCCTGAGCCGACCTCTAAGGACAAAACTTCAGTAGTCATATATTTGCAAAAAGATAGACCAGGTGCACTATATAAGATGTTGGGCGAGTTTGCATCAAGAGACATCAATCTGACAAAAATAGAGTCCAGACCAACGAAGAAAGCACTGGGAGATTATTTGTTTTATATAGACATGGAGGGTCATATCATGGATGAAAAAGTCCAAACGGCTTTGAAGGAAATAAAGAAAAAAGCAGGGATGCTTAGAATACTGGGATCATATCCAAAAGCTGAACAGACCTAAAAAAGAATATCCTTGCATCATTAGTAGTTTCAATTAGAATAGGGTCCTTCCTTACATTCTTTACATCGCCCAATGGAGGACAGGACAAGCTCAACTCTATATGTGGTGCGCTGAAAATAACCACTTCCGTCACTAATTTGGCGTTATATTTTGATTTTTCAATAAATGTATGATGCACACCGATAGTTGAGTTTCTGACATAAGCTTATATCATTAGACCCCATGAGGGACATAACGCACAGATCAGTAGAATAGGCATCATATCTTTTCATAATGAGAAATGGATGTAGTTCCATGAAACTGCCTATAGGTCAAGTTTTAGTTATAGTACACCCATTGAGCACCAATATTGTGATATGTTATTAATATATAACGATTTGGTAATGTGTTGACCAATTATATTCTCTATTACCAATTGGAAACTTAAGAAGAGTTATCTGTTTTATAGAGGTCGACGCAAAATAGCATGTGATGACTTCAGGATACTGAAAAAGGTGATTGTGCCTGCGGAGTTTAAAAGAGTTGATAAAGAGGATTTATAGGGTGTTTTCAAGTAGTAGTCCATAGTCTGGGGATGTTGATTACAAAGGAATTGCAATATGACAAAGTCCGCCTGAGACGATGGACAAAAAATGTACACGACTTTATGAAAATATTCCATTCAGTGGATTGGAGTGTAAAGTCAGACAATACTATAGTTTTC
>JAAEEL010000081.1 GCA_013415795.1 Methanocellales archaeon | reverse complement strand
GTCCAATAAACGTCTAACTGCATATGTCGGATATGAGCCTTCTGGAAAAATACACATGGGGCATGTTCTCACAATAAACAAACTACTGGACCTTCAAAATGCTGGATTTAAAATCATAGTGCTTTTGGCAGATCTGCACGCATATTTGAACGAAAAAGGAGAACTTGAAGAGATCAGGGGAATGGCAAAGGAGAATAAAGAGGTGTTCGTTGCGATGGGGCTCGACCCAGATAAGACTACTTTTGTGCTCGGCGGCTCAGACGGATATGATTTCTCCAACAAAGATGGCTTTCAAATGACTCCTGAGTACCAGATGCTGAGCCATAGGCTAATGAGTCATATAACGGAAAAAAGGGCCATAAGGAGCATGAAAATGATAGCTCGGGATCCAGAAAACATGAAAACATCTAACGTGATATACCCCATATTGCAGGTGGCAGATATGACGGAGCTTGAGATAGATGTTGCAGTAGGCGGCATGGATCAACGCAAGATTCATATGCTCGCCAGAGACGTAATGCCAAAACTTGGGTTAAGAGCACCGATATGTATACATACACCTATTTTAGTTGGACTGGATGGGTCAAAGATGAGTTCATCAAAGGAGAATTACATTTCAGTTGACGACTCCGATGATCAAGTCAAACAAAAGATCAGTGATGCTTTTTGTCCAATGCAAGTAGAAGATAATCCCATATTGCACTTGTTTAGATATCACATCTTTCCTAGGTTCTCTGAGGTCACAATCAAACGGCCAGATAAGTTTGGAAGGGACTTATATTATATGTCCTATGATTCTCTGGAGAAGGATTTCATTTCCGGCACATTACATCCATT
Organism: Methanocellales archaeon; assembly: GCA_013415795.1. Lineage (GTDB taxonomy): Archaea > Halobacteriota > UBA148 > UBA148 > UBA148 > UBA148. The sequence goes on along the minus strand of JAAEEL010000081.1, from coordinate 4,518 downwards.
AGACCTGAAGAATGCTGCAATAGAATACATAAATGAGATCCTAGATCCGGTGCGAGAGGTGTTAATTTGAATCAAGAAGAGGAGATTATACGTGTGCGAATTCCTAGGGGCAGGGAGATATTGGGCATCGTGGATAACATGCTTGGTGCAAACAGATTGAGCGTTAGGTGCTTGGACGGAAAAACTAGGATGGGAAGAATACCAGGCAAGATGAAAAAGCGGATTTGGATAAGAAGGGGAGATATCGTAATCATCGTGCCTTGGGATTTTCAAGATGATAAAGCTGATGTTATTTGGAGGTATACCTCTCCGCAGGCAGATTGGTTGGAGCGTAGAGGCTACCTAAAAAGCAAAGTATGAAAGAGATTCGGAGAGTTGACGAAGAGATTGAACGACTAAAGATAAGGGTAAAAGATTCTGAGGATCTAAAGGTATTGGGTGACGTATTTGACGTTCCAACGCTGAAAGCACTATATAGACTTGCCAGCAAAGATATTATCAAGGCAATGGGTGGAGTAATTAGCACGGGAAAAGAGGCGAACGTTTTTCATGCCCTCGGTAAAGAGATCGAGCTTGCCGTCAAGATATACAAGATATCCACCAGTGACTTTAAGGCTATGCAGGAATATTTGATAGGCGATCCTAGGTTCAAAAACATAAGACATAGCAAAAAGGACATAGTGATCGCTTGGGCTCGAAAAGAATTGCGAAATCTGAGTAGAGCATATGACGCAGGAGTTAGGGTTCCGAAGCCGATAGTTGTAGAAAGAAATGTCTTGATTATGGAGTTTATCGGAAAGGATGAAATTCCGGCACCTCAGCTAAAGGATGTCGCAGATGAAATTGAGAATCCAGCTGATCTGCTTGCCAAGGTAGTGGACTATATGAGTTTTCTTTACAACAAATCAAAATTAATCCATGCTGACCTGAGCGAATACAACATCTTGTATGATGGTGAGCCTGTGTTCATAGATATGGGGCAGTCTGTAACAAGGGATCATCCTAATGCTGAAACGTTTCTTCTCAGGGACGTGAAGAACATCGTTAGATTTTTTAGAAAGTTAGGAGTGGAATGTTCTGATGAGGAGATTATTGCGAAGATCAGGTGATATTGATGTATGTCAAAGTTCCCCTAGATAGGTTAGGTGTTATAATTGGTGCTAAGGGAGGCACTAAAAGGATTATTGAAAGACTGGGAGTAGCCCTCAACGTAGACAGTGAAGTGGGGAGCATCCAAATCACCTCAGATGACCCCCTAAAAGAGATGGTTGCAGGAGAGGTTGTAAAGGCAATCGGAATAGGTTTTAGCCCTGAAAAAGCACTTTTGTTATTAGATGACGAAATGCTCATTTTAGATACAATAAATTTGTCCAAGGTGGCAACTACGAATAAAGATATGAAACGATTGAAGGGACGAATAATAGGCAAAGAAGGAAAAACAAGGGAACTGATGGAGACCTTAACAGGCGCAAAGATTTCAATCTATTTGAAAACTGTCGGAATAATAGGCAAACCTGAACAAATCCAGATAGTAAGAAGGGCCACAGAAATGTTGATAAAGGGAGTTCCACACGCATCAGTATATAGTTATCTTGAGAGGCAAAGAAGAGAGATGAAACGCATGGCCATTCTGGGTTAGGACTATGATATGAGAAGTGGTTTTTCTACGGTATCTTTAAGTAGCTAACGAACAACTTGCTCTTGGGTGATAGGATGACCAGGGGGCTCATAAACAAGCCAGATATGAAAATGTTTGCACTTTTTGGCTTTTTACTTATCCCGATATTTTACCTGTTTTATGTAGGAAAATTAGGCTCTTCTCTTGGAATTTTTCCCAACACATTTTTTATCATAATTACTGCCATATTACTCCTCCAAGTTTTCGAGGTCCCTCTATATCATACAAGGACAAAGAAGCCAGATTACACTGATCGTGAGGCTTCACTATTGGGGGAAGCCTATTCAGTACCGTTGGAGGAGGAACTTAAAAGTGGAGAGCATCTCACCTATTATACGACTGTTACGCTGAATGTAGGTGGCTTTATCCTGCCTTTACTAATCGCAATGCGCCTTCTATACAGCACACCCATGTTGGAGGCAATACTTATCATGTTGATCATGATCATTGCCACAAATTTACTCTCTGAACCAAAAAGTGGAGTCGGCATAAAAGTGCCCAACTCTATTGGGTTGCTAACGGTTCCATTGGCATTGATATTAGCACCACAGAGCATTGCACCTGTGATTTTCGTTTCAGGTATTCTTGGCATACTTATTGGAATGATAACACAGCTATATTCAATAAAAGAGAAGGGGAGCGCTTATGTCAATCTTGGTGGAATAGGAAGCTTCCAAGCCGTTTATATAACGGTCTTATTGTCTGTGCTTTTCTCGTCCTTTAAATAGCTTAGAGCATGGCAGCACGTGTTGATATCATAACCCATTACATTAAATTATTGAAATTCTATAATCAGTCCAATCCGATACAGTAAGTGTAGCTCGTCTTATCATCGCATACATATAAAAGGTCTACCATACACAGTTTACCGGTGCTTTGGGAACATCAGGTTAAATATCTCCAAAACCTCTTCCATGTCAGATATGGTGAACATTGGTTGTATTCCGTCTAAAAGATGCTTGTTTCTTCTATTATACCATATCGAGCCGACACCGGCCCTGTTCGAGCCTTCCACGTCGATGCGAAGGTTATCGCCTACATGCAGAGATTTGCTTGCATCGGCACCTAATGCATCCAGAGCGACCTTAAATATCTGGGGATCTGGTTTGTACAACCCAACATTTTCAGAGGTTATCACTGAATCGAAAAGTTCAACCAAATCTCCCAGATGATACAGGACCTCTTCATCATCGCCATTAGAAACTAAGCCCACATTAGCACCGTCTTCTTTCAGCTTACCTATTATTTTGCTTGCCGAAGGCAAGATGGAGCATCGTTGGTCCAAGAACTCCCTGCAGATAATGTTGAGTTCATTCACCTGCTCGTCTTTAAGGTGAACCGAGTGCCTGAGAAAGGCGTTTTTAAGGCTGGTACCATAGATGGCCCGAATGGTTGCGAAGGGTTTATTGCCTTCGATTATACCAAAAATAGCTCGATCAAATTCTTCATTCCATGCCAAGTGAAATGAATCCAAATCCAAGTCAAACTTGGTCTCTTTTAACATCAGCGCAGAAAGGTCTCGATGATAGTTTCCAAGCTCAAGTAAGGTACCGTATGCATCGAAGAAGATCGTTTTTTCGCTCATGCGGAGTCAATATAATTAATTCAAAGATAGATTAAGTTTTCCCATGATTTTTATTTAATTGATGAGATGAAGAAGCGAATCATAACTGGGCATCTAACTTTTAGCAAACATTACCGATGATGGCCTAATATACTAATTTTTTTAAGCTTTATAAAAAAAATTATTACTAAATTTTCATCTTTTTAAATGCATACGTGCCAATTAAAATCGGTATTATTGAGAAAATGCAAAGTATTAGGAAATCATATACGAGGCTAAATCTTGAGAAGTCGATTATAACTCTCTTAACATCATCCACGGCATATGTTACTGGATTAGCTAATATGAAAGGGGCTAACCATGACGGTAAATTATTTATTGGAAAAAGCGCCCCTGATAAAAAAACATGGGAAAAATAACAAAACTGATAATCAATTGAAAACCTTCGGTGCTTTCCATCTGAGAGCCAAGTATAAGTCCGATACTGACAAGTCCAACTGTCGTCACATACAAAAAAAACTATAGTAACAAATATTGTGAAAAATTAAAAGTTATCCACTCATAACCCCGTTTGCAATAAAAACAACACCGATCATTAATAAAATAATAACTTGAATCAATGTATCTGTAGACCCGCCAAGTAAGTCGATAGTTGAGTGGTAAGATAAAGGTAAGAATCCTTTTATGGCAGAAATCTGATATACTGAGTTAGGCGAAACGGCACTCAAAGAGTTTGGTAAGCTTAACTGGTAGAGGAGATAAAAAAAAATGGATTGGACAACGTTTTGGTCGCATTGGGCCTGGCCTCTGGTAACGGGGATGATCGGTGCCGTTTTTACGATTTTATTAGTAAAACAATACTTAGAACGTCGTAAACTACATCAAGTAGCATGGTCCATTGGATTTCTAATTTATACCATTGCCGCCTTCATGGAAGCATATTCAGAGTATGCGGATTCATGGGACCCAAATATTTATCGAATCTATATTGTTTTGGCAGCATCCCTTGTTGGTTTTTTGGGTCTGGGAGTATTATATCTTGTTTTTAGAAAAAAAATCTATGGACATCTCTTTTTTATGTTTGTTTTAATTGTAATGGCTATATTTTTCTATGGCACATTTACCACCGATTTGGTGGAAGAAAACCTGGTGGCAGGGATCACTGTGGGTGGGACTGCCCTTGGCGAATCACAGACATTTCCAAGAATCTGTTCCTTATTTCTCAACATACCAGGCACAATATTTCTATTGGGTGGTGCAATTTATTCTATTGTTC
>JAAEEL010000015.1 GCA_013415795.1 Methanocellales archaeon | reverse complement strand
TGTCGCTAATGCCATTGTTTCGAAGTATGTGAACGATCTAGAGCATTATAAGATGGTAAAAGATGAAGTTAGTAATCACGTCCTAGATGTAGCTAGGCAATATACTCAGCGCGATGTTTCGGTTGCTGTGAACATAGCAGATGATTATGGCACTGGATCGGTCTATCTAACTGTGACTGGCACTTCTGCAGAAATGGGCGACGACGGCTCTGTAGGCAGGGGTAACAGATCTAATGGATTAATCACGCTTAATAGGCCCATGAGTTTGGAGGCAACAAGCGGCAAGAATCCAGTCAGTCATGTGGGAAAGATCTACAATTTGTTATCCACTCAGATTGCGCAGGATATAGCGGAATTAGAAGGCGTTGATGAAGTTTATGTACGAATTCTCTCTCAGATAGGGCAACCGATAGACAATCCAAAGATTGTTAATGCCCAGATCATACCCACAAAAGAAGCCACCATGGAAAAAATAAATCCAAAGGCAGAGGTCATCATAGATGATTGGCTGTCAGATATCAAAAAGATAACTGATATGGTAGTCAGAGGTGAGATAAGCACTTTTTAAATCTTCTTTTTATATTCCCTAATCAATGATTCCATCTTATTAACTCTCATTTTTCTCGTATTTTCCTGCCATTTTTGGATTGCCAGATATAGTATGTCTGGATTCACCACTGCAAAATCGGCAATCCTATGAATATTAACTTCCTTCGTGGAGAGTATAGGGGTGCCCGCATCTAAAAACCGTTTTTTTGCAGTATAGGACATTTCATTTTGAATGATCACCACTCTAATTCCTTTGCTTATGAGCAAGTCTGCCGTGGTGTGGCTGCCTCCACCGGCATCTTCTATGAAAACCATATCTCCTTTTTTGAGCCCATACTTGGCTTCTGTCTCTAAGATTGAGTCTTTCGTGAATGAAGAAATCACTTTCAGGGGAATTCTCTCTCCTAAAACATCCAATGTATGGAATTGCTTTAATTGATCTATTTGGGTTGATAGTAGGGATATATAGTCCTCTCTTTTTCGCAATTCTTTTTTTAGACGAGAGATATCTTTGTCTCTACGCCCAATCTCTCTTGTTTTCCTTAATGCTCTCTGATCTTTGATTTTTATGCCATCCATCAAGCTAGCGAGTTCATCGATTCGATCATCTTTTTTGACTAGCTGTGATTGCAGTTCTTCAATATATTCTCTAAGTCTAGAGATCTGTTTTTCTTGGCGATGAATAGTCTCCTGTAGCTCTAATATTTGATTGTCGGTGATTTTCACCTCTTTTTTTTGTACTTTCTCTACTTTATCAGGCACAGACAACTGAGAAATTGCGGCATCTATAGAATATCCACGGATGACCAGCGCCTTCACTTCGTCTACATCCATATCAACGGGGGTCTTTTTTTCGATATGTGTAAACTTGTTTTTACAATCCCTGAATGCCCATAGAGCTGCAGCCAATGCATCTCTCTCATGCTCATTGGAGTATCTGAACTGCTTTGCTAAGTTTATTTTATCATTTGTTGGCAACGACTCATTTGGTGAGAACAGGACTGCGTTGAATGCTCGCTTGATTTTTTCAACAGTGTTTGATGCAGGCGTTACGTCAGATGCTACGATCAGGGGTCGCCCATATTCGATTATATGTTCGATCACATCTGATATCGAAACAACCCTAGAACTAAATAGGTTGACTAGCTCCCCTTTTATGTCAAGTATTGCAACTGCAGTGGTAGTGCCAGGATCTATTCCAACGATAAGATAGCCATTTTGCACATATTATTATTTAGTGGATTATGATAAAGATAGTTTTCCTATGAAATGCGATAAATGTTTTCACGGGGCAATAATCCATCAAAAATATTCTGGCATGCATCTGTGCAAGAGACACTTTGAGAGAGATGTTGAGCGAAAGGTCAAGTATAGCATTCGAAGATATAAAATGATCGACCAAGGAGACATAATCGCATTTGCACTAAGCGGTGGCAAGGATAGTACCGTTTTATTGCACATAGTACATTCTTTATTCAAGGATCGTCCTGATATACGATTTATTGCAATATCTGTCGATGAAGGTATTAGCGGCTACAGAGAGAAAACTCTGAAAACTGCGAAGCAGGTTTGCAAAGAACTTAACATTCTTCATGAGATCGCATCATTTGAAGATCAGTTTGGGTTGACAATAGATCAAATGGCGGATCGAGGAGAACGATCACCTTGCACTTACTGTGGAGTTTTTCGGCGATTGACGTTGAATAGGACTGCTAAAGAATTGGGTGCTACAAAACTGGCAACTGGACATTGCTTGGATGATGAGGCTCAAACAGTACTGATGAACTTGCTAAGAGGAGATATAGAAAGACTGGTCAGGCTTATGTCAACAAAAAAGCCCGGACTAGTTCCACGAATTAAGCCGCTGAGAAATGTACCAGAAAAAGAGACTGCACTCTACGCTCTCTCGAAAGAATTACCCATATTGTTCGAAGAGTGCCCTTATGCAAACATCTCTCTAAGGGCAGAAATACGTGATATGTTAAACGTCTTTGAAGTTAATCATCCTGGCACCAAGTACTCGTTGATGAAGAGCTTTGATATTTTGACCAAATACCTAAAAAAAGAGATAAAAGGAGTCGACCTCCGACGATGTAGTATCTGTGGAGAGCCGACTATGGGCGACATTTGTCAAACATGTAAGCTACTAAAAATCATCGGATCACATCGATGACAGGCCCATGCGCGAGCTGATGTGTAATCTTTCCTAAGTTTGGTCCAAGTACTTGCGGAGATCTGACTCCAGTCATGATAGCCATTACCTTGACCTTGCCCCTATAATTCTCGTCAACCCTTGACCCCCATATCATGTTTGCATTTGGATCTATTTCCTTTGTCAACGCTGAAGCTATTTCTTCTGCTTCCAGTAATGTGAGATCAGGTCCGCCCGTGATGTGGATCAATGCTCCGGTTGCACTCCTGTAATCTACATCTAACAATGGATGGTTCAATGCAGTTCTAACAACCTCGTGTGATTTGTCTTGGCTATTATGGGTTTCACCAACTAGCATGACAGCAACGCCACCACAATGCATTATTGACTTGACATCGGCATAATCAAGATTGATCAGCGATGGCAAAGTTATAGTCTCAGCTATGCCTTTAACAGTTTCTGAAATAAGTTGATCCATCACTGAGAATGCCTGATCTATGGGGAGGTTTGGCACGTAACTCAAGAGCCTGTTGTTATCCAACACCACAACAGTATCAGCAGCACGTCTTAGTTCCTCAATGCCTTGTTCTGCTAAGACCCTTCTGGTCTTTTCTACTTTAAATGGGAATGACACCATTCCAACTACGATAGCTCCTTCATCCTTTGCAACTTCTGCAATGACAGGGGCTGAACCTGTGCCAGTACCGCCTCCCATGCCAGCAGTTATAAAAACAAGATCTGTATCTTTCAAAGCCTCTTCCAGTAACATCCTGTCAAACTCAGCTGCTTGCCTTCCAACATGTGGGAATCCGCCTGCACCAAGACCCCTGGTGAGTGATTTGCCGATTAAAATCTTTTTACATCCCTTGACGAAGTCTAGATGTTGTTTATCAGTGTTTACAGCTATAGTTTCAGCACCAATTACGCCCCCGAGAGTGCATAATCTTTTGATTGTATTGTTTCCTGCCCCGCCGCAACCGACTATTGCTATTCGTGGCGTTCCAATATCTTCAAAATCGCTATATGCGATCTGCTCTTGCTCAACTTCAGAATACCTAAAAGCATCTTCTATAATAGATTGCATTTCTCCATCCCCTATTAACTTGGTCTACAATTATAGTATATAAACTTTTTGTTATTGTATTCAAAGTTAATTATTTGTTATCAGGTTTGTTATCATATATCAATAAAATATTTTGTTATGTTATCAGGTTTGTTATCATATTTGTTATCAATATATATTCAAATCATAATCTAAGAATAATAAACGCCCGAGTCGGGATTTGAACCCGAGTCGAAGCCTCGACAGGGCCTCATGATAGGCCACTACACTACCCGGGCAGAAGATGAGGGAGGGAAACCATTCGTTTCAAAACGTAATCCCGCCCTTAATCCCGCCTCCCGGATTTGAACCGGGGACATCGCGGTATCTGCGTGTTTTACGCTACGCAACAAGAACTACAGCCGCGCACTCTAACCAGACTGAGTTAAGGCGGGCATACTTAACATCAAATTAATACTTAACTCTTTCTAATATCTTCTGCTACTCCAATAGTCTTAAATTTTATGTTCTATCGTCTTCAGGACAAGTTTATAAACTTTAAACTCGTTAATTGGTGGAAGTGGTAATCAGAATGAACAAAAAATTGATCTTGGGATTTGGTGTTTTAATAGCGATGTCTCTTGTTTTTATTATTTTGTTTATGCCCCAAATTGGAACTGGAGATACGATAAAGGTTAAAAATGGGGATACCTTTTCTGTCGTTTTGCCTTCAAATCCGACCACTGGTTATCGGTGGGAAGTAAACTTTGACTTTAACTACGTTCAATTAACTGATAGCAGCTATGTAACAAGCAACCCCGTTCTTGTCGGGAGTAGCGGTAATGAGACCTTTGAGTTTCTTGCAGTGAAATCAGGAGAAACTGAAATGACTTTTTATTATTCGCGGCCCTGGGAATCAAAACCACCCTTAGATACCAGAGTTTTTATGATAATAATCGAATGATTTTTTTGAGATGATCGGGTTTTAGAACATCTCTAGAAAGAGAAACTTCTACAGAAGTAAATGTGAGTGAAGTTATTCCAAGAGTATGGATGGGATAGATTATTTGAACCCAATTTCTGACTAGCGATTGTTTTATCTCTCAATGCCATGATTTAAAACACCTTTATGAAGATATGATCAGTAATTCTGAAAAAAGAAAACCCCACCAATCAATTCGATGATGGGTGATAGAACAGATAGTAAGAGTCTTTTTAGGGGAGTTCGCATATAATTAGTTAATTGAAATTCCGAGCCCCTCTCATGAATTTAAAAACTTTTTTAAACATTAATTAATAGCATATTACTGTGGAACAAAATAAGAATATAAAGCGATCGGATGGCTCGAAAGCGACAACAAGGATAGCCAGCTTCGATTATATTCGCACGACCGCTATCCTCCTAGTGCTACTTCATCATGCAGTTCTTGCTTACACCACATTTGCGTACCTTAATCCAGCTAATCCTATAGATACCTTCAGTCCGGTCGTCGACAGCCAGATGTGGTCTGGTTTTGATCTGATAGCGTTGTTCAATGATACATACTTTATGGCATTGCTGTTCTTTATATCGGGTTTCTTCGTCTGGCGAAGTATCTCAGGCAAGGGCACCCGTATATTCCTACGTGACAGGTTTATTAGGCTAGGAATACCTTTTGTCATCGGTGTTCTATTCCTAATTCCCCTTGCCTATTTCCCAGCCCAGCTGGAAGTCGAGCTAATTTTCGGAGGGAATACGAATTATATTGACTTCTGGTCGGATATGATCCGTACTGGCTTCAGGACATCGGGTCCGCTCTGGTTTCTGTGGTTATTGCTAGCTTTCAATGTCCTTATCGTAGTATTGTACCGGTTAGCACATCATTTAGGTGGCATAATTATAAAGCGAACTCTCTCCATCTTTAACCGTCCCTTAGCGTTTTTTGGAGTGCTGTTCGGAATTTCAACAGTCGCGTACATGCCTATGCTTCTTGTATTTGGAATTGATCATTGGACCACTATCGGACCTATAACTTTTCAGACCAGCCGCATATTGCTCTACCTAGCATATTTCCTAGTGGGTACAGCAGTCGGTGTCTACGGACTAGAAAGGACTATGTTCAACTCAAATAGTAAGTTTGCAAGACGTGGGTGGATCTGGATGGTTGTGAGTCCTGTGTCATTCATTGTAATGCTCATTTTTCTTGTTAATCCCACCGGATTGATAGTCTATGGGATGGCTCTTCCCTTCACCTGTGCGGCAGCAGTGCTCGGTTTAATCGCAATCTTTCTCCGGTTCACGAAACAGCGTGTAGATATCATCGACAATCTGAGCAACAACGCATTCGGAATTTATATTATTCACTACTCGATTGTGACATGGTTGCAATACTGGTTGCTAGATGCAAACCTTCACGCGATTCATAAGGCATCGATCGTGTTCGCAGGAACATTGATACTTAGTTGGGGGTTGATTGCAGCTATTCGTCGCATCTCAGTGGTGGCAAGAGTCATCTAAACTGGATTCTTGGAGCAGGAGTGCGGTGGATCTTGAGTAAATAAGTGGCATTTGCTCTTTCCTTAATCTTTTTCTGAATTTCATTCTTTTGTACAGGGCGATGAGAAATCCTAAATTAAGTGATTCAATCACTCTTAAACTTACAATCACGCTTAAACTTATATTGCGTTCTGTATAATGAATTATCATGGCAAAAATAGGAGTTATAAAACTTGGGAATTTGGGGATATCTCAGGTTGTTGATCTATTGCTGGATGAGAGGGCTGATAGGGACATAGATGTTCGCACAGCAGGTTCAGGGGCAAAGATGGGGACTAGCGAAGCCTCGTACACGGCTAAATTGATGGAATGGGATCCTGATCTGGTGGTTGTGGTCAGCCCAAACGCATCACTTCCTGGACCGAAGAAGTCGAGAGAATTGGTTGGCGATAAACCCTGTATCATCATCTCTGATGCACCTGCAAAGAAGGCTGTTGACGAGCTAAAGGAAAAAGGCTTCGGATACATTATTCTGAAAGGTGATCCTCTCATTGGTGCAAGGAGGGAGTTTCTAGACCCGACTGAGATGGCACTATTCAACTCAGATGCTTTGAAGGTTTTAACCACATGTGGAGCAGCACGACTGGTACAGGAAGAACTGGATACTGCAATCGAAGCTATTCAGAAGGGAGACGTTAAGTTACCGCAAATCATCGTAGGTGCGGAGACAGCGGTCAATAGGGTAAGGTTTTCAAATCCCTATGCCAAGGCAAAGGCAATAGCAGCATACAAGATGGCTGAACTTGTTGCAGAGATGAACGTTCAAACGTGTTTCGTCATAAAGGAACCCCCCAGGTATATTATGATGGGAGCAGCTGCCCACGAGGTTATGAGGGTTGCCGCATTGCTTGCCGACGCGGCGAGGGAGATAGAGAAGGGCCTTGACAAAGTCTCTAGAAGACCCCATGCTGATTCAGGACAAATTCTAGATAAGGCCAATTTGCTGGGGAAGCCTGGGTGAAAAATGAAAAAATGCCTGACATGTGATATGATTCACATGCTTGACAAAAGCTATCCGATTAGAAATGCAAGGCATGGGACATCATATGGAAGGTGTGATTGGCATGCTTGGGATGATGATGTCGTATGGATTTGCGATGTCTGCGGGAGATCCCAGTTTGATGAAAATATAGCTTGGTGCCATAGAAACGACAAATATGTCTGCAATAGTTGTTCAGAAAACCAAAGAATAGAAGAAAAATATTGGTTTTGGCAACATTATCTTCTTCTCAAGTGCCCTTCCTGTGGAGAGAAACATCCCATACTGAGCCGGGCAGAGTATCTAGGAGAGCATCCATGGCAAACAAATCCTTATAAATGCATTGACATGCCGATATGGTATCCTGGGGGCAGAATTCTAACTGAAGTCCCAAAAAAGAAAATGGTCTCATGTCCCTCTTGCAAAAGAAAATTAACGATAAGCAATGCGGGAGAATATCAGTGTCCATCATGCCATAGTAGATTCATCATAAAAGAAAAATAAGTATTTTATTTCAAATACTATTTGGCCCCTAAAATATCTTTTGACTTTAGCACTGCTTCTCTGGCATCTCCGGCGTATATATCTGCACCTATCTCATCTGCAAAATCCTGTGTGACCGGCGCGCCACCAATCATTATCTTCACCTCTTTTTTTATTCCTGCGCTTTCTAATGCATCGATGGTGTCCTTCATCGAAGACAGGGTAGAGTTGAGCAATGCAGATAACCCCAATATGTCTGGCTTTTTTTCCCTAACAATTTCCACGAAAGCTTCTGGAGGAACATCTATACCCATATCAATCACATGAAAACCGGCGCCCTCTAACATCATCCCAACGAGATTCTTGCCTATGTCATGTATGTCTCCCTTTACAGTACCTATAGCTATTAAGCCCAAAGGCTCCATGTCGCTTCTAGAAAGCAGTGGTTTCAGTATTTCTAGAGATGCATGCATGGCCCTTGCAGACATAAGGACCTCGGGGACGGAGATATCTTTATTCTTAAACCTTATCCCGACTATATCCATACCTGGTATAAGTCCTTTATTTACTATTACCCCTGGTCTAACTCCACTCCTTAAAACCTCTTCTGTGAGCCTTTTCACCTCAGGCGTATTCCCATTCACTAGGGCTTTGGACATCTCGTCTAGCATTTATTAACCTTTATTCCTTCTATTGCTAATTACTTTTTTCTAAAAATGACAGTTAATTTTAAAAATAGACGCGCTCATCGTATTTAAAGATGGAAATAATTTTTCAGCCTTATGGGAAAAGAGTTCGAGTGCAGAAGGGAACAAAGATCATGGAAGCCGCTGTAGCCGCAGGAATTCCTTTGGAGACTGTATGTGGGGGCAAGGGAGTCTGTGGCAAGTGTAAGGTCAGATTAATCAAGGGCAGTTATCTGGGAGGAGAGACCCAAGAAGGTCTAATGTTGGCTTGTCGGACCAGTATAACCAGCGATGCTGTAATAGAGGTTCCAGCCAGCACAAGGCTTCTACAGCAAAAAATACTAGTTGGAGGGACGGAGAGAGAGATACCTCTCAACCCGAACGTACATAAATTATATCTAAAACTAAAAAAACCGTCTTTGAGCGATCAAAAATCGGATTTAAGTAGAATAACACAGGCTCTGGAGAGGGAAGAGATTGTTATAGGGAATGTTAGTCTCAATTTCATCCAGCAACTTCCATTAAAACTTAGGAGTTCAGACTTCAGAGTAACTGTCGTACTGATTGACAATGATCTGGTTGGGGTAGAAGAAGGAGATACAACAGACAAAAAATACGGTATTAGCTTCGACTTAGGTACTACGACTGTTGTTGGATACTTGGTTGACCTAAATACAGGCAAAGATATTTCCTGTGCATCAAGGATGAATCCTCAGGTATTCTATGGTGAAGATGTTGTATCAAGGATAGATTTTGCCAAGACTGATGGAGGTCTGAGGGAGCTAAATGACAAGATTTTACAGGCTATCAATGAGATAATCGATGAAGTAAGCGTTGGCATAGAAAAAGAAAACATCTATGAGATAAGCATTGCTGGGAATACTTGCATGCTCCATTTACTCCTAAATATAACTCCAAAGAGCTTAGCATTCTCCCCATATATTTCTGCTCTAAAGGATCCCGTTAACATAAAGGCGAGCGATCTCGGCGTAAAGGTTAACGAAAAAGTGAATGTACATGTTTTACCTACTATAGCTAGTTTCGTTGGCGCCGACACAATTGGTGTATTGTTGGCATCCCAGCTGGATGAAGGAGAAGATATTAGGCTGGCAATAGACATCGGCACTAACGTAGAGATCGCTTTAGGATCTGAAAAAAAGATCATTGCATGCTCTGCTGCGGCTGGTCCGGCATTTGAGGGGGCACATATTCAGCATGGGATGAGAGCCGCTCCAGGCGCAATAGATAGGGTTGTAATTTCGGATGGCGTTGTATATGGAAAAACGATTGATAATGCTACAGCAAGAGGTATAACTGGCTCTGGTCTTGTGGATGCCGTAGCTGAGATGCTGAAGAACCGAATAATCAATAATACAGGAAAAATTTCAGACGATCTAGATGTAAAGAAATTATATTGTGACAGGTTGACTTACGAGAAAGGCGAGGCTGCATTCGTCTTGGCCCGAGGCATTACTGTTACACAAAGCGATATTAGAGAGCTTCAACTTGCCAAAGGCGCCATCTATGCCGGTACCAATATATTGATGAAAGAGTTGGGTATAAAAACCTCTGATATAGCGGAAATACTTCTGGCTGGAGCTTTTGGCACATCACTGCCAAAGGAAAATGCACAGGTCATTGGGTTGATTCCTGATATACCCCTAGATAGTGTGAAAGACATTGGTAACGCTGCAGGAGTTGGATCGAAGATGGCCCTAATATCAAAAAATGCGAGATTAAAGGCAGCCCTACTATCTAAAAAAGTTGAATACGTAGAATTATCTGGAAGAAAGGATTTCCAAGATGAATTCATGGATGCAATGTTCTTCCCGCACTCCAACCTGAATAACTTTCCACATGTGAAGGAATTGCTGGGTTAATTAACTCCATTTCTTTTCTATGAAGTCTCCTATGCTTGATGAATCGACGGGACCAACCAATACTTCCCAATCGCTCTGAATCTCCAGATCACCACTGATTCGGGAAGATAATCCTGGTATGATGATCTTCCTGTGTTTAACCTCTTCTTCGATTCCACTTTTTTTGATGGCATCCACTGCCTTAAAAGCATCTAATTGTCCACCTGCGACCGATACTTCGACGCCTAATCCCTCTGTATCAATAACCAAAAGATAGCAATCGACACCTAAAGATTCAATATCTGATGCGACGGTGTAGTATGTCAAAGCAAAGTTAGTGGTCATAAGAACAGGTGAATTCTCATCCGGATTACCAAACCTCTTTAGACCTGCATCGACTGCAATTGGTCTTCTCGGATCAGTGTAGATGTTTTGTCTCAAAGTGACGATTGGAAGCAAAGCCCATATTTCAGGCGTATGGAGAATTATTAGATCTGCATACTTATCTATCATAATAGCAGCGATCATAACCTCTTTAAAAGTATTCTCTGCGCCATCTCCGTTCAACCATACTATGGCTGGCACTCCTAATAAAGGATAACCGACATCCTCGTTCCAAATGGCTGCTCTCCTAGATTTCACGAAATTACCAAATGTGTTCGAAAGATGTTGACCCTCCACATGTGATCCAGGATCTAGGACTATGTCCTCTACTCCCATAGATTCTAGGGCTTTTACCACTGACTTTAGCTCCGACATATCACCATCAGCAAAAGCTACCACAGGACAATTGTATTTCAAGGCAAGCCCCCCAATTTCCTTCCAGGTATCCTTGGTCGCTGCGTAGATAAGTGGCCTCTCATGTCCAACGACTTTTAAACCCGATTCCAGCACAAAAGGATCCCATGAGCATATCATCAGGGGTTTTTTTGTCTCATCTGATACTTTTGATACGCATTGGGCAAATATATCTGGGTCGTTTGATTTTGATCGAATAGCGATAATGTCCAGTTTTAGTTCTTCGCCGATTCTCTTGAAATAAAAATCGTTAACATATCTAACCCTACTTACTAATTCATCATTCTCCATCTCATCGTGAACATCCAGTGCAATAGCAGTCTTATTAAAATACGTAAGTTCATGTCGAAAGATGACTTCCTCCCCACCTATCTTGACTGCCGTGTTCTCAACGCCGACTAATACTTCTTTAACGCTTGGAGCAAGCATTTCTTTCAGGCCACGGTAACTTACAGCAAAATTTGGTTGTATCAGTGGAGAGCAGTCTTCAAGCTTTACGGATCTTTCTATGAGTTGCGAAGCAAAAGCCATGCAAGTTTTTTCGCCGCATTCTCCGCAGTTTGTCTTCGGCAAGTAGTTGTAGATGTCGAGTGGTCCTATCTTCTTGGCCATTTTATCTTACCCCATTCTTATCCAATCTTTGATATCCAGCGAAACAGTCTCTTTTAAACCAGATAAGCATCTGAAAGTGTCCTTAAATAATTGCATAGCAGTGGGATTCATCATCATGAACAGATCGCTCCCGGCAAGGCATAAAGTAAGTGCGGTAACAGCCTCCCATAAAGGCCCCCTCTTCTCTCGGTCGCCCCATTCTGGATTTTCCATCCATGCCTCTCTTGCCCCCCAAGCATTTGTAGTTCCAGAGGACATCGGCATCTGTAAATCTTTGTCCCCTTTGAGGGCTGCCAATCTAATTCTCTCCATGATGCTAAATGAATATTCTAACCCATAACCCAGAGCAGCAGTTGTGGGGTCCATGATAATGTCCTCTCTTTTTATTCCTAAATCTATCAAATATTTGTTCAGTGTTTTCTGGTCGTTGATATCTAGAGAAGTCCAAGATAAAACGACATGACCGTGATCTAAGCATGCTTTTGCAATCCTCTTATAATCCATGTTCATGCTTGCGGAATTAATTAGACAATGCTCTCCTTCAGATACTTCTGCAGCCTTTTCTAAAACTTCAGGATCTTTGTCGGTGTTACCGGAGCCACCGATGATTATTGGCACTTTTACCGCCTGCAGTACATTCTCTACAGTCTTAGCGGCTTCTCGGGCGGAAGTGTCTTTGATAGTAGGATCGGTGCTTATCAAATGTATGGTAACCGCATCAGCACCATATTTATCCACGCATCTCTTAGCCCATTCTGCCGGATCGTCCATAACATCCTCAAAATGTCTTCTGACTGGTCCTGCCAGATGTATATTTGTATCGAATACATCATAGGCTATAACGGGCTCATTCGGATTGTGTGACTCAAAATTATAGAAAGGCAACGTCTTTTGTCCGCCAACCTTTATAACATTTTTTCTGGTTCCCCCATTGGATTTTGTTGCACCCAATTCCACTTCAAGGACCTCACCCGGAAAATTTGCTAGAGGGACATTAAAGTCCAGATCGAGATATTCCGCTTTTTTAACAGACGGCCCTTTAATGGCCGATATCATCGACATTATAAGCTCTAGTTCTCCAGCAGTCATGTCTATATTCTCGAGTTCTATCTCCTCTACCTTCTCCAACATTTTTATTATTTCTGGTAGATACAGCGTGTTTTTCATTTTTCTGCCCTATATAAGTTTTATTTTCTTTGCAATATCATCTACAGCCTTTACTGCCAAGGAACTTTCTGGCAAATCCAACAGGGATTTACCAACAAGGTTGTATTCTGTTATTTCCTTCTCCTCTGGTATCAAACCCGCAAATTCCAATCCAGTGGACTTGATTTTTTCTGATATCATTTTTTCATGTGAAGGATTAACCCTATTACCCACGAGATACAAATGTTTGAACTCTATTCCCAGTTCTTTGGAAAGATTTTTAATCCTCTCTGCAGTCTTAAAGCCGTGTACTGATAAGTCAGTCACAACTATCATGTCGTCAACGCCCCGTGTGGTCCTTCTGCTCAAATGTTCTAATCCTGCCTCGGTATCTATGATTATATAATCATAGCTCCTAGGGAGAGAATCTATAATACTACGAAGCATGTGATTTACTGCACAATAACATCCAGGACCTTCGGGCTTTCCCATAACAATAACATCAAAGCTAGGCATTTCTGCCATTATTTCAAGAACTTTGGCCTCCAACCATGCAGTCTTTGAATAATCTGGAGGGAATTCAGATTGCTTTGATATTAATTCTTCTCTAATATCTCCTAAGCTTCTCTCGACTGATACTCCTAGCGCATCAGGCAAATTGGAATCAGGGTCCGCATCTATTGCTAAGATGCTTTTTTTACCAGACTTAACCAATTTTCTGATCAGCAACGAAGCAAGTATTGTTTTTCCGACTCCACCCTTACCAGAAACTGCAATTACTTTTCCCATGTTAGTTCATTATTTCGCTCTTTTGATGATCACTTTCTCAGCATGGATTTTTGCATTTTTCAGTATTATTGTTATTCCGCCCGAAGGAATGCCCACTCCTGAAATAGTGCCAACTGGCATGGCCTCAAGAGTCTGAGCCTCTATGGCATCGGGAGGTTTTTCAACCCACTTTTCAACTACTGGGTGCCCTTTTTCCTTCAAAAATTCTTTTAGACTGACAATGTCTGTGGCATCATCCTCTGTCGCTATTTTGTCATACAATTCTTTGGGTATGTAGTCTTTCATCTTCTCTTTAACTTCAGTCGGAAGCCAAACTATCCGATTCCATCCTCCATCTACCTGTAAGAACTTTGGAGACCGCATGTATTCGAATGAGATGCCATGAAAGCCGTTGACCTGTCTTCCACCTCCGGTGGAATCTGCTAGACCTCCAAAAGTTAATCCACTAGGTGTCTGTCCTTTGAAATCCCTGTGAACAACCCCCAGTCCATCGCATTCTGGAACGTAAAATGTTGTAATTTCAAAGCATCCACATGATGTGTGAGGATAGTCGAATGCTGTATACAACTGTATTCTGTCAATTTCTCCAAGGGACTTCTCGGAAACAATTTTGTTTATACCCTCATATTCGCCTTTCCATTCATCTAGACATTTTTCCTTTGGTATTTCAAATACTGGTCCTTTTGGGTCAACCTTTGCAGCTGCTCTTCCATCAAACCAGCTTATGGCTCCGCAATTGGCGTATCTTTGAGCAGAGATTACGCAGATATGGGATGGTGCAAAAGACTGGCAAAGTGTGCAACCGTAGAAAACATCGACATCGTTATCTGTCATACCTCTGGCCCTCGCATCTCTTGCCTCATATATATCAAGTGCTTCTTGAAACTTTTTCTTCACTTCTACAGGTTCAGTTAAGAATGTGATTTGCATCTTTTCAATTATCGACATTTCGCTTTTGAACAATCTCTGGAGGGCTTTTCCGGTTACATCAAAGTTCAATCCTTTTTTAACCGCTTTTTTATCCAAACGCAACCAAATACTGTCTCTCTGATTTAAATGCATGAAACCTTCGATGTAATTGCAGAAATCATGTATACGTCTCTCCATGACCCCCTCCATCTCCACTTCAAGCTTATCACCCGAAACCTCAATATAAATGCCAAAGGGCACCGAACTCCCTTCTTCTAAATCTTGGACGTCTGGACCGATTATGGTAATTTTTCCGTCCTCGACCTCTTCTGGACTCTTAACCCTCAATAGTTCGAATTTTTCTTTTACGTTGGGCCCACCTAGCTCTACGTGCATCTGGGGTTTTCGAATTCTCTCTCCCTCATAGGCTAAACCCACTTCAACAGGGAGGTCTGCAAACATACCTGATGTACTCATTTCTTCTCAATCTCCTGTGCAATTATTGTTAAATTTCTATCCCAATCCCTGATTGAAAGATTTGGGAAGGACCAATTACAGTGTGGCTGATAATATCTATCTAGGGACACCGTCTTCAGATGGTGAAAAGCAAATGACTTGAGACCAGCCTCAATCACAAAACCAACATAATATGTCATTCCGAGAATCAGTGCTAGGTCATGAGGACCGTTTTCACCAGATACACTCCACTCTGGGTCTGTGAGACGATTGCCGATATCCATAGAAGTCATCGATGCAGCGGGCTTAAAGTCTCTCTTTAGAAACTCTGCCAATGTATTGGCTGTTGTAACCACCGGAATATTGCTAGCTCTCGCAATGCGAATGATGTGATCGATCGGTTTTTTACCCCCTAAATCGATCTCAGCTACTTCATGCCCCACAATTAGGATTGGATTTTTTGCATTATTCAGCAAGGTAGAGACAATTTCAGGCTTTTTGATCACTACAGCTTTTATTGGACCGGGAACTTCATATCTCTGCCAAGGTTCAGATGCCATTGTTAAATCTCCCTCTTTCTTACAAGTCTTGGTAACAGCGTTGGATCTGGAGTAGGGACTTCGCTCTCCTTCCAGTTTTTTTCCTTCAAGATTTCCAATATTTCGTCCTTCATGGTTATTGGGATGTCTGACATCGTACGTACAAATAATTGAATGTCATCTGGCATGGTTCCGTAAAAACGCTTATGCAGGTCTATGTAATGGTTTAGCTTTATTGATCGACCTTTAGTCATGTCGTTAGGCCTCATGCTCAGCTTCGGTATTAGGGTCATTGCTTCCTCCTTCGTCTCCACGGCGATGAAAAGATGTTCAGGTGCCGGGCCCGTATAAACACGCTTTCCTGTGCGAGCGTCGATAGTATACCAGTCTTCCTCTTTGTCCTTTCTTCCCAATAATGCCCGTCTATATTTGGAACCGTGCGGTCCTACGATGACAGGTATGCCAAGCCTCCAGAATCCACTAGCTATTGCAGCTGCTTTTTGAGACATGGCTCCCCAAGATATGCCCACAGCACCCACTCGATTGTATATATAATCGGCAATTTCTTCATAATTCGAGTTCAGCTTCCGCCTAGCGAAAATACTGGCTATCTTGATAGCGGCTCCAGATATGTGTGCGTTGGAAACACAGGATCCACAGTTCACAAGGCTACCTGCCTCAAAACCGCTGGGGTAAGCTTCATAGAGGCTGAGACCCTCCTCGTTTTTGTACATACCTAGGTTCATAGCAGCGCAGCCGGAAGTAGTTACGATAAATCTGCGTTTCAGGAATTCTTCAATTATAAAAACATTATCCTTCCAACTGCCTGGGTAATTGGAGCAGCCGACTATTCCAATCACACCTGGTATTTCACCCATGACGATGGAGGCACCAACCGCCCGGATTTCTGTATCTTGTATAGCCCCCCTACCTGCTCGAATCTTGAACTTTTCATCCTTCATCCTTAATCTGGATGCCCCTATTATAATGGAGTGGAGCTTCAGATCGTTTGGGCACACCCCCTCAGCCTCACAACGCCCGCATCCTATGCAAGATTCGTATAGGTCCGAGAGCGGCTGAAGGTTTCCTTTGGATGCCGCTTCCATGGCTTCCGGAAGGGGCACATAATTTGGACAAACCCGTTGACAGCTAAGGCATTTTGTACATTTACTGGCGTAATCAATTATTTCAGACTCTTCCGGGGTAATCCCTAACTTTTTCCTCTTAGGGAATACGCCCATTGCAACTCTGGTAGCAACCTCCCCCGCCTTATCCGAATCTAGGATGGCTACACCAGGACTTCTACCCTCCACTAGGTCGCTTACTATTTCATCTATGGGATCATCGGTACGATTTGGTAGCCCCTGAAAATTCTTGTAATTCGTTGAGATAAGAGGTGCATTGACCTTTTTCGCTTCGTCCAGTATGTCTGCTCGGATGCATTGCTCATCAACCACTATAACGTCTGCTATGCCGGATCTCACGAATCTCAGTTGATGGGAGAGGGGTCCTGCTATCTTCGCCTTTTTTGTATATCTAGTTAAATCATGTGCAGTGCAACATATGCCGGTGAGTTCTATGCTATCCTCCAGTCCACTATCCTCCATGTAGTCAAATATCGCGGCCGCTGGAGGTACATTGTGTCCTATTACTAAAATAACCGGTTTGCATGTGTCAATACTACCTATTCCTATATCCACTAGTGGGGACTCTGGATCTGCTTTTGGGAAATTTAAAGCAGATATCTGTGCCAAATCAGAGACTTCCAAAGCTAGATGGTCGATCATACCTGCATGAAATGCCTTTGACTCGAAATCTAGGTTATCACCCTCCTGCCCAGTATGGCAGCAGGAAAGCAATTGGCTTATCTCTGTTTCCACGTAATCGAGAATATCCTCAAGGTCGCCTAATGTCTTGGGCTTTATGCCCGTAATCAAGCGTGAGTGCGGTGCCTCAATAAGTATGGAGGATCCAAGGTCTAGAGAATGATCTTTGCCTAATTTGCTTACTAACTCCTCAACCATGTGCCTACCATGGCCCGCGTGGGTTGCTGCCCCTATGGCACATGCAAGTAGGACTATTCTCGATTGCTGAGCTGCCATATCCAGCCCGCAGGCCCCCCTTTTTCCCTTGCTCAGATCGCACTTCCCCATGGTGCACAGGCAACACAGGTCGCAGAATGGTAAATAAAAGGGCTTATACCTGTTCAAAAGGATACGGTCCCACTCTCTGAAAGTTGAGATGTCAGGCATTGGAGTGGGTCCTATGGCCTCTTCCCACTCTTCATAAAACGTTCCAACGGTGGCGTCCAGACCCTTTATCTTAAAGCCACCACTTTCCAGCTCATCGACCCTGAATCTTGTTTTTTTCACAAAATCTCTCCTCTATTAGTCTATTTTTGATTTTTGAGATGGCTTTGAGGGCTTTCGATGTCGGGAAATCAATCAAAGCCTTTCCGTTCATCTCAGCCCCCCTAACTCTATGATCAAAGGGTATGATGCCTAAGATGTTATCAAAACTCTTGTTTATAAATCTTTCTTCGTCATCACCATCAACCTTATTCCCGATCACGTAAGTTTCTTTCAACCCAATATCCTCTGCAAGATTCATTATTTTATGAGCGATCTCTATTGAGTTGGGTGTTGCTTCGGTCACGGCTATCAACGCATCGGTATATTTTGCAGTCCCTCTCCCTAAATGCTCAACACCAGCCTCCATGTCTACTATGACATCATGTTTTCCCGAGAGCACATGTTTTAGAAAAGTTTTTAACATAACGTTGGAGGGACATACACATCCTGAACCTCCTTTTTTGACGGTTCCCATTAAAATGAACTTTACACCATCCGGTGCATCTATCCATAACTTCTGGGGTAAGTCAGAAACTTTCGGATTTAACTTGAATACTGATCCATAAACATCTGGAGATGCCCCAGTCCTTTCCTCGATTAGATCTCCCATCTCTCCTAGGGGTATCAGGCCCTCAAATTCCTCCTCCCCTATTCCCAAGGTTGAATGGAGATTATGGGCCGGGTCCGCATCTATGGCTATCACATCAAAGCCATCTCTGGCAAGCATCCTGGCTAAGGTTCCGGCAAAAGTCGTCTTTCCGACGCCTCCCTTTCCACTGATGCATATTTTCATATCCTTATTTCTTCATTATTAAAAGTTATAAATCTTTCCCCTAGAATTTATTTTGATTCAATTTCCCTTAGTTTCCTATACCGATATTCATCAGTTTCTCAAATTCTTTACTTGCGGTTTGTATCCATTAAATTAACAAAAAGTCTTGCATAATCCTATACATAATAATCAGTAATTCTTTTATGCTTCCCTAGGATTGCATGTACCTTTTTAAGCTCTTCAGGGATGTTGATCTGTTGTGGACACTTTTCCAGGCATTTGCCACATTGAACGCACATGACAGCACTTCCATTCGAATCATCCCTCTTCAATTGTTTTTTAGATCTGGCCATTTTTCCATAGCCTCTTACCAAAAGCCACCGACGAATACTGCTATCCTCTAAGGAAATATTATTCAATATTGCAAAGTTCTGGGGAATATTGACGCCGGAAGGGCAGGGCATGCAATAACCACATGCAGTACACGGAACAAGAATTCTCTTGCGATATACTTCAATGAGTTTGTTTATGATTTCCAAATCATCATCTTTTAGCTTACCGATTCCTGAAAGGTCTGCACTGGCACAGTTTTCGTCAACCATTTTTTGGGAACCCATGCCACTGAGAACGACCGATACTTCGGGGCGATTCCAGACGAATTGAAGTGCCCAATCGACAGGTGATCGTTGATTCTTGGCGGAGGACATGATCTCAAGAGCTTCTACTGGAGGATTAGCCAATCTTCCGCCTTTCACCGGTTCCATGACCACCACTGCAATCCCTTTGTCATAGGCATATTGTAATCCATCGGTCGTTGCCTGAATACCCGTATCCATGTAATTGTATTGGATTTGAACAACATCCCAAGGATAGTAATCAACAATCTCTTTAAAAACAGGAAGCGTATCGTGGAATGAAAATCCGATATGTTTTATTTTACCTCTTTCTTTTGCTTCTACCATTTTTTCCATCAATTGCAAGTCTTTCAGCTTTTCAAATTGCCCTCTGGTCATGCGATGGAAAAGATACAGGTCTAGACAATCTGTTTGAAGGTTTTCTAACTGCTTTTCCAAATAACTATAGAAATCTTCTGATTTTCTAACAAAAAACATCGGCAACTTGGTAGCTAGGTGAACTTTTTCACGATACCCATCTAGAAGGGCTTGGCCGACAACTCTTTCGCCCGATCCAAAGTGATAAGGCCATGCAGTATCTACATAGTTGATTCCCTTGTCAATCCCCCTTCGAATTATTTTGATAGATGTTCCCACATCTACCTGTAGGGGCATGAATCTTTTCGTTGGCAAACGCATGCATCCGAATCCTAGGGCTGAAACTTCCCAGTCAAGGGAACCCATTTTACGATATTGCATTTTATGAATCCCTCTCTATCCTGCCTCCTATAGTAAAGAAATCAGTCTCTGGATTTTTTATTTTTGGGTTGTTTCTGACTACAAGAAATGTCTACAACTTTCATAACATTCTTATGTGTTGTATTGTTGGTGTATAAATGAACCGCCTATATTTCACTTAACGGAAGCAGCACATACTAAGTTGCAGCTGTAGGTGGCTAAACCCATGCAAACTTGTTATCCAGCGTCTTCAACCTACAATTGTTCCATAGGTGGAGCAAATCCAAAAGATTGTAAACTAATCGTTGCTATTACCATTATAACCACGAATAATATGACCCATTTAAGAAGTAAAACAAGACTTTTACCAAATATGCCAGCACCAGCAACCATACCAGCAATTCCAAGTTCCAATGTTTGACCGATCCACCAACCAAGCAATAAATCCGTCTCTATGTTTGAAATAGAATATAATCCAAAGGTAGATAAGGCCCCCAAGAGTGCGCCGAATTTTAATCCAAACCAAAATCCCTTTTGCCATTTATTTATATTTAGTCCCTCCATAATCCAAACAAGAACGATCGCAAGAATCAGAAAGGATAAGTATCCAAAAGGAATACGTAGAAATGCTTCTTCTGCAGGTAATAAAAATGAACTTGGCTGAACATATAATTTGGCCAGTAGACCAGCGTGTAGAAAGAAATCAAAGCCAAGCATGGAAAGCCAACAAATTAGGATAAGACCAATACGCCATTTAGTGGATTTAGTTATGAGTCTTAATTCATTGATGGAATCGATCATGTCTCACCTCCTGAATATTTTGCATAACGCCTTATGCTCGAACTTGATTCCCATATCTCTGCAAATTGGTAATATATCTTAAAATGTCTCTTTGTTTTTAGATTAATTCTATAATATATATGGTCTTTAAACTTTCAACAAAGCTTGATTGAAGGTTCATATAGGGAAGTTCACAAAAAAAAGATATTTAAATGAAGGTAGATAGGATATTACTATGAAAGAAAACTTCAAAATACCTTTAATAATAATTGGGGTTCTTGCTGTTGTGGGATCTATTAATGCTATGTTGTCCAATCAATTTTCTGGAGCAGGTATCTTACTTTTGGCTTCAGCAATTTGTTTTGGAATTCTTTACCATAAATAATAAAGTGATTAAGGAACTCGAATTAATGCTCACTTCCATACTTAAGTGCAATTTTGATACATTGGTGTGTAGGTAGCTGATGAAAATCGTAAAAAAACCAAATTTGTTAGATACAGTACAGTTATCGCCAACCTATTGCTATAAGAATCTAAAGACTTCTGGTAGTTCTCCAACCTTTTTTCTAAACTTGTTAGGCCAATTATCAACGTCAAGCCCCTTCTGAGCGAAAAAGGCTGCACCCCATCTTTCCATCCCTATTCCAGAGCAGCCAGACCAGAGCTTCTCTCCACTTTGTAGTTTCACATTGAATCCTTCGGGATATTTGCTCCCATTAACGCTCAAGTTCTGGAATTCTAACCAATCCTTCTTGTATGGCATGTATGCCTCATAGTCGATCGTGCCGACCTCTCTGGTCTCTGCCAGGCCGGTTAATCCCTCTTGTGCCATGAACCATGGTGTAACCCATGCATTTCTCCATTGTATGTCCAGTATATCATCGAACAGGTGTTGGTATCGCTCCTGCAATTTCTTGGAGTGTTCAATCACTTGATCCTGCGTACCTATCCAAATTAGGTCGGTGCGATTGAACTCATCAACTCTCTCAATACCATGAATGCCACCGCTCTCATATCTATGGGACGTTCCGGACCTGTCATAGAGGAATATGGGAAAAATATCATCAGGTAAGGTTTCACCCTGCAAAAAGACCCAGAAAGGGGGGCATTGGGCATAACACATCCCTCCTATCGGATAATCTATTCTCTCTTTGATTAGATCCAGGGGCACTTCTTGCGTAACCTTGTAATAATCCGTCACCTCTTCCCAATATTCCGGATCCCTCGTCTTTGGTGGGCAAACATAATACATTTCCGGGTAGATGCCTTTCGCATGACCAGATCTCTTCCAGACATCCCATGGCACCATCTTTGGAAACATCATCTCATTATAGCCTAAGGGTCGAATAATCTCTTCTTCTATAACCTCACCAAAAGCTCTGAAAACTCTTGTTACCTGGGGTCCAAAGACCCATTGACCCCTGCCAGCCCCATGTTTGATCCACCTGCGTTTCGTCAGCTCTTTTGTCGGGTCTTCCTTGAATTTATGAATTTTCTTCTTGCTTTGCCCTAAAAGTTCCCAATGTTCCTTTTTACCGTATTTACTTGATTCAACCTTTTCCGAGATAAGACTGATAATCCTGTCAGGGACCTTGTTCTCTATTTGTTGCTCATCGACGTCCAAGGCAAGTAAAATCTTACCATCCTCGTATCTCATTTCTTTTACAAAAGGAATATTTTTTTTGAGAGGCTCTTCAGACGGCATTTGAATGGTAAAATCCTCTATTCCGATACCCCTAATCCCAATGTGATTTTTTCCTAATAATGCTGCCAATACTTTTCTCAGTCTAATCAGCGCGTCATGCGCTCTCACATATCTATCCGATACTATTTCGACCATGATGGCATTCTTGTCGAGATCCCAGTTGATGACTTTTGCACCTTTTCCGGAAGGCGCACCTTTTCTTAAAATATCCTCATTCGATTTGAAAATCAGTTTAGCTACATCTTCTTTTACCTTCGTAGCATCAGCACTCAACTTGAAATGCCCGATTAGATGAAATTTCGGTTCATCCATTGTCATCACTCGCAATTTCATCAGCAATCTTCAGATTTAATAGATAATCGTCCATGGTTGAAATTAACGTTCCTACTCCTTCAATCACAAACTCTGTGGTAATCTCTCCATTTTTACATGTTGTGAGCATGTTTTGAGTATTATCTGGTATGATAGCATCCATGATGACATTGCATCTTTTATGGTTTGTCACGATTTTACCCTTGCATTTGCAATCATTCATTAGCATTCACCTTTAAAACCCAACTGCTCTGTTATGATGGCATCAACATTCTTGAGAAATTTCGACTCAGTTTCAACTGGAATAGCTGCACCAGATGCTATGTCGTGTCCTCCTCCAACGCCACCAACATTTTTTGCTGCTTCAGACATCGCAACCGATAGGTCCAATCCTTTCTGCAAAAGTTTTCTCGTCCCTCTAGCGGATATTTTTATTTTGCCTTTCTGATCGTTCATAACAAGTATAGGTTTATCTGATGCTACGTACTGAATGATAGTGCTTGCTAATGCCCCGATAATCTTCTCATCAGATGAATGGACATATCTAATACCGACCCCTTCTTTTATATCCTGCTCTACCTTTTTCATTTCTGAGATAATCCTTTTTTGATACTCTAAACATAGTTGGTATGCCTGATCCCTAGCCCCTACATCCCTTAAACACAATGCAAGAGCAAGCCCAGTCTCTCCCAGTTTACCAGATGAATTAGTCATCTTCACTAATAGGGCGGCATCTGACACTACCTCATAATTAAGTTTGTAGGATTCGCCTATCAACGACTCTGTGGCATCTAAAGACGCTTTTTTCATAACTTTTAACATCAACGCAGATGTCAAAAGTTGCAGATCTTCTGGAGCAAGGTCCTCTATTTTTCCATCTATTCCTAAATCACCTAGAAATTTCTGGATTTTATCCGCATCACCTGTAATATCTATATATGGGTCGGTCGAGTAAATAAGCAATTCTTTGACGTCGCCCTCGCCGAGTTTTAGACTATGCTCACTCGTAATGATGTTGTGCTGTAGGGCCTCATCCAGAATGTCTTTGTTCGCTCCAACCATTGGCTGACAGTCTCCAAGTGCACCTACGATTGCTAGGCCCGAGAGATCGGTATTATTGCCAAGGTACTTAGCGACGGTATATGTAACTCCTGATGCAGAAAGCTCAAAAGAGCCATCGATTCCGACCAGGTGTGGATTTACTTGTAGGTGCTCTGTATCTGTTTCAGTGGGCATGTGATGATCAAGTACTATCGCATCGCTTGGAATAAGATCTGGCTGACCACTACCCATGTCGCAAAATATAGTAGTAATATTCTCTAACTTTCTGACAAATTCTTCATCGAGATGACTTATAATGCTGGCATGAAATTTTATATTCCTTCGGTATAAGGCATTGCAGATTATGCCTGCAGAAGTTATGCCATCAGCATCGTTATGCGATATGACCCGCACATAATCATGCTTGGCAAGCATTTGTGCTGCCAATTCTGCAGACTCTTCCAATAGCTCAATCATTTTTTTATCTTGAGATCAATATCTCAGCCGTTTTTAGGTCATAGATCCAGTCTTCGGGTAGTTTTCCGTTATTTTTATAATACTTAACAAGTCGCCTTATTTTTGACTCGATAAGTTGAAGCGCCCTTTTGTTATGCACATCCTTTGGATTTATATCAAGATGTTTTTTTAATCCAAGCGCCCTTGTGATCAAATTCTGCAGATCCTCAGGAACCTTTGGCTCTACATTTTTTTCCCTTAGAATTTGTGTAATCTTCTTTCCCGTTACAAGCTTTACATCTGGTACTCCGTATCTATCTCGTAGGATCAATCCTATCTCAGAAGATGACATGTCTTGACCTCTTATCTCAAGAATCGTCTGTTCAATCTCTTTTGAGTCTAGTTCTAACCATTCTGGTGAATTACTTTTAGTGTTCTTTTTTTCCATGATGTACCTCCATTATACATCCTCACATATGTTAAATATCTTTGCAAAACCATTCTGCAAATTTCCTCAATGCCATACATCTATGTGATACTTTGTTCTTCTCTTCGGTGGACATCTGTGCAAACGTCTTTTTTTGGTGAAGAAAAATAGGGTCATAACCAAAACCCATATTTCCCCGGGACTCTTCTGAGATCTCGCCCTCCACAGAACCACTAAATGTTATAGCCTCTTTGCCGGGTTCACAATATCCGACAACAGATTTGAATTGTGCATTTCTATTCTTTACACCTCTCATTAACTTCAATATGCCTTCGTTGCCGATGCATTTGAAAATGAAGGCCGAATACGGGCCGGGGAAACCCTTTAATGCGGAGATAAACATCCCCGCATCCTCCACAATAATGGGCTTTTTCAAATACATAGCGGCGTTCTTTGCGCCATATTTTGCAATTTCTCCTAGATTATCAGATTGGATTTCGGGATAACCATATGATATTTGCTGCATATCTATCCCTAACTTCTCAAACATCTCCTTTGCCTCTCTAACCTTTCCAAGGTTTCCGGTTACGAAATAAACGATTTTCATAGTCTTTCCGTTCTATATCTACCCCTTGATTCTATCGACTTTACGCGTTGTAGGACATCATTAGCGCCATCAAACGTCTTTTTATATCCCTCTATGAACGCATTTATCAGAGCCCTATGTTCGTCATGGGTACTTTCGAATGTTTGGAATAGCACATGCACATCTACTCCTCTTGCCTCGACGCTCTTATCGAAGTATGACAGTCCAAAGTCAATTAGGTGGATTCTTCCTTGCGAAACAATCATGTTTGAAGTTGTCAGATCTCCGTGGATAATGCCCGAGCTATGAAGTTTTCCTACAAGCTCGCCTATTCTCTTGCATAGCTCCACATCTATTACACATTTAAGCTGTGGGCCATCTAGATATTCCATCGCTATATCATAATCGGTGACATCATGGATGATTGGTGTAGGAATACCAGATCTGCGAGCCTCAGCGATCATTTTTGCCTCATACTTCGTGCGCTCTCTTCGAAGCTGCTCATCCAATTCTTTGATCCTATATCTCTTGGGTATTCGCCTTTTGAACACGTGCCTATCACGTGATTCAATGGTTGCCTCGGCTCCACTGGTCTTTAGATTCATTTATCTTCATTAAGGTATCGCTTGCGTATCGTATATATTTTCTGTTTTGGAGTTCATGACCTTGAATTCTTGGTTCTAGAGTTCAAGTAGATAAGATTTCAAATCAAGCCTTATTGAAAATCCATTCAATTGAAAAATAAACATTTTTTATTTCAAGTCTGGACACTCAAAATGGTCAATAGTGGATACTGCATATTATTCCAAAAAAAAGAGCGTTTCGCTTTTTGGTATTTTTAATGCCTTTGCAGTGAATCAATTTATCTAAAAGGTTTGGATTACCCATTCTAGTTGATTTTGAAGTAATTTGAGAAAAAGTATAACGAAATGGATAGACATGATGCGCGTGTTTCATATATCATCTATCGATCAAGTAGCCAAAAACTGTCCTTCAAATTGATGCGGTCTTGTTTATGTGCACGCGTTAAGTCTCTATTGGACTTTTTCGAGCCTGAAATGCTTTTTAAAAACCTGACGAATTTCTTCTGGCTTTTCCAGTATGATAACGTCTTCCATGCAAGCTAGCTTTTTGACACGCTCGACCTCTTCTTTTCTTATCCTCAATTTCATATCTCGTCCATTAGGGAGTTGCGTAACTATCATTCCTTCTTCGTAATCTGACGGCATTATATAGGAGGGAACAAAAGCCTTTAGACCCATGATTGATGCGTTACAGAGTAAACTGTCCGCTATTCCCATCGAAATCTTCGCAACGGTGTTTGATGTCGCTGGAGCGATCAAAAGAAAATCAAACTTTCCCAATTGTAGTTGACCAGCAAGGAACGGTGAGTTCGGATTAATCTCAACTTGAACCCTGTCAAAATCCTCCTTCAAATCGTTAAAAAGTCTGTAATATTTAACAACTTGATCTCCTGCCTTGGATAGATAAACTACTATATCAACCTCGTTCTTATACTGCTTTCTAATTTCCTTCATAACCTCAACTGTTTCGACTAATCTATCTCCGCTGCCTGTAATTCCCCAAGCGACTTTCCTCTTCTCCTTTTTCTCTTTTTTATTCTCCATCAAGACCTCCATGGCCATTGTTCCACCCTCATTTTTTAACCTAGAATTTCTTCAAAAAGTCTGCAAAACTCTTAACAGTTTTTCTTAGGCTTCTGAATCCCTCTTCATCCTTTTTCACGCCATCAAAAGTGTCTTTCGACCAAAAGGTTGCACCTAAGTTTGCCCCGAAGGAGCCGCCGCTGACTGATATGATTCCGTTTAGGACGTAAAATGTTATTATCTGCTGTATCGCCAGTTCCTGCCCGCCCATTCTGTCTCCTCCAACTGCAATAGCCATACCCACCTTGTACCTGAAAAAGTTCTGATCTGCTGCACTTAAAGCTCTACATCTGTCCATAACCGCCTTTATTTGTGCACTAACTCCACCGTTGTAAACTGGCGTGGCAATTACTATCCCTTCAGAATCCTTAAGCAAAGGATAGAGTTCGTACATGTCATCCTTAATCGTGCACTCTTTGTTTTCTAAGCAGTAGTCACAATGCTGGCAAAAGCTGATGTTTTTACCTCTAACCGTGAAAAGTTGTGTTTTAAAACCCATCTTTTCCAACATTTTCAAGGCTTCTCTCAAAACGTATTCAGTTGCCTGTTTTCTTGGACTCCCACATATACCAACTATCATAGTGCTTCATGTAAGTTCTATAACTGTTAGCATCAATAAAGGTTGCTCATAAGCACGCGTTTTCCTCGTTCTAATCCGTAGATCCTTTCCCCTTAGGCTTATATGTAATTGGTAACATGCGAGCTCTAGGTTTTTAATGTTCGCGAACCGCTTTTTGGCAGCCATTGCCCTCCAGTTGAATAGTGGTGTGGTCGATTCCAAACTCTTCTGTCAAGATATTGATCAAAGTCGCGATTTTGATTTTTTTTGGTAATAGTTCTGAAACTTGATCATTCTGAAACCAGAAGATAAGTGTAAAATGAAGGGATTTTAAGATTCGCTTGAGCAATATATTATGGTCATTGTTAGTATTATAGCGGTGTTGCGCGATGATGGTACGCTTGTTGATAATTATGTTTTATTAGCCGAAAATAGTTTCATATTGCCTATATCCAAGACACATCAACATCATCTGGTCGGTAGTTTGGGCGCACCGCAGAATCCTTGATGTCAAGAGTTGCACCGCTCTCTAGCATGAGTAACCCAGTATGTGCGATCATGATGCCATTATCACGCATAAATCTCTTTTCGGGTGCATATAATCTTGCACCCCTGTCTTTACACATGAGGTCTAGCATTTCTTTCAGTCTTTCATTGGCTCCAACTCCTCCTACGAGGAGGACATCATCTTTTCCTATGTGGGCTAGCGCCCGTTCCGTCACTTCCACGAGCATCGCAAATGCCGTCTCTTGAAAAGAATAACACACGTCTTCCAAGGATGCATGCACCAAAGCATCCTTCGCAGCAGTTGTTAACCCTGAGAAAGAGAAATCCATGCCTTTTACAACATATGGCAAGCTAACATATTTCTTCGCATTTTTAGCTATCTGTTCTATCTTTGGTCCTCCAGGATGCTGAAACCCCGCATATCGACCAAACTTATCGAGTGCGTTGCCGATCCCTATGTCCAATGTCTCGCCAAAAATCCTGTATTTACCATCTCTATAGGAAAGCACTTGAGAATTGCCACCACTGACGTATAATATAACTGGATCCCTCACATCACACATCCGCCTACCGATCTCGATGTGCGCAATGCAGTGATTTACACCTATCAGTGGAATTTCTAGGGAGAGAGATAAAGCTCTGGCAGCGGTAGCAATTGTTCTAAGACAAGGACCAAATCCTGGACCTTGCGAGAATGCTATGGCAGAGAGTTCAACGCCAAACCCCTCTCCTTCAGTTAATATTTTTCGTATAAGGTTTCCGATTTCAGATGCATGGTGTTGAGACGCCATTCTGGGGTGTAGACCACCTTTCTGAGGCTGATATTGTGACTCAACCTCAGCAATAATATTTGTGCGATCGATTATGGCAGCGCTTAGGTTCCAAGCAGTCCCTTCTATTCCGAGAACAAATCTATTCTTCATGCTTTTGAGACTTGAACTCTGTATAACCACACTTACCACATGAGCGGCGTTCGCTATGTTCGGCTAGAAAGGTGCCATCTCCACAGCGCGGACAGATTTGTCTCGTTCGCTTCAACTTATTACCACTGATATCATAGAATTTACTGGACATGATCATTCTCCCTTCGAATTGATCTTGGATTTCGCTCCGACTTTTTCTTTTGCCTTCTTTTCTTCAGGTTTCTGTTCAGGTTCCTTCTTAGTCTCAACCTTTTCTACTTTTTCTTTTGCCTTCTTTTCTTCAGGTTTCTGTTCAGGTTCCTTCTTAGTCTCAACCTTTTCTACTTTTTCTTCACCTTCAGCAAGTACGTTTCGTTGGATTATATGCGCTCTTTCAATCTCTTTGAGAAGTTTCTCAGACTTGTAAATTTTTGCGTACACGTGCGTCTCTCTTTTGCCATACTCCGAGCGCATTCGCTCGATGATGACCAGTTCTTTTTTTTCATTGAGCATCGCAGCCAAATTTTTCCTAACTTCTTCTCTAGATGGGGTGGCACCTTCATGATCCACCTTGAACATTATTTCCAGCCTCTTAAGCAATGGGTTTACTTTTTTTTCTATGACTTCAATATTCATAATTACCTCCCTTGGGTTGCCTTCATCATCTCATCGAGCAAGGAGTATATCGAGTCCCCCCTCATTTGTCGAAGTAGAGATACTGCTTCATATTTCTTTTCCTCATCAACGGTCACTAATACCACCCCTTCTCCAGGTTGACCATAGATTATGGCCGAATGTAAGGGTGCTATGACGACTGCTGGCAAAGCTGCTAAGTCTTCTTCTCCGCAAACAAATATTCTTGTCGGTCTGTTGTACTCCATTGCTTCGTGTAATGCCAAGACAAGTTCTTTTGTTATCTGGCCCGCAGGATTATCTACAGACATTTGCATAAATTCTTGCATCTTCGTGCCTAGGATCAACTCTTTAGGAGCCATCTTTCTCATGATTTTTTCGTCAACAACACATACGTCCGGAATCTTTCCAGATTTTATCAGATAAAATGTAACGACATCGCCGACAGAGATGACTTTGGACATATTGTGAATGTCTTGCTTTAAACTCTCAATGGGCGCATGTCCTTCACCCCTATAAAGGTTTCCAAAAGGTTTTTTAAACTGTTCTCTCAGTTCTTGGGGTAAATGTAATGCCAATTCATCGCACCTTCAGCGCATATCTTCCAGACCGATTGACGTTCATCCTTTTTGCGGCTTCAGATCCTTCTGGATTGATTATAATGACATATCCTATCCAGTCTGTGCTAGTCGAGGTAGAACCACAGCTACATACTGGTCCCTTTACAATCCTATGACACTCTCTACATGCTTTCTCAGTCATTCTTCCAACTTCTCGCGTGCCTCTTCCAACCACTCTAACTTACCTAATGCTGTTTGGCGCATTGTCAAACCTATCTTACTTTCTTTTGGCTCTCTCTCATTTAAGCTAATTGCAACAACTCTTGCACGAAGGCTATCCCCCTCAGCTAGTGCTCTATTACTTTTCTTGCCGACTAAACGCGCATTTTTTTCATCATACGAGATATAATCATCATCAATCTGACTAACATGGAGTAATCCGTCAACAGGTCCCATGCTAACGAATGCCCCAAATTCAACGATCTCCGCGATATCTCCTTCAATGATTTCTTGAATCTCTGGCTTATAGACTATTGCATCAAAGGTTGCATAGTAATATACTGCTCCATCACCCACAAGAATGTGGCCTTCTCCTATCTCAACGACATTGGTTATGGCCACGATTGACCCAAGCTTTTTGTCAGTTCTACCCTCTAACTTCTCCTCTAATGCTGATTTCACAACCTTCTCGGTTTTACCGCCCAATTTATCTGGCGGTATACGTACCGTGTCGATAAGCCTCATTTTCCTATACATATTCTAACCTCTTTTTCTGGCGTAGGCATATTGTATTTATACCCTTATCTTTTAATCGCTTTCTCAATTCTGCATCCACAGTAAAGACGGTAGCATTCATATCCTCAGCTATTTGGACGATCGCATCGTCTGCGGATGCCTTTGCATCGACTACTTCACATCGATCCAAGAGCGATAACGCTAGAGATGCTTCGGCTTTGTTGCCACCTTTTTTGTATAGAATCTTCAGTTCACTGACTACTCGACTTGGAACAATGAATCGATCATACTCCAGTTTTTCTAATTCTGCAAAGATATCAACGCCAAATTTCCCGGGAATCATCAATGCGTTTGTGTCTAGAATTACTCTCATAGGAGCACTCCGACACCAATCAAACGCCATCTGGCCCCAATACGTCTGCTGATTGCAACTCTTGATGCAGGCCTAACACAAACAGGCCGCTTTAGCTTGACCTCTGCTTCGTTATTTCTAGCAGATGATACAACTCCTATTGTGGTTGCGGTTCCTGCACTGAGCATCAGTAGTTCACTTGTTCGTATGGGCTCTACATCAGATTCTTCTGTCGAACCTACAACTCTATCAAGTAATTGTATGTCCATCGTGAACTCATCCCAAACCGGTGGAAGTGAACTCAAGTGACCAGCTGCTTGCCCTACAAGCGCATCGCTTTTAGTCATAGAAGGGTCCAATTTCGTACCCACCCCCAATAATCCGCCTGGTACAGCTTCTTTGACACTTTGTCCTCCTGCCATTATTCCCGTTATCTGGGTGGTAATTGGAACCCAGTTTATCTTGCCCTCAAAATCCACCTTTCTTCCGGGCCTGATCTCTAGTTGATCTCCAACTCTTAACAAGCCCTGGCTCAATACTCCACCTATGACCCCTCCAGTGATTTTATCTATCGGAACACCTGGTTTGTTGACATCAAATGACCTAGCTATAAACATATGGGCTGGTTTGTCTAGATCGTGAACTGGTGTCGGAATTTTTTCTTCAATCAATCCAATCAGAACATCGATATTCGCATTATGTTGGGCTGAGATGGGTACTATTGGTGCATTTTCGGCCACCGTACCCTTAACAAAATCTTTTATTTGATGATAATGCTTAAGAACATCCTCTCTCGATATCAGGTCGATCTTGTTTTGAGCGATTACAACATTTTCCACTCCTATTATGTCCAATGCCATCAGATGCTCTTTGGTCTGTGGCTGTGGACAGGGCTCACTAGCTGCAATGACAAGAACGGCACCGTCCATGAGAGCAGCACCACTTAGCATGGTTGCCATCAATGTTTCATGGCCAGGAGAATCAACGAATGATACCGTTCTCATCTCATTTGTCTCAGAACCACAATATGGGCAGTTTTTTTCTATGGAATAGCATTTGGGCTCTTTACAATTGGGGCATTTTCTAAAGGTTATGTCTGCATAGCCTAGACGTATCGATATGCCTCTTTTGAGCTCCTCACTATGCCGATCCGTCCAAACACCAGATAAAGCGCTCACTAGCGTTGTTTTTCCATGGTCCACATGTCCTACAATGCCTATGTTAACGCTGGGTTGTTTCAAACTTTTACTTCCTCCGACAAAAGTAATGTCATATGTGTTTGCTCATCGCATATAATAATATCTTATGTTTTAAGAAAAAGAAAAATTAAGATGTAAGCTCATTGCTTCTCATTTATTCTCAGATTTGCAAAGGCCGGTAATCCATCGATTCTTCAAAAGTTTGATTGAGCTAAGAGTTAGCTTGAACGGGCTTAAATCCCTCGAAAAACAGCAGGAGACCTTTGTCATCAAAGTACTTAATACCAAAACCAAAATTATTTCCTATTTTTCTATTTACTCTACTAATATATTTTCTGATACAATACTTTTTCTATCTCTACTTTGATTTGTTTATGAAGTCTGTTCTAAAGATGTTACTCGGTGATTACTAGGCATCCGCCTTTTTCTACGATAACTGTGTGTTCGGCTTGTGAGACCAATCCTCCTGCATCGTCTTTGAGCACTGGGTATGAATACACGATTCCTGATCTCTCAAATTGATTCAATATAAAATCTAGGCGGGTTTGTGGTAGCCATCTCTTTGCAAAAGGAAGCATTTTGTACTCTTCTATCGCTTTCAACAATTTTCTAGCTGCCGGAAGGCGAACAGGCTTCAGCGTTTCTAACCGATAGATCTCCGCACTCCCACCCTCTGAGACGTGCCCAGCGCCATTGGTGGCAAAAGGTTCGATAGCTATTACATCACCTTCTTTGAGGGTTCCTCCATACAAAACTGATCTGTTTGGTATGGATGGAGATGCATGATGATCCCATCTCGCTAAGCCATGCCCTGTGAGATTAGCAACTGGTCTGTACCCAAAACTTTCTATGGTACTTTCGATTGCATCACCAATTTCTGTAATTTTTATACCAGCACGGACGATATCTATTGCGGATCTCAAAGCAGCTCTGGAAGATTCCACTAAATTTGCATTGTCACTCAAATCCACGGTTATGGCAGAATCAGCGATATAACCATCGACCTGCACTCCGATATCGAGCTTGACCATGTCTCTTCCAAAGACGGATATATCACTTGCTGAAGGTGTTGCATGGGCTGCCTCATCATTTCTAGATATGTTGCACGGGAATGCTGGCTGTGCACCTTTCTCCCTGATTAGATTTTCCACAAAATCAGCTACTTCTAATAAAGATGCTCCGATCTTGACTTTGTCCTTTACGCTTCCCATAACATCAACCAGAATCTGTCCAGCTTGTTCATATTTCTTGAAAACTTCTTCTTTCATTATATCACCAGTTGCTTTTGGAATCGCGTGAGATTCTTGCATCCTTTGGCAGTCACAAGTACTAAGTCCTCTAACCTAACACCTGCGATTTCGGGGTCATATAACCCAGGTTCAACCGTTATGACGTTGCCAGCTTTTAACTTATCTCCATTTTCCGCCAGGGATGGCCCCTCATGAACATCTAGACCCACGCCATGACCAGTAGAGTGAATGAAATCGTAACCCCTTTCCTGAAAAAGATCACATACTGCAACGTGAATCTCTTTTCCAGTCACGCCAGCTCTGATATTGCTGATCGCTATATTTTGTGCATCTAGAACTGTTTGGTACATCTCCTCTGTTTCTTTAGTCGGAGAACCTCTGAGGACGGTGCGCGTCATGTCAGCATGGTACCGCTCTTTTTTGAGATATGGAAATATATCTATGACGATTGATGTGTTTATTTCCAGCGCTCCCGATCCGGAACAATGAGGATCAGATGATTGTTTTCCAGAGGCTACGATAATATCATCAGCCCTGCACCCTTTATTTATCAAATCATGCTCTATGATAACTTTTACGTCTTCTGACGTTAGATTCAAAACATCTTTATTGATATCGGCTTTTCGAATCGCATCTATGGCAACTTGCATGGCGCTTTCACAAGCTTGCTGTGCACTTTTGATGCTTTTGATCTCGGCTTTAGTTTTAACTTCTCTTAGATCCTCCAGTAATCTGACCGGCAATATCTCGAAGTCATTCAACTCACTTGCGATAAAAAAGGAGAAGTTCATTGGTACTGCTATACGTTTAATACCCTCTTTATTGAGCACATCTTTCAGCAATTCTAAGCGAGCTTTTTGAACATCCTTATGTTTTTTCAATAAATCTAGCATGCCATATTCATCGGTAGATCTCACGTCCCTAATCTTTGACTCCTTTTTAGCCCTTCTAAATTCCATCCGCGAGACTATGATGAACTCGGAATTATCTTTTCTAATATAAATAAAAGGGTCAGGCATCAAAAAATTTGTTAGATAGAACATATTTGCATCATGGATACTGTCGCTTACGAGCATGAGTCCATCTACACCCGCCCTCTTAAGTCGATTCTCTAGCCCTTCCATGTCATTTGCATAGGTCTTGCCATAACTTTAATACTTCCCTATACCAATTCATGAGTTGACATGAAAAAACAGTTTGCCATTTTAGTAGCATTTATTATCATCATGACTAACGTGGTCGGATGCCTTGAGCCAAAGGAGGCAGTTGCAGCAAGAGTGGACCCTAAAACCCTAAGTGAACTGGGTTGGACCCAGGCGGGTGATGTGCAAAAAGATTCCCTTGAAATGGAGTGGTCAGTCAAACTAACGATAAATTTAGCTAAACTATCCTATAAAGATGCAGAACTAGAGAGCAGAATCAATCAAGAGACGCAAATATCAGATATCACCTCTACTCTGATGACAGTAAGATTAGCATTACCGGTTAGTCTAGACTTTTTGGCAAAAAAATTAATCGATAGGGCTTTTGGTCTGATGGAGACTCAGCTGATGAGCACTGTCCAAGGAACGGGTGTGTCCAACTTTCATAGAATCGGCGATACTACATTCCAAAATTTGCATGGAGAGACTGTTAAAGCACTAGTTTACGATGGCACTCTGGAGTATGAGGGCGGATCAATTGCTGTCAAAGGGGCCCTAGCTATATGGAGTAGTGACGGTTCCATTGTGGCCACTGCGGGATTGGTTCCCTATGAAGATATAACCTACACCACAGAAATTGGGGGGGAACAAGTAACAAAAACTTTAGTCCAGATAGACGGAGATTCAGAATTCGACGAATTGATCATATTGATGCAGAATGTGGCTTAAAATTTATCATCCTGTGCATAACTCCTCCTAAATCTTAGCGAGAGTTCGGCTTTCATAAGTTCTCTTCCAAGGTAAGCAGCATGATCTATCAAAGATACCAATCCAAGATCTGATATCGTGTCGAAAACGGCTTTTGAGCTAGTGCCTATGATGGATGTATCTCCCTGCGTGGCTACAATCTTTCCATCTTTGATATCTATGCTGAAAGATCCCTTAGGGTCTTGTTGGGATTTATGGGCTTTTGCTTTTATCGATTTGTTGATTTTAATTTCGCTTGTTCTATGCCTCTTTTCTTTGATGACTAAGAGATCCAATCCAAGATCTTTCGGCGGCGTACACCTCTCTTTTGAGAGTATCATCATCTGGGCTGCTGTTTTCAACTCATAAATACTTCCTCTGGTCTTAGCGCTATATTGTGGGGTGAAAAGTATGCTGGCACCCAGCTCCATCGCAATTCCGGCCAAGATTGCATTGATTCCAATTGAATCGGCATCTATCAGCTCGGTAACGTTTCCCACCCCAAAGAACAATGGCAGATCGCTGGCTTGCCTGAACCTATGATACGACACTAGGGAATCAATCAATCCTTCTCCAATAGGTCGTAGGACAGGGTCTGCGATGATTTTATCAATTCCAATCTCTTGTGCGAGCCTGATGTTATTCTGCAGAGATCCTAGATCGCTATCAGGTATGATAACTGCTGATATACCTCGATCTGCAATTGATCTGCCTACTGCTTTTATACTATCGCCGTTCAGACTGAGAACCATATCGATATCTTCTATGGCTTCGAGGATTATTTCTGGATTGGCGGTGTCAATGCTGATCGGGATGTCCAGGGATGATACGGCCTCTACTGCATTTA
The DNA here is from genome assembly GCA_013415795.1 of Methanocellales archaeon. Lineage (GTDB taxonomy): Archaea > Halobacteriota > UBA148 > UBA148 > UBA148 > UBA148. The sequence continues at coordinate 9,375 of JAAEEL010000015.1, read as the reverse complement.
TAACCTCTAGAGAAGTTGCATCCATTGCAGCGCCAATGTCTATTATGTCTGCACCTTGTGCGATAAAGTCACGAGCTACTGTCAGTATCTCATCTCTTTGCATTCGAGTCGCATCCACGATCTCACCCATTACCTTCATTCTAGACTTGCCGCCAATTTTTAGATTACTTAGCTTAAAACTATACTCAGCTTCAAACTCTAGTTCATTGACTTTTTTCATCGCCTCTTCATGTTTTTTAGCAGACAATAGTTGGCAAGCGGGCACCGAGTGCGAGAATTCAATAATATCCGCATGAGATAACACTACATCCAAGTCGCATGCATGCTTAGGTCCAAGTCTTATTTTTATACCCGTATCTTTCTCTAGCCTCAAAAAATCTCCAGAAGATAAACCAGGAACAAGGATTAGATCATAATCGAGACTAGATATTGGGCGCAATAGATCCGGCGTAACAAAAGATGCCACATCAACATCCAACAGGAGAACATCTGCATCATCGCCTACTGCTTTTTTTACAATCCAATATGCCTTGCGTCCAGTAACCACTAGTACCTTCATGAGCATATATTATATTTCTTTAAGACAAAACACTATTGATGGTGCTCAAATTTGATCTACATGTACACTCTTGTCGTTCACATGACGGTTACGACTCTGTTGATAAGATTCTCATTCGAGCCAAAGAAATCGGACTGGACGGAATCGCGATCACCGATCATGATAGCATTCAAGGCGGACTCGTAGGAGTACAAGTTTCAAAGGAATTAGATCTTGACTTGATTGTGATTCCTGGGGAGGAAATCTCGACAACCAGAGGTCACCTCATCGTTTTGGGTATTACTGATGATATCCCTACGGGCATGTCTCCGGAGATTACGATCAATATGGCAAAGGATCTGGGTGGAACCGTAATAGTGCCACATCCGTTTCATCCGTTTCGCCATGAATTGGGATATATCCCAGAAGACATAGATGCAGTTGAAATATATAACTCAAGGTTCATCATAGGTTATTCTAATTGGAAGGCAAGAAAACTGGCCTTGAGTAGAAACTTACCAATGGTGGCAGGATCCGATGCACATATAGCAGATATGGTTGGATGTGCCATAACGAAGATTGATTCTGCGCCTTCCGTTGATAAAATACTTCAGGCCATACGGGCAGGAGACACACATATCGAAGGTAAGAGGACTCCACTGAGATTGTTTGCCAAACAAACTTTAAAGTCTAATTTCCACCATATGCGAAGATTTCTTTTAGAACAGCCCTAATATATCACTCGGAGCATCTAAAACGAAGACGTCTTTCATAGATCGCAATGAATTAAATTTTTTAGAATCGATATCACGCACATTAAATTCAACGAATCCGCCCCTGATGGCATTATTGGGGCAGCAGTTCAAGCAGATGCCACATCCTTCACATTTCAGGAGGTCTATTTGCTCGTCGGTAGCATCTTGGGGGCAATTTCTTTTTGAGAAGCAGTCCTCGCACTTTTCGCATGCTTTTCTATTTATGGAGTAATTCATCTCCGAATTTATTTTACCGGATACGTCCACGGAATGATATGGGCGGGCACATCTCCTTTGGAAGTTCCTTTAAAATCTTAACCAGTCTCAAATGGTCCTTCAGGGCTATAAAAGCCTAATTTCTTATAATTGTCCTTAATATACAATTTTAGCCAATATTCTTTAAATCACCCTTGTTTGACCTTTTTCGACTTTATTCATTAAATCTCTCGTAACCTTCTCTGCATCAGCCATTATCTTCGACTCGTTTAACATTGTGAGCTCATAGTTCTCCATCAGGATTTTGCCATCCACTATGCATGTGGAGACATCGCTACCCTTTGCACAATAGACTAAATGGGAGACCATATCGTGCTTTGGTGTCAGATGGGGCTTGTTTGTGTCGACGATTATGATATCTGCCTTCCTGCCTACTGCCAGCTCTCCTGCATTGATTCCAAGTGCTATCGCTCCATTAATCGTTGCCATATTCAGTGCATCTCTTGCAGAAATCATAGTCGGATCGAGCTTGTGGACTTTATGGAGTAGAGCAGTCGTCTTCATTTCTCTAAACATGTCGAGATCGTTGTTGGATGCACATCCGTCGGTTCCCAACGCTACTGTAATCCCATCTTTCATAAGCTCTGGAACTGGCGCGATTCCTGATCCAAGCTTCATGTTGCTGGTAGGATTGTGCGCTACTTTGACATCGTTCTTATTTAAAATCTTGATATCTCCTTCTGAAAGCCAAACACAATGCGCGGCTAATACGTCTGGTCCAAAAAAACCTATCTTATCTAAAAGTCTTACAGGGGACATGCCATATTTGCTCTTCATTTCATTGATCTCTGTTTTAGTTTCAGCTAGATGAGTGTGAATTCCTACGCCATCTTTATCAGAGCATTCTCTTACGCGAGTCAAAAACTCGGGGGAACAAGTATTCGGTGCATGCGGGCCATATGCAGTCGTGATCCTGCCATTTGCGGCATTGTTCCATTTTTTTACAAATTCTTTTCCGGTTTTTAATTCCCTTTCCGCTCTAGCCCCGTCTCCGAGTTCGATCATGCCGTAGGACAGCAAGCCCCTAAGCCCAGACTTTTCTACTGCTCTTGCTGCACCATCCATATGTATGTACATGTCAGCAAATGTGGTTGTGCCAGACTTGATCATCTCCAGACAGCCAAGCAATGACCCTATGTACACTGCTCTTTCATCTAGCTTTGCTTCCATTGGCCAGATGTACTCGTTTAGCCATTGCTCCAATGGAAAATCATCTGCATAACCCCTGAGTAAAGTCATTCCAAGATGAGTATGAGTATTAATCAAGCCAGGCATCACTATTCCATTTTTAGCATCGATTACCCTATCAGCTGAGACCTTTTCGCCTATATTCGCGATAATCCCATTATCGACGGCTAAAGCCTCTTTAACTAATCCCTTGGATGTGAAAATCCATCCGCCCTCGATGAGAACATCATAATGATCAGAATTTACTGACATAATTGTATACTCCTTATAGGAATAAGATTTCATGATGATAAAAATGTCGCGGAGTAAGATAAGTAAAAAAAAATAGCCAAATAGCATGATAGAAGTTATCCCAAATATACCTAGGATCTCTTTGTTAGCTATGACAATAAAAGTTCTGAAATCAGAAAGTATCTCAAAGACTAGTGCGACTACTTATGGTTATTCAATCCTTGCTACATCACCCGAATAAAATCACCAGCGGCATAAGAAACATGAAATCATTAATGGATAAACATTTCTTGAGATAAAAATCTTCAATTTACGGAATAGATATAATATAAGTTGAAAGCAAGACTAGGTGTAATATGGTTGATATCTGTTTTTAGGATTTGCAATAACTTCAAGTCAAAACAGCAAATACCCGCTTTTTTAAAAGTAAACAGAAATATTTAACAGAGATTTTTGACGCCAATTTGTAATTAAAAAATCTTTAAAAGTGTATCATTTCGTGTATTATTTATTTTATTTTTTTTTGAGTTTACGAAATTTAGTGTTTATTTTATTATATGAGTCCTGCTTGCTCTCTCACTTGTTGACGTACAGGGGTTTTTCCGTTTTTATTTATGTAATCTATTATCCATTCACCAAGCTCTCTTGCCGCGGCATCTCCCTGTCTTTCCAATAACATTTTAAAGGTATCTCTGTACATCACCTTCTGCTTGAAAAAACCTCGACGATCAATATCCATTCCTTCTACAAGTTTATCAATCCGATTAATGAAATCATCGACCAAATTCTCCTTATCGGTGACTTCACCCTTACCAGCACCAAATAACTTCTTAATCTTAACAAAAAGTTTATCGATCATTTTGAAGCCTCCCTTTTTCGATTTTATTTTCACTTATATTTAAATATATTTAATTGAGGATAATGTTAATTTATTGTGTATTTTCGACGAGAGGTGTCAAAAAATATTAACGAGGTCTTCTGATTGACATGCCTTTTTTAGTGATAGTGATATTAAGACCAACGGCAATAGTCCCAATGATTACTGACAAACGCATTACATCATTACCCGTGAATCAGAGATATCCTTGGGGTGATGTCAGAAATTGAATCATACCAAGAGTTACGACCAAAAATATTGCTCCAGTTATCCCCCAATCTTTTTTCCTTAGTTTTCTATTTACCATATTACCCCTGATCAAAATTTGTTTGATTATTATTTAAACTTTTATAAATTTAATAGGAGTTCATAAACTTGAATGATTTAAAAAAGATATGTAGATGGAGATTAGTTTTCATTCAATCTTGAACCTTAGCAATGCTGCAATACCACCAAGGGATTGTAACCTCTGACCAGGCTCGAATTCCGTGCTAAAAACTACAATTTGACCTCTTGCAGATTCCACGTTCCTAAGAAATTGATCAATATCCTCCTTTTCTAGTGACTCTCTGAGAGTTTCATCCGCTACAAGGAGCGTCTCTATTGCACCATAGTTAAAAGCTCTCTGAACTTCATCCATGCCGTAGGCAGCTTTTCCATCCCCAGCGATCTCTTCTAGCAGTGATTCTATTAGTTTTGCTTCTTTTGTGATGTGTGCCTCTTCTATCATTCTATCAACGGCACCTCTCCGAAGGATTTCTTGAAAACCAGACGTTCCGACAGAAGATGTGCTCTCTAGCACGGCTTTTTCTGCAAGCTCAGGCTTTTTCTGTTTGAGGGATGTGAGAAAATCCTCCTTGGTGAAACCCGGGCCTGCAATGATCAACTGAGCGTCCTTTGAAATTAACTCCAGTTGATTCGCGATTTCTTCAAAAAAAATCTCTCGCGAGCCTTCCATTTTTTGAGATGTGCCTTTGATCTCCGAGGATAAATCAACACCATATTGTCGAACTATACCAAGGGATGCTTCCCCCTCTTCTATGGCAACTATCACAACTTTCGGATGAGAGGAGGCCCTTACGGCTTCATTGATTCTCTTTAGCTGATCGTATCTCCAGTGCTTGATGATAGAAATCTTCGTATTTGGCTCTACGTTAATCGTATGATATGAGCCAATGTCTATACCGTTCTGAATGGTCCCCCTTATTCTCAGACGGTTAGAGAATTTATGAAATTCAGTATCAATTACAGATATCCCCAATCGAACGGTTTTTTTCTCCACTTTTTCTGGGCGGATTTTATCCCTAACGACTTCAACTCGCCTTTTAGTTAATGCGAATATTATATCTCCAGGCTCTATGATGTATTTCAGATGCCAGAGATCATCCAAGGATTCTGGAATGATAGATATTTCACCCTCTTGTCCCTTCAAGCGATGCTTGATGATCCTCATGTATATGTAGCTCAGTTATAATAACAAGTTATAATAACAGATAATTGTATCGATTTATCTTTCTTCTACGGTTATAAAAAAAATGAAGGATGGTTGAATCAAACAAAATCTAGTATCTACTTTATTTGACTTTTCAGATTTTCATGAGCAGTACATGGCTTTTTTGCACAAAGTTTCGTTTAATATATAGTTATGCCGCTAAACTCCTATCCGGCTCGTTAGTAGGAAATGCCAATGATAGTCTTGTAATTCTTATTTTCTTATGTACTTTAACTTGCTCTGCCTAAGAAATCTTGATCTTTGACTTTCCCGGTGGAAGAAATTTTAAGATGCAATCAGGGGAAGCTATGGATTTTACTAACATTTTATCTATGTAATCCGCATCCTGGAAAAATATCTTGGATATCTCCTTAGCAACTTGATTTTGATCCAAGTCTCCTGGCTCTATTTCTATTACATACTTCGACATCTGTTTTATTGCACTAGATGGGCCGCCTATTAACCTTGTCTCGTCATTTATCTCGATTCCGATTGATATGCCAACTGATGCCCTGATATAGTTTCTTTTTCCTCTGACCATAAAACTCCCTTTTGGTAGATGTTCTCCGGGTGGTGGTGTCTTTGAAACCTGTTCCGGACTCACCCAGTAACAATCACCCCCATAACTTCCTGCTTTCCAGACACTGGAATAAGAAACAGCGAATTGTGCAGCCTCTGCTAGCGTTGAGCTATGAATTTCTCTCCCAGATGTCTTTATGACAACTGCGGGTGAACCATGTGCTTCCGTATGTAAGAATAGGTCCTGGGATTCCATATGCTTTTTGACGATTTCCTCGTTAGTGCTGGCATCTCTCCCCCCTATAACAAGAAAACCTTCTGATGATATGAAGTATCTAAATCGATCGTACCATTGTTTTCTTTGGCGAATCCTTCGCTGAGGTGCATTCTCAGGTTCAATTTCAAGTGATCTGGGTTGTTCAATCTCTTTTTTTGTTTGTTCTAACGCTCTTGAAGCGCCTTCAAGCTTTTTTCTGATTTTTTTAGCTCGCTGATAATATATTTGGGCATTTTGAGGTATGCCAAGTTTCATGTCCAGAGCGACAATGGTCCCATCCAGCCCTATTGTCAGAATACCAGTTGCCTCGTCGATCTCTCCTTCGATTTTAGCCTTGATTTCCCTCCAAGAGGAACCTTGTCCCCTAGCACCATGAATGTATTTAAAAATTCCCTCTATTTGTTGATATTGGGAATAGATTGCTTCTGCCTTCTTTATGCACTCCTTCTCTTCCTGCTGGAATTTTTCGATCGCATGTTCTTGAAGACTTGACTTTCGCTCCAATATGGCCAATTTTTCATCCTTGATTGATTTGACACTCTGTATCGCCTTTCGAGAAAAGAATTCATCCAATGCTTCATTCAAAGAATTAAAGTATACTTTTTCATGATCCACATACTGACACAACTCAAATGGGAGTGCCTCTATCTCCTCTCCTTTTTCAAATACTATGTGGGGCTCGAATTTGCCAGAGTAAATTGAATCAAATAACTTGTACATTGCACTATGAATTTTCTGAAGCTTTTCTACCGGCATACCTCTAGCGGGAGTTTTTTTGTCCACTCCTGCGCGAATACAGACCTCTTCTGCATAGAGACCCCCCATGTTTAGCCCAGATGCAAGAGTACTAACTAGACTCCTATCAGATTCTTCAAAAAAAGCGTGCAGCTCGCTTTTAGTTATATCTATCGGATTCTTCTGGAGTGGTGGAAACTCATATTGCTCACCTCGCCGCACTTCCCTACTGCGCAAACTCATCGTAGTCAAGGGCAGTATTATCTTACGGTCTTCGCTCAGTAATATTATGTTTCCCTTGGGAAGCAGTTCTATTATCAATATTCTCTTTTCTTCACCTCGTTGGATATGTATCTCGATTACTCGATCAAAATCATGCTGACCTATCGATGTTATTCGCCCACCTTTCAAGTGCTTTCTAAGTAACATCGAGTAACTTGGAGCGATCTTCAAGCTAGGTCGTGGATATTTGGTTAGATATATTAGCTTACCCGCTTTTATCAATAGGTCGCGGCGATCCCTAGTGACGTACATCTTTAGCCGAATCTCATCTTCGTGTTGATAGATCTTGTCCAATTTTGCATCGATTAATACCTGCAGCTCTGATACAATTACTGCTACGTCCACGCTCGTCATTTTGTCTTTCATGGCATCTCAAATAGGTGTATATAATGTTCGTCCAATTATGGACATATTATATATACGTAAGCGTAAAAGTTAACATAAGCCTTAATAACATATGATGGGGGCCTAGCGTGAACAAATCAGATTTTCCAAAAATACCAGAGAAGACTGAAGAAGACAGAGAGAAAGAATATATGGACGGCATCAAGAAAACAGCCATATCAGGCATCTTTGGAGTTTTGGCTGGTATAATATCATTTTATTTGGCCGGAGAAGGACAAGTCAGAGCAGGTTTTGGGTTTACTGTCCTTGCTTTTGCAATATTGATACAAAAATACATCTATCCATTGATTAACGTTACAGGAGAGCTTAAGACAAAGGATTGGTTCTATGTAGGATTTATGACCTTATCATTTTGGTTTGTTAGCTGGACCCTATTATTAAACTGATTCTTGGGGTACTCATGAGGATTGCAATTATAGACAAAGATCGATGTCAACCTCGAAAATGTACCCATGAGTGTCAGAGATTTTGCCCCAGGGTTCGGACAGGAGATGACACCGTAATCATATGCGATGATGGAAAACCAGTTATATCCGAAGAAATGTGCGTTGGATGTGGCATATGTATCAAGAAATGCCCATTCGGCGCAATATCGATCATACGACTCAAAGAGGAACTTAGGGAAAGGGAAACGCATAGATATGGATCAAATGGTTTTGCTCTATATGGATTACCAATACCACAAGAAGGTAGTATCATCGGCATATTGGGTCAAAATGGTATTGGAAAAACAACAGCTATACAGATATTAGCTGGTAAACTAAAACCAAACTTAGGGGATGAGGAAGTAACATGGGATAAAATTATTTCCCATTATAAAGGATCGGTGCTACAAGATTATATAAGAAGGATTTCCAAAGGTGAGATTCGAGTTTCACAAAAATCACAGCGCATAGATCTGATTGCAAATAGTAAAAGTTTTGTCCATGAGTTGTTACTAGATGAACGGAAGATAAATAATCTGATGGTTCGTCTAGATATCGATCACATACTAGACAGGAGAATCGGTGATGTCAGCGGGGGAGAACTGCAGAGGATTGCTATAGCGAGGTGTATAAGCAAGGATGCTGATTTCTACTTCTTTGATGAAATTACACCTTACTTGGACATACACCAGCGCATCAAAGCTGCCAATCTAATTCGAGAGGTTTCAAAGGAGAGCACAGTAGTAATCGTTGAGCATGATCTTGCCATTTTGGATCTATTGGCTGATGCAGTGCACATCGTATATGGAACCCCTGGAGCATACGGTGTAATCACACATCCGAAAGGAGTTAGGGTGGGCATCAATGAGTATCTGCGAGGATTTTTACCAGAGGAGAATGTCAGGATTCGTACCGAAGAGATAAAATTCGAAGTCCATGCACCAAGGGCACAAAAAGAGGCTTTTATACTTGCAAAATTTGATGGGTTCAGGAAGGAGTACCGAGAGTTCACACTAGATGTAGAGGGGGGCGATATTCGAAGAGGAGAGGTCATGGGTATCGTAGGTCCAAATGCCACTGGTAAGACCACGTTCTCTAAAATACTTGCGGGATTGATCAAGCCAGAGGTTGGTAACATAAATCTGGACCTAAAGATATCATACAAGCCACAATATATCAAAGTAGATCAGGATATAAGAGTTGATCAGCTACTTCGTTCCATAACGGATCGATTCGATTCCAGTTACTACAAAACTGAAATCAACAGACCGCTTCAGCTTGAGCGTTTATTAGATCAGAACATAACAGAACTAAGCGGTGGAGAATTGCAGAGAGTGGCAATAGCGGCTTGTTTGAGCAGGAGTGCTGACCTTTA